>NZ_JADKCX010000007.1 GCF_016718685.1 Haliscomenobacter sp. | reverse complement strand
ATCGTCAATCACGCCCCTTCCAACTCCCACTGAAAACACAACTTATACCCATCGGTAGAAAGGGATCTGCCTATACAGCCCTTTCTACCTTTGATTACTTTCCCAGACTAGTGCGCTAATACCGGTTTTTTCTGAACAATCGCATCAAGACTCATTGGCCCCGAACCAAAGTATCCAATCAAGAGCGCGCTACCCAACAACGCGATGTTTTTCATAAAATTGACCATGTCCATTCGCTGAGCCATTGGGTCTTCAATGGCCCAAAACTGGTGTAAAGTGAAGGTCACAGGGATCAAAAACAAAACGATGAGCCAGGCACCCCATTTGGCTTTGTATCCCAACAAAATGCTCAGCGCTCCTATTAGCTCCACAACACCCGAAATCGGTACCAATACGGATGCAAATGGCACATTGGCGGCTACACGATTGATGGTTTCGGCACTAAAATGCCCAGAAGCCGACAGGATAAAAATCA
This sequence comes from Haliscomenobacter sp., assembly GCF_016718685.1. GTDB lineage: Bacteria > Bacteroidota > Bacteroidia > Chitinophagales > Saprospiraceae > Haliscomenobacter. The sequence goes on along the minus strand of NZ_JADKCX010000007.1, from coordinate 138,518 downwards.
GGGCAAAACAAATGCGCCCCAATAAGACCAGATTTTTCATGTTGTTTGTTTTAATGGTTATTTGAAATCTGGATCAAAATTAGGTACATTTGCTATACAATTGTAAGTAGTATACTATTGTATAGTAGTATACTCTGGTATAGTTAAAACATAAAAAATTCACAATGAAGAAATTAGAAGCTACGGACCACAAGGAATGTATGGGGCGGATCCGCCCAGTGAACGATGCACTGGATGTGTTGAATGGCAAATGGAAACTCCCCATCATCATTTCATTGTCGATGGGCAACAAACGGTTTAACGAAATGGAACGTGAAATTCCAAAAATTACCGCGCGAATGCTGTCAAAAGAATTGCGAGAACTCGAAATGAATGAACTGGTCAAACGTACCGTTCATGACAACATCCCCGTTGTGATCGAATATTCCCTGACCGACTATGGTCACTCTCTGGATGAGGTAATTGGGGCCTTGCACAAGTGGGGAACGCAGCATCGGAAAAGGATCATGTCAAAACCCATTGGGGTATAGGGATTATGTTACCGTGCCAACTCACGCAACGATTTTCCCTTCACCAGCACATCCTCCAGCACCGCTTCACCTTTATACACTTTTACCAGCGCATAGCCAGCGTTGACCCTGCGGTAGATTATTTCGGCTTTTTGAGCCTTTCCCTCTTCCATGTAAAAACGGCTAAAAGGGTAAAATAGCGTGACCTGGTTTTTCCAAACGTAGCTCACTTTGGCCGATACGTATGCTTCCTGCTGCGCTGGTTTGCTGCGGCTCAAGCCTTTGATTTTGGCGTAGCCTTCAGCATCGGTTTCAAGCAGGACAAACACCGTTTCATTGCGTTGCCAGGCACTTTCAGTTGGGGCTTCAAATTGCGTAGCTGCAAAATTGAGTGCCACGTAGCGCCCGCGAAACGGATCAGCCGGATCAACGGGGCGGGTTTCAAACTTAAAAACCTGCCCCATCCACAACACCTTGTTGCTGTCGTACACCATTTTTCCCGGAAAATACAACTGCACCAGAGCGAGCAGCACAAACAATCCAAATCGATATTGTTGGTTCATGACTTTTTCTTTTTGATCATCCAATAATTGCCCAGAAAGAAACCTACCCCTACGATGATGAACAGGATGCCCCGCACGACGAAGTCGATTTTAAGGTCAAAAAAACGGCAAATCAAGAGGCCAGTAAGGGTCAACATGCCGATATTGAGGGTAGCGATGGAGTTTTTTTGGCTGCCTTCTACCACCGTTACGATGCCAATACCCAGCAGCAGCAAATTCACCAGTACGGTGCTGACGAAGGGATGGACCATGGAAATGAAAAAAAACAGCGCAAAGGCAAACGGTAGCAAATGGAAATGGCTGGATACCTCAGCTTTTTGACGCTGCAACCAAAGCTGAAGGGCAATAAACAGGATTGACAATCCAAGGAACCAAAAGAATTCTACGCCCATCCAGAAAGGTTCAGGATTGTTCCGAAAATGGAGCTCGCCCCAGGAACTGTAAAAACTGAACCACATCAATAGCCCCAGAGGGCCCAATTTTCCTGCCATTTGGTACCCCGAAATGTTGCTCTCCGGGCTCCAACTTTTGATCCACATCCCCAACAAGTGCAACAAACCAAAGAGGCTCATGTAAGCCAAAAACATAATAGAAGGATGGTGGTGGGATTCAGTACCAAAAACGATGACCAGCGAAATAGGCACCACCAGGTGGTGGAAATTGGCAAAATTGCTCGCCCCAGCCCGTTTGCTCAACTGATAGTAATACGGCAATGCCGCCAACACAAACAACCAATACCAAGGGCTGGCGGAATGCCCACGCTCAAAATACCCCGCCTGGGCTGCGTAATAGGCCGCACCACACCAAAACAAGAGCGAGGCCATCGAGGAACGCAGCAGGTACATCAAGGGCAAGCTCAGCAGTGTCCACCAGAATAAAAACGAACTCAGGTCACCCAACAAGTTGTAAATCTGACTCACCAGCGAAATGCTCGCGCCAATCGAGAGCGTAAGAAAAATGGCGCTGGCTTCTTGCCAGACCATGTTACCAGACTTTCTCAAAATGGTAAAGCCCGCAACGACTTGCCCGATCACCAGTGGCAAAAAAGCAAAAATGGTTTTGGTCATCTGGCTGAAATGATCCCAGTTGTGGGCAATGATCAGGATGATACCCAAGCCAGTCAGCAAAGCCCCAAAAATGGCAAAAGCCAGCAATATTTTGTTGGGCGAATGGTCCCGCTTCTTTTCGTAATACGCCACAATCTCATCAGCGGTCGCGGGACTGATGAGGCCAGCTTCGATGAGCTCGGGGAGGGCGGAGAGGATGTGTTTGGACATTTATCGTAGGGTTTGGGGGTTTGGGAGTTCGATGGTTCGGGGGTTCGGGGTAAAGCAGGATTGTGTGCCAACCCTCGAACCCCGAACTCTCGAACCCTAAACCCCTGTTTTTACCAACCAATTCCGTAGTCTTCCCCATGATTGCTCGATCCACCCCAGAAACTGCCGTGTTTCCAGTCGAAGTAGATGGCATTGATGGGGCCGGAAGTACGGGCTTCGTAGCTGAGTTTGTAGCCCATCTCCTGCAAACCCTTGCGGGTCCAGGGCGGGGTATTTTCGTGTAGTAAAATGTCTCCGGGTTTGGTATCGTGGTTGTCAAAAGAACTGCGCATTTGGAAGCTGTTGATGTTGGGCGCTTCACAAGCTTCTTGTACGTTCATGCCAAATTCTACCACGTTGAGGAAAAATTGCAAGAGGTTTTGGTCTTGGGAATCACCACCCTGCACGGCAAAGGACAGAAATGGTTTTCCTTCCTTCAGGGCCAAACTTGGCGTCAGGGTCACCCGGGGGCGCTTGCCAGGTTCTACCACATTGAAGGGGTTTTCGGCGGGATCCAGAACAAATGCCTGCATCCTTTGGCTCATGCCTACACCAGTTTTGCCCGCAATCACTGCGGGTAACCAGCCGCCGCTCGGCGTTACCGAAACGACCCAACCCTCTTCATCTGCGGCCTGGATAGAGGTAGTACCCGCATAGAAACCAGCGAGATAATCTGGGCTGAGCATATTGCCACGGTTGGGATCCAATGCTGAAGTCGCCGGACCAGGGTTCCATTTTTCCAAAACGGGCAAAAATGGATTGGTTTTGCCCTCAAAAGGATAAGGGTCGCCGGGTTTGACTTTGGGGTCGTTTTTTTCCAAATTCATCAATTTGGCGCGTTGTTTGGCGTATTCTTTGGACAACAATCCTTTGATCGGTTCTTCGGGACCAACGTAAGGGTCACCGTAATAAAAATCCCGATCAGCAAAGGCCATGTTCATCGACTGGTACACCGTGTGGATGTACTTGGCGGTGTTGTAGCCCATACTTTTGAGGTCGAAATTTTCCAGAATATTGAGGGCCTGCAACATGGCCGGGCCCTGGGTCCACTCTTTGAGTTTGTACACCTGGATGCCTTTGTAATCGGTCACGGTAGGCTCTTCGATGAGCACTTTCCATTTGGCCAAATCCTGGGTAGTGATGAGTCCACCCTGTTCCTGACAACCGCGCACAAACTCCTGGGCAATGTCTCCTTTGTAAAAACGTTCGTTGGCAGCGTAGATGGCTTCTTTGCGTGATTTCCCGGCCTTGAGCGCGGCTTGTTCGGTGTCGACCAGTTTTTGGAGGGTGGCCAAAAGGTCGCTTTGTTTAAAAATTTCGCCCGGGTTGGGGGCTTCCCGTTCTTGTCCCTGGTGGGTCAAAAACACTTGTTTGGAATAAGGCCAGGCTTTGAGTTTGGTCTTGTTCCGCTCGATCATGTCGGCGGTTTGTTTTTCGATGGGGTACCCTTCGGCGAGTTGCATCGCGGGGGCGAGTACTTCTTTGAGGCTGAGTTTGCCGTATTCGGCCAGCATGGTCATGAGTCCGCCGGGCGTTCCGGGGGTGACCGCCGCGAGTGGGCCATCACCGGGAGGATATTTCAGGCCTTTGTTTTTGAAAAAATCAGCCGTTGCGCCCGTGGGTGCTACGCCCAAGGCGTTGATGGCGATGACTTTTTTGGTTTTGGGGTTGTAAATCAAAGCCTGGGTTTCGCCGCCCCAACTGAGCACGTCCCACATGGTGCTGGTTGCGGCCAGCATGGCACAAGCGGCATCAATGGCGTTGCCGCCTTTTTGGAAGGTCATCGAGCCCGCGGTGGCAGCGAGTGGTTTGCCCGTGATCGCCATCCAATGGCGACCGTGGAGGACGGGCTTTTGGGTGCTTTGGGCGGATAGGGTCAAAACGATGAGGAGGCTCAAAAACGAGCAAAACATTTTGGTTCGCATGGTAGGCTGTTTTTCATTTTGGCTATAAGTATAGGGAAAAATGGGGGGATTGCCAAAATGAAATTTTAGACTTGCTTTAGCTTAAAAACTCATATTACGCATTTTTTACCGCAGAGTAAAAGGAGTGCACGCGGAGTTTCGCGGAGTTTTTTAGTTTTAAGGAGTTTGCCACCTGCGGTGGCTGGAATTTGTACTCCAGGAAAATCTTGCACAAGATCAAGCCAAAGATAATGGGATCTTGATAAAAGGGCGCCAAAACTCCCCCCCCCCCCCCCCCCCCCCCTCTGCGGTGAAAAATTGTAACTGAGTTAAAAAATAAAAAAGCGCGTACAGCCAACTTACCAGACATACGCGCTTTTTTGAGAATGAGTAAATCTACTCCTACTCCTTCAAGGTCTTAAAATACTCCTCAACCAAAGACTTGTAATAAGGCTTCAGCGCAGGTGACACCGTCTTGTACGTTTCCACTTCGGAGCGGCGTTTTTTCAGGTATTCCTGCAAAGCCGGAGGCGTTGTGCGTTCAAAATTTTGGGCCGAATCCGACTTGCGTTTTTCGTCCAGTTCGCGTTCGCGTTCGGCTTTTTCGTGTTCCAGCAAACGCGTCATGATGTCTTGTTGGCGCTTGAGGGTTTCGTTGCTCAACTTCTTGTTGACCAATTCGGTTTCCGTGCGGTCCATTTGGTCAATGATGTCTTGCGTTTCCTTGCTGCCTTTGCCTTGCTGCTGCTGTTTGCGCAATTGCTTTTCCAGCGCTTTGCGGATGGCGGCCTGTTTGGCGGCCATTTGGGCAAACTCTTTGGCATTGGGGCCACCCTGGCCGTCTTTTTGGTTCATTTTTTCGCGGGCATTCTGCATCTCTTTGTTGAGTTGCTGCTGCCCGGGCGACATTTTATCCTGGGGTGTATTGCCCTGGCCCTGGCCGGGTTTTTGTTGACCCGGTTTTTGGCACATCTGGCTACCCGACATCATGCCCGACATTTGTTGTTGCATGTTGTTGAGCACTTCACTCAGCATCAGTGCCAGGTCGTTGAGGCCTTTCATGGTGCGTTGCTGGCGGTCGGAGGCCATGCCTTTTTCCCGTTCTTCCAGCAATTCAAGGCTTTCGCGCATGTTGGTTTTGATCTCGGAAACCTTTTCCGTCACAAAAGACTCAATTTGGAATACCCGCTTGCTGAGGGCATTGAGGGTATCTTCGGCCACGCGGAAATCGTCCTTGATTTTGAATTGCCGTTGTACCTGCTGCACGTAGCGGGGCGTATTGATTTCGGTTTTGTTCAAGCCCTTGATGAGGTCTTCCTGGTCAAAGGAAAGGCCGACGAGGTTCTCCAACAATTGGCGCAACATCTTCATGTCTTCCTGCATCGCTTCCATTTGATTGGCTTGCTGCTGGGAGCGCATTTTGTTGGCCTGGTTTTTCATTTTTTGCGCAGCACTTTTTTGTGACTTGGCGGATTTGCTGTTCTGCTTTTGCTCCAGCTGTTTTTCGCTGTCCTTCATGTCCTGCTTGATGTCCTCCATGTCCTCTTTGGGGTCATCCATTTTCTGGGGATTCTCGAGTTCTTCGTTCTTCTTCTCGATGTCCTCCATCTTTTTCTCCAGCTCCTCAAATTCTTTATTGAGCTCTTCCTGTTGTTTTTCCAGTTGCTCGGCGGCTTCTTTTTTGTCTTCAGTTTTTTCGCTGAGTTCCTCCTGCTTTTTTGGCCATCTCGTCCAGTTTATCCGCAGCTTTGTTGATCTCCTGTTCGAGTTCCAATTGTTTGAAGAGTTCCTCCATGCGTTCCAGTTCGTTCTCCCGCTTTTCGTTCTGGTCTTTCATTTGCTCCATCATCTCCAGGGCCTGGTCTTTTTCCATTTCCTGCATGAGTTTCTCGATTTTCTCCATGAGTTCTTTCATCTCCGGGTCTTCGAGGGATTCCATGAGTTCCTCTAGCATTTCCTGCTTCTCTTGCAGTTCTTCGGGGGTTTCACCGAGCTGTTCCTGGTTCTTTTTATTTTCTTCAAAAGCTTTTTGGGCTTCCTTGATTTGTTTTTCCAGTTCTTTTTGGCGCTCCAGCAGTTTTTCCAATTGCTTGCGGGTTTGCCAGTTGATGTCTTTTTCCTGCAACAGCTTCTCTTGCAAGCGGCGGATTTCCTCTTGCAATTTTTTGGCTTCGGCCAAAGCGTCCTTTAGGTTATCTTTAATCTTGTCGTCGTTTTGCTCGGCGCGTTTTTCCATCTCTTCGATGCTGGGCATGGAGAAGATCATCACCCCGGTGCGCGCTGCTTTGCTGCCGTTGACGGCGTCGTTGTCTTTGACCTCGAAGTAGTAACTCAATTCATCACCAGGCTTTAAGCCCAGTTCCAGCGCATCAAAGGAATATTCAAAAGAAGTGCTTTTGCCTTCGGGGCGTTGTACGGTGATGGATTGGAGTTGCCCAGGGTCACTTTTGGCTTTGCGGAGGCGGTAGTTGAAGGTGAGCACCCGCAGGCCATAATCGTCGCTGGCTTCACCGGCAAAGTATTTGACATTGGCATCCGTGCTGTCTTCAAAAGTCTGCGCCCGAATTTCCGGGTATTGGTCGGGAATAATCGTAAGGGAATACGTCACCGAGTCGCCTTTAGGTAGGGCTTCGTTGGAAACGATGAGTTTGTAAGTTTCGTCCAGCATGGCCCGTTTTCCAAACAAAAAGAGGTCGTCCCCCTGTCGAGTGGCCAACTGAGTTTTGTTGCTGCGCGAAAAAAGCATTTTGATGGCATCGGTAGATTCCGTGTTGAAAATCCACTGCACCTGGGTTCCGACGGGAAGCACCAGATCACCCAGGCTTTGCAATACTTCATCGGTGCGGCCGATGTAATCGGGATAATTGAGTTTTACCTGAAAATCCCGAATGTTTGGCTTTTTGAGCACCGCGAGGAGGTAGTTGCGCGAATCTACGCCTCCACCGCGGAGGCTAAAGCGCACATCTTTTTCTACTTTATTGAAGCGGTAGCTGAATTCCGTAGGGTTCTTTTTGGTCATGCGGTATTCGTAGTCGTCTACCACAATAAAAACATCGTTGGGCAATTGACTGCCATCTACTTTGATCTCCAGATCGTAATCTTCGTATTGGATGACCGTGAGTTTTTCTTCATTCAATTCAAAAGCAAAGGGGGCAGGGCGTAAAAATTCTTTGCCGTTTTGCAACAAACGCTGGGTACTGTCGCGAATGACCGAAGGTGCGGCAAAAAGCAAAACCAAGAGTACCAACAAGGGGGGCAATGCATAACGCAGGTACTTGCGGTTTTGCGCCAGGTTGATGGCGGCTTTAAAGGGTACGGGTTTGATTTCCTCCGATTTCTGGTTGATACTCGCCAGAATCAGGTCTTGATGGTCTATCCCGTTGGCCTGTTGTTTGAGTTGGAGTACGTTGAGCAATTTGTCCTTTACATTGGTGAAATGGTCGCCAATGATCAGTGCTGCTTTTTCATGGCTGATGACCCGGCCCAGGTGAAAATAGCGCAGCATCGGGTCGATCACCCAATATCCCAGGGCTAGTGCACTGACCCCCAGGAAGGAAAAAAACAAGATTTTGCGTCCCGTAGTGTCGAAATAGTAAAAGTATTCGAGCACTGCCGCAATCAGGAATAAGCCCAGAATCAATCCAACGCTGTATAAAGCGCCACGGATCAGCTTATTGACGTAATATTTGCGAATGAAAGCGTCCAGCTTTTCAATCAACAGTCGGTAGTTGTCTTGCATTGCCATAAAATCCCTCACTTAAGTAATTCAAGCTACAATATAATGAAAGGAACGTGTGAAAAGCAAGTTTCCACACGTTCCTTTGTTCGGAACTTGGTTAAATTCACACTTCGGTCTGCAAATGGCCAGATTAAAGTACAAATTCACCCAAGTTAAATAGACAACAAAAAAATCCAAAAGCTGGTTCAAGATTTACTTGATCACGGGCAATTGGTCATAAACTGCCTTCAATTCGGCATTGGTTTCTTTACTTTTCAGTTCATCGATGATTTTGGCGATGCGGTCAGCTGAGGCGCTGAACTGGGTTTTTTCTGCCCCACTGGCCCCACGTGCTTTTACCCGAAAATCATTCCGCAAATCGTTCAGCGCTTTTACGGCACCAAATCGACGCCAAAGTGAAGGGGTGGTACTTGCACCAAAAGACGTCAGGGTTTCGATGGTTTTATCAAGGGTAGCTTGATCTCCACGTGAAGCCAGAATTTGGTAGCCTTCAAAGAAAGAAATGGCGGTAAAGCCATCCACATCTTTCAAACGTTTTTCAAAAAATGGCAAATATTTAGCGTCACCATTTTCCGTGAAAATGCCCGCAATGGCTTCCAAAAGTGGGCCTTTGGCGTTTTCGCCCAATTTTTCAGCAAGCGCCAATCCTTCTGCTTCGTCTTTTTCAAAGATGATTCCCAAGGCACTGGCGCGCACACTCAAGGCTTGCTCCTTTTCAATAGCGGCTTTGGCAACCGTCAAAGTTTGCGGGTCTCCATTTTCGGCCAGGGCCGCCAGCGACTTGGCACGCACTTCGGAGTGCGGGTCATTTTGGGCCAGGTCGCGCAGTTTTTTCAACACATCAGCCGGAAGTTCCTGAGGTAAATTATCGAGTGCAATGGAACGAATGGAGAAAAATGGATCATTCAACGCTGCACTCAGGATGCTAGGCACCTGGTCGCTTTCCAGGCCAATCAAGCGCTCAATGGCTTCATTGCGGTCCATGAACTTACGGGCATTTTTGAATTGAAAGACCAGATCCTCTTCAGATTTATTGTCCTCAATTTCGGCCAATAAAAAGCGTTCTGCATCAAAATTGATCAAGTCTGGTTGCACAGCTGCAGGAAAACGGAAGGTTTGCTCGCGCTGGTCTACCCGGATGTTGTGGCGGGTGCTGCGGCCTTCAGCATAGACATCCACTGCTACAGGTAGTACAAATACGCCAGGAACTCCTTTTTCACTCTGGTTTTGGGTTACCTGCATTACCGCTTCTTTAGCGGTAGCATCGTAGCTGTATTCAATGTTCAGTTGGGGGTGTCCGGAGGCAAAATACCATTGGTTGAAAAACCAGTTGAGGTCTTCGCCACTGACTTCCTCCATGGCCAGGCGCAGGTTGTGTGCTTCAACCGGTTTGAACGCATTTTGGGTCAGGTAGTTTTTCAGTGCCGTGAAAAATGCCTCATCACCAACATGACGGCGCAACATGTGCAGGGTTGCGCCCCCCTTGTTGTAGCTGTGGGCATCAAACATATCGTCTTTGTCGGCTACACCAAAGTGGATCAGCGGGTGGATTCCACCTGATGCCGAACCAATGTATCCACCTTGCTCGGTGTACAGGTGGTGATCGGCATAATCAGAGCCATACTTGTGTTCAAACCAGAGGTATTCCGAATAATTGGCAAAGCCTTCATTCATGGTCAGGTTGGGCCAACTTTCGCTGGTGACGTAATCGCCAAACCAATGGTGAAATAGCTCGTGGGCTACAATTTTGTCATTGGAATCGTCGATGAGTTCCCATTTGTGTTTTTGGACAAAATCGCCAAAAATAACTGCGGTGGTATTCTCCATAGCGCCCGACACATAATCGCGCACGACGATTTGGGAGAATTTTGGCCAAGGGTAGTTTACGCCCAGTTTGTTGGAGAAAAATTCAAGCATCTCGGGGGTATGGGCAAAAATATCGCGGGCATCGGCCTCATATTCTGGCTCTACATAATAAGACACTTCGATGTTGCGCCATTTGTCTTTCACGATGGCAAAATCACCCACGGCCAACATAAACAAGTAGGGCGCATGGGGCATGTCCATTTTCCAATAGTCGGTACGGGTACCATCGGCATTGTTCGTTGAAGAAGTCAACAAGCCGTTGGAAAGGGTTTTAAATTTTTGATCAACGGTGACGTACAACTCCTGGGTACAACGTTCGTTGGGTTTATCGATGGTGGGAAACCAACGGGAGTTCCATTCGGTTTCGCCCTGGGTCCAAATCTGTTGTGGTTTGTCCATTTCTTCTCCCCGAGGGTTGATGAAAAACAAACCCTGATTGGAGGTGATTGCATCACTGCCTCCATCGCCTTTTGGGCGAGCGATGTATTCAAAATCAATAGTATATTCTTCATTTCGATTGAAAGAGCGACCCAATTGGATGACAATTTGCTGGCCGTCATAATTGTATTTCAGCTGCTGATCTTTGCCTGCAAATTGCACTTTTTTAAACTCCATTCCTTTGGCATCCAGGGTCAATGTCGACGTTGGATTAAAGTATGGTTTCAACTTGAGGGTAGCTTTGCCGATGACTTCTTCTTTGGCCCAATCAAATCGTACATCGATTTTGGTGTGCAGCAGGTCATTGATGCGCTGGGCACTGGGGGTATAGGGTGACAAGGTAGTCGCTACTTCTTCCCCTTCTTCTTCCTCCTCTTCTTCAAGAGCCGTTACATCCAGGGTATCCATATCCACCTCAGCTACCAGCTCCTGGGCGGGTTCAGTTTTAGTGGTCACTGGTTTTTGGGTTGAGCAGGCACCTACAATCAAGGTGATGCACAACAACCACAAGATTTTTTTCATGTTGCTGTTTATTTTTTCCGCGAAAAATAAGTATGGTTTATTTAAATAAAATCACCCGATGTGGGGGATAAAAAGTTGAGGAGTTGAGCGGTTGAGAAGTCGCTGCGGTAGCCTCAACTTCTCAACCGCTCAACTCCTCAACTTTCAATGTTATTTACCAACCGAAACCAGCCCGGAAACTTCCTGTAAAAAGGTGCTGAGGTACCGGTTAAAGTCGTCTTTTTTCTCCATCATTGGGGCATGGCCACATTGCTCAATCAGGTGTAGGCGGGAATGAGGGATCAATTCGTGGAATTTTTCGCCTACAAATGCAGGGGGTGACCTGGTCTTGACGCCCCCATATGAGTAAAGTAGGTACTTTGATGTTGTGCAATTTATCCCCCAAGTTGTGCCGAACCGCTGATTTTGAAGTAGCGATGACCCTGATGGCGCGGTTGCGGTCGTTGACAATGCTGTATACTTCGTTGATCAGTTCGTTGCTGGCAATGCTGGGGTCGAAGAACGTATCCTGGGTTTTTTTCTTAATGAATTCAAAATCACCACGTTTGGGGAAACTATTGCCCATCGCGCTTTCGAACAAACCGGAGCTACCCGTTAAAATCAATGATGCGATCTTATCTTGATTGGCTAAGGTGTACAACAAGGCAATGTGCCCACCCAGAGAATTGCCCAACAAATGCACTTTCCCGTACCCTTTGTCTCGAATAAAATCTGAGAGATGGTCTACCAAACCCATCACCGACACTTCGCGGATGGGCAATTCAAACATGGGCAAAATGGGAATCACTACATTGTAAGACTGGCCAAATGCTGCTATGATGCCTTCGAAGTTACTCAAAGCACCAAACAGACCGTGCAACAGGATGAGGGTTTCTTCTCCGCCTTTGGTCTCAATATATGTGTATTTACCGTCCTTGATGGTAGGGTATTCCATTTACACTTTAGCGCTAGGTGACAAAATAAAATTTCTGCAAACCATTAATTTGAGGGATTTAGGGCAAGCTTTTTTCGCTTAAACGCAAAAATAGGCTTTTAAATTTGTTTGACAAAACGATGGCGGGTGCTAAGGAGACGGAAAAGAAATAAATTAGTCCTCGATCACTGCAGATAAGCCTCGATCGACAAGTGCATCTTTTTTGGGTTTGAGCTCTTTCTTGGGTGCAGTTTTTACGGTAGCTTTTCCTTTGAAGTGGATAATCAAGGCCAGTTGTTCGGACTGGTCATGAGGGTATTCCAAAACTTCAATGAAACACTGAATGACCCAATCAAAGGTATTGTGATCGTCGTTGTACACAATTAAGCGAGAATGGTGGCCAAGGAGCTCATCAATATCATCCTCTACCAATACTTCTTCAAGTTCTTCTACCTCAGGATTGTAAGCAGTAATCATTGTTTATTTAGATGTAACTAGTTTAGCTTTAGCGTTTTGACCAGCATTGTGCTGGTCAAAACTGCTCAATTGCAACTAGCAATTAATTAGGAGCGGCAAGCGCGGCTTTTACATCCGCAAAATTCGGCAATTCTCCGGCATTTTCCAACACTTCGGCATAACGGATTACACCTTCTCCATCAATTACAAAAGCGGCGCGTTTGGAAACCCCTTGCATCCCAAAACCAAAAACCGGATAGAGGGCTTCGTAGGCAGTAGATACCGCTTTATTAAAATCAGACAATAAAGGGAAATTTAAGTGTTGCTCGTCTTTGAATTTGGCTAAAGTAAACACGGAATCCACGGAAATACCCAGGATTTGTGCGTTTAGTCCCTGATAAAAAGCGATGTCGTCACGCATGGTACACAATTCGGTGGTACAAACGCTGGTAAATGCCAGCGGAAAAAACAACAAAACGACATTTTGTCCCTGAAAGTCTTCCAACTTTACTTCTTTTTTGTCACTGGAAAACAAGGTAAAGGCCGGGGCCTTATCTCCAACTTGTAGCATGATTTTCTGAATTAATGGTAATGGTTAAAAAGATTTTATCTTGCCAACTTAATGTCTAAACACAAGGAATAGTTCAATGTCAGCTGCACAAAAAGCCTACCTCCAACTCCATTTTGCGGTTCTGCTCTTTGGTTTCACCGCCATTTTGGGAAAATTGATTCAATTGAGTGCACTGGTATTGGTCTGGTGGCGGGTATTGATCACGGCCTTGAGTTTGATGTTGTTGATCAACACCTTTAAGTTGGTTCGCAGCTTACCCCGTCGCCAATTGTGGAGTTTGATCGGTATCGGTATCATTGTTGGCTTGCATTGGTTGACTTTTTATGGTGCCATCAAACTCTCCAATTCTTCCATTGGGGTGCTGGCGATGGGTTCTACCTCCCTTTTTTCCGCCATTCTGGAACCAATTATCCTGAAGAAAAAATTCAACCTCCTCGAGATTGGCCTGGGCCTCCTGATCATCCCCGGGATGGCACTGGTGGTGAATGGTATCGACTTTTCGATGATGGACGGTTTATTGGTGGGCGTGGTTTCGGCCATTTTAGCGGCCACTTTTTCCATTTTGAACAAAGCACAGGTGGCACAGCTCGATTCCCTGAGCATGACGTTCATCGAATTGAGTAGCGCTTGCGTGTTTTTAGGCCTGGTGATTTTGGGTTCGAGCTGGTACAATGGGAGTTTTCCGGTGATGTTGCCGCCGCAGTGGAGCGATTGGGGTTATTTGCTCCTGTTGGCTTTGCTGTGTACTACTTTTGGCTATGCCTTGGCGCTAAATGCGCTCAAACACCTTTCGGCTTTTGTCTCCAACCTCAGCATGAACCTGGAGCCGGTATACGCCATCGTGTTGGCCTGGTTGCTGTTGAATGAAGATAAAGAACTCAGTGCTAATTTTTATTGGGGCGCGGCGGTGATTATGGCGGTGGTGTTTTCGTATCCGCTGCTGAAGCGGGTTCGGGGGTTCGGGGGTTCGTAGTTTGGGGTTCGAGGGTTCGTTGTTGTTCGAGGGTTCGGGCGTTGTGTGCAACCCTCGAACCCCCGAACCTTCGAACTACGAACCCTCTACGGCAGATATGGTTTTCCCGTCGTTACCTCCCGCGAAATCACAATCCGCTGCACCTCCGAGGTGCCTTCGTAAATCTGGGTGATTTTAGCATCGCGCATGAGGCGCTCCACGTGGTATTCTTTCACAAAACCATAGCCGCCGTGGATTTGAACGGCTTCTACGGTATGGCGCATGGCCACTTCGGAGGCGTACAATTTGGCCATGGCGCTGGCCGCAACATCGTCCATGTTGATCTTTGAGCCAGGAGGCGCGGTACACCATCAGTTTGGCCGCTTCAATTTCCATGGCCATGTCGGCCAGCTTGAAGGCGATGGCCTGGTGTTGGTGGATGGGTTTGCCGAAGGCGCTGCGTTCTTTGGAATAAGCCAGCGCCAGTTCATATGAGCCACCCGCAATCCCCAGGGCTTGCGAGGCAATGCCAATGCGCCCGCCTGAAAGGGTTTTCATGGCAAACTTGAAGCCGAAACCATCCTCGCCGATGCGGTTTTCTTTGGGCACTTTTACATCCGTATACATAATGGTGTGGGTATCGGAAGAACGGATGCCGAGTTTATCTTCTTTCGCCCCGATGGCTACTCCTTCTGAACTGGTTTCTACGATCAGGCAGTTGATGCCGCGTGAGCCGAGTTCGGGGTTGGTTTGCGCCATCACCAGGTGAAGTTTGGAGGTGCCGCCGTTGGTGATCCAGTTTTTGGTGCCGTTGAGCAGGTAGTGGTCGCCCATGTCTACGGCAGTGGTTCGCTGGTGGGTGGCATCGCTACCTGCTTCGGGTTCGGAAAGGCAAAAGGCGCCGATCCATTCGCCAGTAGCAAGTTTGGGTAGGTATTTGCCTTTTGCTCGGCGCTGCCGAAGGTCTCAATGCCCCAGCAGACCAGGGAATTGTTGACCGACATGATGACGGAGCAGGAATTGTCTACTTTGGAAATTTCTTCCATGGCCAATACGTAAGAAAGGGAGTCCATCCCGCCGCCACCGTATTCCGGGAGACCATCATGCCCAAAAAGCCCAATTCTCCCATCCGTTGATTTGCTCTTAGGGGTATTCCATTTTGGAATCGCGTTCGATGACGCCCGGCTTGAGTTCTTTTTGGGCAAATTCACGTGCAGCGGCTTGCACGGCCAAGTGTTCTTCCGACAACTGAAAATTCATCGCAATCTGGTTTGAAAGTACAAAGAGGGTGTGCACAACCTGCACACCCTCTATTTGGTCTGGTTAAGGTTGAGGCTAAACAATTTGCGAATTTACGCTAAATTCTGAAAGATAAATAGCGAATTTACGCTAAACTGAAGAATTTGTTGAATGATCTTCAGGGGAATTGTAAGAAGTCCAAGAAATAAACCGCTTTCAGGCGGTGGCCTGGGGAATTTTTTATGGCGTTTTTATGTAGAGTTCTTAGATTAGATAAAAGCAACCAATGAAAGATCATTTGTTTCTCCACACCCTTTCCCTCTTCCCTAAACTGGATCAGTTGTTGATCGATCTTTTGCGCACCCTCAGCTTCGAGGATTGGGAAAAACGCACCATTGTGCCTCGCTGGACCATCAAAGACATTGCGGCACATCTGCTGGACGGCAACATCCGCGCTTTGTCCATGTTAAGGGACCAGTATTTTGGCGAAAAGGCCGAAAACATCCAGTCCCACCAAGACCTGGTGGCCTACTTGAACCGCTTGAACGCCGACTGGGTGCAGGCCTTCAAACGGGTTAGTCCAGCGGTTCTGATTGAGTTGTTGGCCATTACCGGGCCACAGTATCACGCCTTTTTGGCGAGTCTAGATCCCTTTGCACCCGCAACTTTTTCAGTGGCCTGGGCCGGAGAACAACAGTCTTTGAACTGGTTTCACATCGCCAGAGAGTACACCGAAAAGTGGCACCACCAGCAACAAATCCGCCTGGCTTTGGGGCAGGAGGAAATACTCTACGCGGATGAATGGTATTTTCCATATCTGGATACTTCGATGCGCGCGCTGCCTTATCATTACCGAGCTGTACCTGCGGAGGAGGGTGCTGTGATTGCTTTTTCGGTCAGCGGGGTGGCCGGTGCGCAATGGTTTTTGCACCGTGAAGCCTCGGCCTGGGCGCTACAAAAAACGAACGACTTACCAATCGCTTGCTCGGTAGAAATTGAGGCTGCGGTGGCTTGGCGAATTTTCACCAAAGGAATTTCGAAAGCAGAGGCGCTAGAACACATTCAGATTCAGGGTGAGCGAAAGTTGGGAGAAGTGGTAGTGGATATGTTGGCAGTGATGGCGTAGTGGTTTTCGCTTAAAACAAAAATATTTAGCATCTCTTAAAAAAGCAACTGCACAGTTGATTGCCCATTTTTCACTGCTACAGTTGCCTCCTGTCCTAACCAATTTACTTGAACACTTAAAAATATAGAGGGAACCATTGTGCCTAAAAATCTAGAGAATAGGAGAAACTTACGCCATGAGAAATTGCGTTTTTCTTGCGATTGAGCCTTTGCTGTAAACGGTAGCCAAAGGCAAAAGAATGTGTTTTGGAAAGTTTGTATTCCAAACCCGTATCGTAACGGAAACGATCCCATTCCCAGATTTTTCATCAAAAGCGCCGTTGACGGAAAAGTTATTGAACCACACATGGCGTTTTTTGAACTCCCACTCCAAGGCTGTTCTTCCACTGAAGTCGGAGTCTAGTTCCAAACGCCCTTTGTCGTGTGAAGCCCCCAACTGATGGGCAATTCGGAATTGTAAATCCAGTTTTTTACCCGGCAATTGGGGTTGAAATGTTAGATCTGTCCTGGCGAGATGCCGGACATCTTCCGCATCCAACAACAAGGAATAAGACTGCCCAAAACGCAACCATTTCCGAATTTTGTAATCAAAATCAACCGAAGTTGAAGACCTCCAGGCCAGGTCGATGGCATAGGGTGCATCGTTCAGGTCTTGAAATCCATTACCAACATTTGCTGGGTTATCATCGTCGTCATCATCATCATCATCATCGTCTTTCAAAAACGGAAACAATTCAAATTCATCAAAAATTCGATTGTACTTCTTATTGACGTTTTTGATTTCGGATTGAGTTGCAGTTGTTGGGCCAGCTCTATTTTCGTTTTTATTCAGCTTGAAATTTTTGCCACCTCTGCCCGCAGATTGATGCCTCACCTGTTGCTGATAGGGTAAAAGAAAAAGCAATGAGGGTAAACAGGGTGATCAGGTTTTTCATACTTGAGCGATTAATTGAATTGCTGGAATATCGCTACAAGTCAAAATTGTTACCAGAAAATCTTATTTAAAAATCGAAACCGAGCCAAATTTTACAAATTCCTTACGCCCTTCGGGACGAATGCGCAATACGTAATAATATACACCAGGAGGAAGTTCTTCCCCATTGCGAGAAGTCCCTTTCCATTGGTTATCGTAGGGTTCTTGCACAAATACTTTATATCCCCAGCGGTTAAAAATGGTGATGTCGCTTTTAATGTAATTGGATGGCAACCCAATTTATCCACGATCCTGAAACCAATTCATCGTTGTATCCATCTTGATTGGGCGTAATGCCTTCGGGAAAAATGGCACGCGGATCGATCTTTTCCAGTTCACAAATGGCCTCCTCATCGGAAAGTTTGAAGGCGACCCAGGCAGTATCACAAACATTAGGGCACTGCGCGGCGCAAATGGTGAACAACACCGTGTCTACACCACGTTCGCCCGGCTTTGGCGTGAACACCATAATGTCATCTACACCGATGCTGGCCGATCCTTTTTTGCCCTGGCGCAGCACACTCAGGTCGTACATTTCCTGCCCGGAGTAAAGTTTTACACTTACTGGATCTTTATTTACTTCAATGCCTGTAAAGTCTTTGGCCTGTGGAGCTGCTGGAACGCTGAAACTGTATTTTAGCCTGACTGTAATTGCTACAACCCGGAGTAGATAAAGTCCAGGTGATTTCTACCGTACCCGCCTGTTGAGGGCGAAAATTGGTTTGGGCACTTTGGGCATTGCTTAAAGAACCCAGGTTATTGGACAGGCTCCAACGGCCAGTTGTGCCTCCCGGCAAATTCCCTTGCAAACGGACATTTTCAAGCAAACAAGCGAAACGATTAGCTGTACCACCAATGGTTGCAGGAACCAGGTTTCCAGAGGCGGAGCTGAGGTTAGTTTGCAGGGTGGTTTGGCAGCCACGGCTGTCCTGTACACTCAGGGTATAATTTCCAGGACGTAAGCCCGAAAATGTAGCATTGCTTTGAAAACTCCCCCCATTGATGGCGTAAGTATAGGGTGCTAGGCCACCTTGCGCCTGAACCTGAATTTGACCATTGTTGCCTGCACACGTAGGTTGACGCACATTTGCAACGCTGGCACGAGGGCTGGCTTCACTTTGCAGGTCTACGCTGCGGGTATTGGTACAGTTGTTGGCGTCGCGTACACCTACCGTATAGTTTCCACTGGCCAGGTTACTGAAGCGCCCTGTGCTCTGATAGGTCCCTCCATTCAAACTAAATTCATAAGGCGCAACACCGCCATTGGCTTGTGCAGTAAAAGCACCATTTGATTCGTTGCAACTGGGCCGGAGGGGCGTTGCAATGCTTATGTTGAGCGCAGCACCGCCAGTCAGGGATTGATTTTGGGTACTGGTGCAGCCATTGGCGTCGCGTATGGTGACCGTGTAATTGCCAGCGGTAAGATTGCTAAAACTGCCCGAGCTTTGGAAGTTTCCGCCATTAAGGCTGTATTCTCAGGTGATCTCCCCACCCCCTGCCACTAGCGTTCCATTGGAACCACTACAGCTTGGCGCAGTTGGTGTAATGCTTAAGCTTGGACCAGCCGAAACCTCCAGGGTTTCGCTGGAATTAATCGAAATGGTACAACCTGCGTAAGTAACCGATACCAACACAACTGTGCTGGTTGTCGTCAAAGTATGTTCAACGCTATGCCCATCTTTCACTCCGCTCAAGCTAAAATTCTGCCCTCCGATCCGGTAGCTTACATTGAACACGTCATCGTCGTCATCATCGTCGTCATTGGAACTGAGCGAAAAACTCAAACTGAATACTGCCGAGCCGCATCCTCCCCCTCCACTAGCTGAAATAGAGCCCGATGGAAGATCGTCGTCATCATCGTCACACTGCGCCAGCAGCATGCTGGGCAAAGAGGTAATAAAAAATACAAAAAGGCCAATTCGGAATGCCATTAGTTGCTGATTTTTATTGTACTGAGCGCCGTTTTACTGGACAAAATTTGCCCTTCAGTTGAACTCACCACAATCAAATAATAAGTTCCTGCAAGCAAATTGTCGGGTAGGATAATCTGTTCATTTACCTGAAATTTGGCATTTGCGGGAATATTGCTCAGCGTTTTGGTTTTTACCAATTTGTCGTTCCAGTCCAAAGTACCATCTTCAGAGAAGAAATAGCGCAATTCCGTCAGCGGAGTGGCTTGTTCAAAAATATTGTGAATCTGTGTATTGACTTCAATGGTTTCTGTGGAACGGAAACTTCTAAGTGGAGTATTAACACTGGCAATCAACAAAAAAATCTGGCGTTGTGCGCCGAATGACTCATTCTCTGCCAATAAATTGCTTGGCTCCAGGGCTAAAGCACCATTTTTGCGCAAGTAGCCTTTGTCGAGATTGCCCATTTTGGAAGTACTTTTGCCATCACTGGATACCACCGTGTAATAATAGTCCACATTGGGCAAAGCTGTATAATCGCACAGCCAGGTACTTTTTTGCCAGGCGTTGCTTACTTCTTAAAAGGAATTGGCTTTAGCGCTGGTAGATCGAAAAACCTTATACGTCGAAGCTTGTTCGCTCGCTTCCCAACGGATGAGGATAAACTTATCATAGATGCCATCACTGGCAGCGATTTCACGGGGGGCTTGTGGAAAAAATTCTATTGAACCAAGGTTAGGAGCCGCCGTTTCAATTTTGGCACTATCCTCTTGCCCCAATCCTTTTACCATCAGCCCCAAAAACAGGCTGGTGAACAGCAGTTTCTGCAACATAGTTTTCTGTTTTTAGCATATTGCGAAGCGTTCAAAATGTTACCTTCATAAAGCCAAAAAAAACTCCCAAGGTTCATCAGCAAAGGCAAAATCCTCACATTGGCGAACATTTTGATGGTTTAACTATTGAAAGGTGATTTATCCTGCCTGATTGCTGATTAAACAATTTTTCAAAACTTACTTTCCTCAAGGTAACTTTTTAATGCTGGGCAATATTCCAGTGAAAGCCAAAGCAAAACCATTAATGGAGTACACACCGCAAGAAATTCTGACGGTTTGTTGGAAAAAACCACCAGTTTTCCGTTACCTCTATCGCGCTTACAGTCCGATGATTGCCGGGTACATTCGCAAAAACAGCGGCACGGAGGAAGACGTAGTGGAACTATTCAGATCGTGATCATGGAGCTTTGGATCGCAGTCCGTGATGGCCGTTATGTAGAAGAAGGGAAACTGGGGCAGTACATTTTACCAGTTGACCTCAATACCTGGCGCGATGAATTGCGCAAACGTAGGACCCGACCCCTGAAATGTTGCCCGATGCCGCACTCCCAAATTGCGGATGAAGGTGCCGAAACCCTGGCCTCGGCCATTGTCAAGATCGTTACCTGAATGCCATTCATGAGGGCATGAGCCAATTGGGCGAAGTGCCGGGACATCATTCAAATGTACCACTGGCAAAAATACAGCTGCAAGAAATTGCCGAACGCATGCAATGACTATGACAACTTGCGCAAGCGCATTTTTGATTGTCGAAAAAATAAAACAACTGACTGAAGGCATCTTGAAAAAGATGCTCAGGAATAAATGTAAAAAAATGGAGCAGTTAGAATGGCAGAAAACTCCGTGCACTCAGTGCCGGAGAACTTAACCCGGAAGAAAAAGCCAATCTTATCCGTGAAGCAAGGACTTCGGAAACAAAGGCAGTAGAATTGCGGTTTAGTCAACAGCTGACCACTGTACTGAAGGAACGAGATTTGTTTGAAGTGAAAGGCATCGTGGCTGGTTTGATCATTGAAGAAGGACTGCCAAGCTCTCCTCCATCATCATTCGGCGGCAAATCCTGGCGCTTTTGGACCTTGGGGTTAACCCTGTTTTTACTACTAAGCACAGGGGTGTTTTTTGCAGGGCAATCCTGGGGTTGGTGGGCCAACGATCCTCAAGCACTCGCCCAAAAGTACCTGCGCCCCATGGAAAACGTAGTCTTTGTGGAAGACAATGAAAGTGCTTCGATCGAAGACCTGCGCCTGGGTATGGATGCTTACGATCGGCAAAATTACGCCAAGGCCATTCAATATCTGAATACCTACTACCAGCAAACCCAGGATGGTAATGCTGGTTTGTTCCTGGCCATTAGTTATTGATGGAGAACCAGGCTGTACAGGCAACACCCATCTTGCTCAGCGGGCTGCAAAAACCTGGGCCGATACAAGAAGCCAGCCGTTGGTATCTTGCATTGGCTTATTTACAAAGAACGGATACTCCCGCCGCCATCAATGCCCTGGAGGCCATCTCCAACAGCAGCATTTACGGGCAGGAGGCCCAGGAATTACTCGAATCCCTCAAATGATTGGTATGACGCGTGCAGAAGTTTTAACCGGGATATTATTGGTCGGTTTTTTACAGCTAGGCCTCACGCAAAACATGGGACTCCTCTGTTCGGAAAGCAAATACCGCAGCATTCCCCTTTTGCCTTCCTACAGCGGACTCAAGTACAACGAGGTACCTTTGCGGGTCAGTTTGCGACAGCATTGCCCAGTGCCGGGCGACCAGCAACGCATGGGTTCCTGTGTAGGCTGGGCAGTGGGCTACGGCGCACTCACCCTCATGCGGGCACAACGCCTGGGGCTAAACGATCCTTCCAAAATCACCCAAATGGCCAATTCTGCGGCCTTCGTTTACAACCAAATCCGTTTGCAATCCGACGATTGTAGCGCCGGGGCCTACATTGAAGATGCACTGGCGCTGCTCAAAACAAAGGGCGACTGCCTGGAAAATTCTTTCAATTACAAAAAAGTGGATTGTAACACCAATCCCGGACCAATGCCCTCCGCCGAAGCGTTACAGTACCGCATCCAGGATTTTGCGGCTGTTTTTAATACACAAGAAGTCCCAAAAAGCAAAATATCCAAAGCTTGTAAGGTTTAGCTACCCAAACACCCTGGTTGTCGGCATTGCGGTGACCCCGATTTTTGGGAAATCAAACCCGGTACCCAACTTTGGGATCCGGCGGAAGATGTCCCTCCCAGTAGTCACCATGCATTGGTATTGGTGGGCTACGACAATGTAGAAAAACAGTTTGAATTCATGAATAGCTTTGGTGCATCCTGGGGGCGAAATGGGTTCATTCGGATGAAATACGACGATTTTGCCCGACTCTGCAAATATGCTTACGTGCTGCTCCCCGAAGATCGTGCCGAATCACTGGTGCAAGTGGAGCCCAAGGTCAAAGATGTGCCCGACGCATCCACCGCATCACTAAGTGGTGCATTTGCATTTCGCAAACCCAGCGTCTACCTAAGCACCAGCTATGGACAGGAGATTACGTATTATGAAGAAGTCGCCACGCGTTGGAACAATAGCCTGGGGGTTTACGAAACCCAACAAGCAAGTTTTGAAGTAGGAGACGTATTTCAGTTGGTGGCCCGCGAAATCCCCCGAGGACGGTATGCCTACGTATTCAGTCAAAGCCCGGGGAGTAAAATCAATTTTCATTTTCCCAAAATGGACAACAATGTCCCTACCGCTGGATTTGTGCTGGAAAAACTGCCGAAATCATCATCCCTCGCGAAGAGTCGGTGCTCCAGTTGCCGCTGCCTGGTGAGGATTTTTTGTGCATTTTGTACAGCCATGCCCCAATTCAAGACATTCCACAACGTTTGATCCTGCTTGAAAAAAGCCCTGGAGAATTTGCCGAGCGAGTGCAAAAAGTATTTGCCGATATCTCCATTCCCCTCACCCAAGTGCGGTACAATGAAGACAAAATGGCTTTTACAGCACGGCTTGATCCCAGTAAGGGTAAAATTATGGTGCCATTGATTTTAAAAGTGCTTGCACAATAGACTTGATGAACAGAAGCTGCTTGAGACCGAACGGGGTCCTGTTGAGCTTCTGTTCATCAAGCCTAATAGTTCCCATAAACGAATGCGTATGCGTTTTTTCTACCCAATTGCGTTAGCCCTTTTTCTCCTCTTGCCCCTGAGCTTGTATGCCCAACGTCTGGAAGAAGAACCCATCATTGAGCGATTATACGGTCGGTCAGGGCAAGATCGGCTGTTTTCCCTAACCGAAAATTGGGAAGGCAACATTGCCGCCGTGGGCCAAAGCAATCGAGGCACCTATGGTGGTACAGACATTTACCTCTTGCTGTTGGACGAACAACTGAAACGCAAATCGAATTTTACCTGGGCCGCAATGGCGACGATGGTGCCCACCGGATTCGGCAGGATTTGGATGGACGTTACCTCATCGCGGGTTATTCCGAGACCCCCAGTGGAAGTGGAAAACTCAAAAACCGCTATTTTGGCCAAAAAGATGCCTGGCTGCTCTTCGTGAATGAACAGGGAAAAACCGAGGCCGAATTGATTTTGGGCAGCAAAGAAAACGATGCCTTCGTAGAAGTGATTCCTTTGCCCAATGGGGATAAAATATTGATCGGTAATTCCGGGGAACAAGCCTGGATACTGCGCATTGATATACACTTAAAGGTGTTGTGGCAAAAAAAAGTACAATACCACGGACTGGAGACCCAGGCGCTAGGCGCTACCCTGGCGGGCAATGAGCAAGTGTTTATTTCAGGATACGCCGTGGAAGAATCTAATCGAAAAATGTGGGTGGCCGCTTTTGATGCGAAGGGCACTCAATCCTGGGGAAAAATTTTCCCAGCAGCCGAGGCCACCGAAGGCGCCAACATCATCAACATCGGTGAAAAATCCCTGGGCATTGCAGGTTATGTGCAAACGCCTGACCATCGCGAAGAAGGTTTTTTCTGCCGCATCGACCTCAATGGCAATGTGCAAGCTTACAAAACACTGGGAGGTCGGGAAGACGACCGCCTGAGCAACCTGTGCTTGCTGCACAATGGCGAAATTGGCTTGATCGGTCACAGTCAGTCATTTATAAGGGGTAGCCGACGTCCAACGGTATGGGTCATGCGGGTAGATCAAGATGGTTTTCCACAGCAGGAAACCTTTTATGGCAGCAAAACCTCGGACGAGGGTTGTGCATTGTTGCAGCGAAGCGACGGTAGTTTGGTTGCACTGGGCGTTTCCAATCAACAAATCCTCAAAGCCTCCCAGGGCTGGATCGCTCAGGTGGGCGAAAAAATGGACCTCAACTCCAATGCCGTATCTTGGACCTACCAGGCAGGGACATTGTTCTACCGCAATGGCCAGTACCTGGCACCCGGCGAACGTTCCTTTTTGGCGCTCCAGATCAAGGCTCCACCTGGAAAGGGCCTAACCCATTTGAAGGCTAAAATCACTTTTCCTAAAAAGGATTCTACCGTTTTACAAACCTTCAAATTGCCCGCGCTTGCACCGGGACAAAATGGGTTGCTGCACTTGCCGATCGCTATGACCATACCCAGCGACCTCCAGGGCGAATTGCCCCTGGAGGTACAGTTGTTTCAGGGCAAACAAAAAATTGGCTCAGCCAACCGCATCCCCCTGCGCATTGGTGTACTGAGTAAACCTCAACTGGAACTCAGTGCGGGTACTTTTCCTGCGCAGGTAGAACGGGGTTCGGTACTGCGCAATTCCTTCACTTTGCGCAACAAAGGCCAGGGAACCGCCCGAGCAGTAAGCCTGGAATTGCATGGTTCCAAAACTATCCAAATTCCCAAAGCGATCAGCATTGGAGATTTGGGTCCGGGCGAGTACCGCACCTATGAACTGCCTTTTGGCATACCTGCCACTTTCGCGGAAGATAGTTTGTGGCTGCGCGGGCGGGTTGCTGATGTCTCTTTGGAAAACACGCAGGTGATCGATTGGCGCTTGCCGGTGTTCGGTAATAACGTATCGACACCACTTAAAGAAAGTTTACAAAAAGACTACGTGACTGCCGTTTGGCTCCATCCGAACCCCGATCACTACGAAGGACGAGGAATAGTATGGACGGAGAACGAAATTTATGTGCAGGTCAAAGCGGTATCCAACAAACTTTTGGACAAGCCCAATTTTTGCCTGGAAATCAATGGTCAGCCTTGTGCAACAGGGGCGAAAATGGACGAAGTGACGATCAAAGGTACCGCCTACAGCCGTACCTATACCCAGCGCATCAAACTGACGGAAGGCATGACGACCCTGCGCTCAAAAGTGCAAAATGAAGCGGGCAAAATGGAGACCGACCCCATTCAAATCATCTACTCACCGCGCAAGCCGAATCTACATTTGGTCTCCATCGGCGTACCCGCCGTGGACTTGAAATACACCCATCGGGATGCCCGCGATTTTGCGCAGACGATGCTCCGCGCCAACGGCCAGCTGAATCAGCAATTTCAAAGTATTTTCGTAGACACATTGCTTCAGGAAAAAACCACGGCAAAAACCGAAATTCTCAAAACCCTGCGGCGCTTGCAGTACCGTTTTGCAGATCGTCAAATTGGTCCACAAGACCTCATTTGGTCTTCATTTCTTCACATGGCATCAACACCCCCAAGGCGTATTCCACATTGCAGCCAGCGACTACGATGGGCCTTTGCAAGAGACCAGCCTGGATTTTGAAAAAGAAATCATCAATTATCTGTCCAGCATCAATTGCCGCAAGTTGTTCCTGATTGATGCCTGTCACAGTGGTGCGGGCAGCAGCGATTATGCCACATCCCAACTGAGTGGAGAACGGATGAACCAGTTGGCCGGAGGGCAAAAAGGCCTTAGCCTGATGATGTCTTGCCGCGCCAATGAATTCAGCTACGAGGATGACCAATGGCAAAATGGGGCTTTTACCCAGGCGATGTTGCACACCATTGAGCAGTTTACCCGTAGGGTTCCCGGTATCGACCTCAACCAGGATGGGGCATTGGACATCAAAGAATTGTATACTCATCTGGAAAAAGAAGTGCCCAAACTGGTACAAACCAAACGCCCTAAACCTCAAACCACCCAGCAGCCGCTGTTGGTTGCAGATCCACTCAGTGCTCCAATTGTTTTATTCCAATTGCCTAAAAACAAATAAGCCCATGTTGCGCATTTACTTCGGTTCCCTATTTCTTATCTTTCTGATGCCCTTAACCGCACAGCAACTGCCTTATTTCACCCAGTTTCGACAGCATCAACCCTCGTTGAATCCCGCTTCGGTGAGCAGCGATTTTTTCCTGTATGAATACAATGTGTCCCTTTCCTCATCGTACCGTATGCAGTGGATTAGCCACCCCGAAACGCCGCGTACCGTACAGGTCAACGGAGAGTTTATTTCTGATTTCGGGGGCGCATTTGAGTTGGTCAGCGGCATTTCGGTGATGCAGGATCGTACGGGGCCTTTTGGCTTGAGTGGCATTCATGGCCGCATCGGCAGTATTTTTACCAATGACCCTTATTTTGGTGGGCTTTCCGTTGGATTGAGTGTGGGAATGGTCAATTACCGGGTCAATTCCAATCGCATCATCTGGAAAGACCTGGGCGATCCCTTATCGCTTGATATCGATTTTTTCGGTCACCCAACCCGATGTCGGCTTAGGGGTATTTTATTACCGCCGCTTGGAGGGAGCACTGGATGGAGACAATATTTACTTGGGGTTATCGGCACCTCAGCTGCTGCATGGCAATTCCCTGGTACAAGTGGGCGAAGATTTTATCCCCTACGTCGGGTAACGCACTACTATGCTACTGCGGGCTGGTACCATTTTTTAATCAGGAAGCCTTTTAGAGACCTCCGCCTGGGCCAAATACACACCGGGTGCACCATTTAATCTCGACATCTATGGTCGTTTCCAACCCGCCCGCCCCCTTTGGTTTGGGGCAGGTTTTGGCATCAACGGCACGGCACATCTAGAACTGGGTTTCAACGTGCCCGGCCTTTTGTTTGAAGATGCCAACCTGAAAATTGGCTACGGCTTTGACTACAACATTTCCGCTTTTGACCTACCCTTGGGCGCTTCGCACGAACTACACCTGAGCATTATGTTTGATACCTATCGATAATTTTACGTGAGTTCCGAATTTTCCAGGTAATACTGTGCGACTTCTCCGAAGTCGGAATCACTGACTGTCAATATTTTCTACAAACATGTGACCTCTCCGAGGTCATTCGGTCGACTTCGGAGAAGTCGCATGTTTGTAGCATTTGTATCAGCGCGTTTTACGACTTCGGAGAAGTCGCACCTCTTTTGATTATCAATAGGATAGAATCAAAAATCACATTACTTATGAAAAGTAGAACCTTGTTGCGCAGTTTTTTAAGTGAACAAAGACCTGCATTTGCTTGGGCATTGTTTCTGGAGTTTTGCGGGAGTGCCCTCACTTTGCTGTTGCCGCTGCTGATCGCGCAAGCTTATGCCGACATTTTTGAATTTCAGTCCATGCGTGGGCGAATGCTACAAAAATTTGGTTGAGCACGAATTTCAATCCCAATTGGCTGCTCATTTTGGAGTGTGGCGATCGTGGCCAAAGTAAGTTTTGATTATGCCCGCAGATGGCTGAAGGGCATCATGATGGAGCGTTTCTTGCGGTGGCTGCGCCAAAACTTTTTGCCCAACACCTGCACATGAACACCCAGGAATACGAAAAATCGGGAACTAGTAAATACCTGATGCGCTTTAGTGGTGATTTGGGCAGCGCCCAGCAATTGTTGGGAAAGGGAGTATTCCAATTTTTTGCCGATGCCAGTCTGTTGCTGCTTGGTGCAGTGCTCATCCTGGCACTCAATGCGACCTTGGGCTGCCTGATTTTAGCCAGTAGTGTTTTGGTTGGAATCATCATTGCCCGTTTAACCGGAAAATCGAACAATTGGAAGAACGCCGCCGCGACAGCAAAGCGGGATTGTTGGCTTTTGTAAACCAACGGCTGAGGGTATATTTATACCATCAAAGCCCTGGAATCGAGAACGGCAGAACAGCAGTTGTTTGAAAAACGGGTCAAAAAATTCAAGCTTTGGGTCGCAATACCAGCAACAAGTAGCGCTGTTGAATGCCCTGATTCCTTTTTCCATTTATGCACTTTTACTTCTGGTTTTGGGCACGGCTTACTTTTGGAAAAAGCAGGGCACTCCTTTTCCTGAAGATGTACTTTTTGCCCTAATCCTGATTTTGTTGACCTGGAAGCCTGTGCTCAATCGGGTCATGCAAATGGGATTGGTCTGGAAAAAAGGAGGAATTTCACTGCGGAAAATGTCCAATCTTTTGGATAAACCGCTGGAAGTTGGGCTTGAACTTCCTGAGCAGCGTTTCCGGGCTGCCCGATTACAGGTAGATTTGACCCTGGCCTCACTTGCTCAAGAAGCAGATACCAGTATTAAGTTTCAACTGAGGCGCGGCGAACAACTGCACTTGCCTCTTGATGAGCCTATGCAAAATGCCTTGATCAATGTGCTCGCGGCCATAGCCCCTCCTACAGCAGTGGGGCCGCTGGAATTGGATGAATTTTCTTTTGAACAACTTCACCCTAAAACCATCCGTCGGCAATTTTCTTTTGTGTCACCCCTCTTTCCTTTATATGGCAAAAATGTACGGGAAGCCATTGCTTATAGCCGCAAACACTATCCCAAAGCGGAACAAGTACTGGCCGAATGGCAACAGTTGTTTCCTGACTTACAAAGCATCCAGGCCGATACGCCGCTGACGGAGCGGACGATGCTTACGTCCACCCAATTGCAATTGTTGCAATTGTTGCGGGCATTTTTGACCCAGAAGCCTTTTATGGTGCTGCACGACCCTTTTCGTTTTTTAAGCCCCACCGTATGCCAGCAGTTGCAAGCCTTGCTCCAACAACAGCTACAGAAAACGGGCATTTTAATCCTTACCAACGCAGCTGAAAACAGAACTTTTTTGGCAAAAAAAGAGCTTATCCACCAGTAACATTCCGACCAACCGCCGATATGTAGTCGAATAAAATCAAAACGACTACGCATGAAAACCAAAATCAAAAAAGCACAGATTTGCGCCGCTATCGAATCCTATGAATTAAATGTAGAATTGGCCAGTTCTTATACGCCTAAAATGGGTGATGTAGGTATTTTCAGGGTGGTGATGGCCAACTCTGCTGCTTTGATGGACGGCAATGGCGTAGCCCGCCATCTGTTTGAGGAAGACATCATCATGGCCGCTTTTGGCAATCGGTATGCAACCAGCCAAATTGAGGGATATGTGCCGGTTGCACCAACGATCAACTGTCAACTATTGGGCCGTGGCGGGGTTGTGGGCGCCGTGAAAAGTTTAAATGCTACGGTGCGCAACCCACCTGCTGAGTTGGAGTTACTGGGTTACGCGGTTGATGCCCAAGGCTGGGTGCTAAATACCATTAAAGCCAAACAACTGGCTAAATTCCATCCCAACAAGATCAAAAGCAAGGTGATTTTGTCGATCGGAACCTCGATGGACAGTGGCAAAACCACCACCGCCGCTTATTTGTGTGCAGGACTAAAAAAAACAGGGCATAGCGCCGCGTACATCAAACTCACTGGGACGGCTTTTCCCAAAGATGCGCGTTTTTGTGTGGATCGCGGGGCGGATATGGGTATCGATTTTGCCCATTTTGGTTTCCCCCCCCCTTTCTTTGCTCGGGAACAAATTCTGCTCGATCTTTACCAATCCTGGTCGATATCACGGTAGCGGAAAGTAAATCCTGAATACATCGTCATGGAAATTGCGGATGGAATTCTCCAGCGCGAAACGGCCTTATTGTTGAACAATTCACGCTTTATGCAAACGGTACACCAGGTCATTTTCTCTTGCGGAGATAGCCTGGGGGTACAAACTGGACTGGATATGTTACGGCAAATGGGGATCCAACCTTTTGCTATTTCGGGCTTATTTACCTCTAGCGAGTTGTTGATTCAGGAAGTTGAACGGATTTGCAGCACGCCGATTTTGCGCTTGTTGGATCTGTTGGAAGGAACTGAATTACCTTACTTGTTGGAGGTTCAGCCCTCTATACATGTGTTGCGGGCAGTGGCTTGAGTGCACTTCATAGTGTAAAAATAAAAAAGCGCCATCGAGGAGAATTCGATGGCGCTTTTTTGTTGGATGAATTCTGAATTAATTCTATTGATAATCAAAGAAGTGCGACTTCTCCGAAGTTGTAAAAAACTGCTGATACAATTGCTACAAACATGCGACTTCTCCGAAGTCGATAAAATGACCTCGGAGAGGTCACCTGTTTGTAGAAAATATTGACAGTCTGGGATTCCGACTTCGGAGAAGTCGCACCATACCTGGTTAATTCAGAACTCAAGTAAATTTCAGGAATACAGTAATTTTTTAGGGGGGAGCACATAGCTCCAAGCTTTTTCCAGTTCAAAAAATGACAAAAAGATCAAGCCAGAAGTGTGATACGGAAAATCGATGCCCATGATGAGGTAAATGCCCCAGTGCATTGAAAGTGTCAGTACAACCCACGCTACGATCAGCCGTTTGTGTAGCAGCACCAATGGAGCACCCAACTCAAGAATCAGTGCCCCAAAACCCATGATGAAAAACAGCGTGGTATGTGGGTAAAGCCATTCAAAAAGTGAGGTAGCACTACCACCCAACATCTCTTTGCGCAGGGCATCCACTGCGATTTGCGAGCGCATGGCACTGCCCTCCCTCCACCACCCGGCCAAATCCCCAAAAACTTTGGCCAAGCCCGATAAAAATAAGCCGCAAGGGACAGGCACAAATGAGTTTGACTGGCGTCATCGCCCCCTGGTTTTTGGGTGGTGTGGGCGAATTGTGCTTCCTGGGTTTCGGGGGGAGGGCCACCCGCGAAGCCACCAAAACCCAAAACAAAAATGGTGACGACCATCGAATTGTAGTTGGGTAAATCATCGACCAGGATTTGGGAAATCAAGAAAACAGCAATCCGACTGAAAAAGCCGGGCCCGTCCAGCTAAATTGCCAGCCCAGAATAAAGGCGATGTTCAGGCCAATCGTGGCCAGTTTCCATTTCCGGAGATAAATGTTCGATGCCAGAGCATTGGCTAGTCCAACGGGTTCAAAAGAGTGGCATCCGGGCTGTACCAGCGTTGTAGCTTGACAAACGCGCCGAAGCAATAGCGCGAATTGCAAAGCGTAGGTGAGCAATGGGGCGAACGTAGGTGAGGGTTGCAAGCGGTTTTTCATGGCTTAACAATGTTTTGGGTGCTCAATACTTTTTCACTCAGCGGCGTTTTATCTCCTTTCGAAAAATAGGTTTCAAAATCATACGTGCCTTTGACGACTTCCACCCGCTCCAAATTGGCAAAAGGTACATCTTTGGTTTTGGCCAGGCGACGGGCTACTTTTTTAGCCAGTTTTTTCGACTTCCCGTTTTTACATTGCTTGTTGATTTGGCGGCGCACTTGATTGAAGCCCCCGTTGCCAATGTAATGGTAGGGGATGTAGTAGCGTTGTTGCGCGCTGTCATACCCCACCAGATAGCGCAGGGTATAGGTTGCCCTTTCTTGGAAAACATGGGATAGTAGGAGAGCGGAAAATTGTCCTTGGGCAGGTTACGCCAATTTTCAACAACAGGCGACAACATCAGCCCCAAGAGCACGATGCTAAAAATTACCGCAATGGTTGTTTTTCACGAGATTTGAAAGGCGGATGTTTAAGTGGAAAATTACGTATTTATTCAGAAAATATCTCGTAGAGCGGTAATTGGACCCCGACGGGCGAAAAATTGAGTTGTATAAAAAATGAAAAAGGGGATAACGGTTTCAGATCGTTATCCCCTTTTTCATTTATGCTTCTGTATGTTAATCCGGCTTCGCCGCCGCCATATTCTCCTTCATCCAGGGTGCCAAATTCGGACAGCCTTCGTATTGCCGATCAATGAGCATGAAGGTTTTTTGGATGCGTTCTTCCACCCATTTGTTCACGATCTCGTTGCGTTTGGATTCGATCGCTGCCTTTTGGATTTTGGCGTAATCTTGGGCCAGGTTGGCTTTGTGCGGTACGGTGCGCGACATGAGTTTCACCAGGCGGAAGAAATAATCTCCCGATTCATCGCGGAATTCGATGGGTTTGGACACCCCGTTCATTTTCATGGTATCGATGGCGAAATAAATATCTGGATCCAAATCCCCCACTTCAAAGAAAGTATTGCCGGAAGTTGGGTTCACCATACGTCCATCGTTGTTGAAACTTTGTACGTTTTTATCGGAGTACTTTTTCACTGCGCGGGAAAACGAAATAGAATCCTTGATCAATAAGGTGCGTACGGTGTCCATATGCCGCTGACCAAGATCGACATCTTCATCGGTGATCTCCGGCCGGATCAGGATATGCCTGACGTGAATGGAGTTTCCTCGACGTCCCAACATTTGCAGGACGTGAAAACCAAACTGGGTTTCGATCACGGGAGAAACCTCCATTTCTTCCAGTTTGTACGCCGCTGCTTCAAATTCGGTGACGTATTTGCCCCGCTTGGCCCAGCCCAAATCACCGCCGCCACGGGCAGATCCATCGTCGGAGTATTTTTTAGCCAATTCCGCAAAATCTTCCTTTCCTTCAACGATGCGTTTACGAATGTCTTCCAGTTTTTCCATGGTGACCCGTTTCTGCTCTTTGTTGATCGGAACTTTGTAGACGATTTCACCTACTTCTACTTCAGAACTGAAGTATGGCAAACTATCTTTGGGTATCCGGCGGAAAAAATCTTTTACCTCTGATGGGGTAACGCTTACATCAGCCATGATTTTTGCGCGCATCCGCTCAATCAGCAGGTTGTTGCGCAAATCCTCCCGAAACTGCTCCCGAACTTCATTTACAGTTTGGCCATAGTATTCCTCAAACTGTTTGAGGTCATCGTTCATGTAACTCAGGATGCGCTCGATCCGGGCAGTCAACTGACTTTCAACTTCCTCATCTTTCACTTCAATACTGTCCAGTTTGGCCTGATTGAGCAAAAGTTTGTTTACCAAAATTTGTTCAACCAGCATACAGCGGGCTTCGGGCGGAATGGCACCATTGCGTTGGGCTTTGGTGTAGGCATACTGCTCCTCTACTTCCGCAAGCAGGGTGATTTCACCGCCAACGGTGGCCACCATTTTGTCCAGGATCTGCCGCTGCGCAGTAGCTGCCATGGTTGTCGTCAGCAAAACAGCAAAAATTAAGTACCGCATTTCATCAAAGGTTTGAGGGTTCGGGAGTTCAAGGGTTCGAGGGTTCGAGGGTTCGGGATTTCCCTAAACCTTCGAACCCCCGAACCCTTGAACCCTCGAACCCTGAACTAGAATATTTCCAGGTTGCCTTTCTTTAAGGCAAGTTCATAAAGATCTTCACGTTTGCGTTGCAGCAAATCCAATTTGCGCCTATGCAACACGAAGGTACGCGCTTGTTGTTCAATATAGCTCAAGGGCGCAATTTCTTTCCGGTTTTTTAATTCCAGCAGGCGAAAATAGTATACAAACTGACCGTCGCTTTGTCGAAACTCCCGCTTGGAGGCGATGTTATCGGCAGTAATCGTGCCTTTGGGCATGACCGAACCAATCACATCTACTTTGTGCCAAATGCTGTCTACCAGCACGTGTGCAGTTGCATGTTTTTGGCAGTACGCTTCCAGTTTAGTCAGATTTGCCGCCCGTGGTTTGGCCCAAAGCTGCAACAAACTATCGGCTTTGGGAACCGGCGCGGCAATTTTGATGAAAAAACAGCGGATGATCGGGGTCTCCAATTCGTATTGTTCCTTGTTTTTTTCATAAAAATCCTGCAGCTCGGTTTTGGTTACGGTTGAATCCAGAAGCTGCTCTACCAACACCTGTTCATAATTGTTGCGGATCAAGGATCTCCGATAATCCCGCACCAATTGATCAATGTTCAAGTCTGGGGGCAAATTTTTTTCAGCTTCATACATCAATAGTTCCTCGCGTATCCAGCGGCTGACATAAGCTTGAATGATCAACAAACTATCGGTACGCGTGGCCTGTTCTGGAAACATGTTTTCCAAATCCGAAAGGTGTAACTCCCGGTTAAAAACACGCGCCAGCAAACGATCCCCAGGCTGGTCGGATTTGCGGTCGCAAGCAACAAAAACAATTACCAGCAACAAAAAAGCCAGCATGCTCAGGCTCCTCTTTCCAATCATGGTTGAAATAAAGTTGAAGAGTTGAGGAGTTGAAATGTTTAAGAGTCTGGTGATGCAAGATTGGAATACTTATCTTGTGGTCTCTAAACTCTTCAACATTTTAACTCTTCAACTGGCTTCAGCTATTTTTTAATTAAACTTTCAAATACCGCTTTTTCCACTTTTATGGGGTATTGCTTCTTCAATTCATTGACCCATTGTTGTTCCAGGTGGTCTTGATAATCAGCGATGATGTACCCTCTGGCTTCGTTGAGGAGTTTGTCTTGCGATGGCAAGATTTTTTCCACTTTGCGGAATGAATATTCGTTGTTTTGGCGATCCAGCTTGGCGATGGTTATTTCTCCGACCTTCCATTCTTTCAAATCACTGGCTTCAGGAGATTTACCTTTTTCCAAAACCATTTCTTCATACCGAATACCGATGCTGTCTGATTGATTGAATTTTTCCAAAATCTCTTCAGTCGAATGTTTGCGGGCAAATTCGCGCATGGGTTCCAACACTGATTTGGAAGTGCCATCGACAAAGAAAACCGAGGTAACGGCACGTTCTTCCCAACGGTATTTGCCTTTGAGGGTTTTGAAATAATTTTTCAATCCAACCGTATCCAGCGAAGCTTTATCCCAAACATTGATCCGCGTTGCTTCAAAAAGAAGAATCCCTTCTTCGTATTCGCGCAACAGGGCTTTAAATTCGGGATATTTCTGATCCAGGCGTTGTTCTTCATAGCGCAAACAGGATTCATTGACGTACTCCTCATACAGATTTTGTACCGCTGCGTCAAGGCTGGTTTCCCCAGACATGCGCATGCGTTGGCGGGTTGCATTTTCCACAAATTGGTAAAAATCACCTAGGGTGTATGCTTTTTTAGCCATTGTAAACAGCACATTTCCTGTTCGTTGTTGTGGAGCGCGCCACTGAAACGTGAAAAAAGTATCGTTTAGGGTAGTCGCAAAATCGGCCAGGAGATTGGGATAATCCTTAAATCCTGTTTCACGCTTGATGTCGTCAACCATGGCTTTACGCGCCATCTCAAAGCGGGCATCTCTTTTGATGCGTGCTTCTAATTGACCACGCATTTGATCATAAGGTTGTATCTCTTTTTTGCTGATGCGCTTAATGATGTGCCAACCTACACTGGTTTGGAAAGGTTTAGAGTAATCACCATCTTTGGCAACGCTAAAAGCGGCGTCTTCAAAGGCTTGTTCAAAGCGGTTGATGGTTACAAAACCTACATAACCTCCTTTGTCCGCTGTGCGGGTGTCGTTGGAGTTTTTGGCGGCCAGCTCTTCAAAATTGAGTCCTTTTTTTAGCGCAGCATATAAGGTATCAATTTGCATTTTAACCATAAAGGCATCAGCACCTTCGGTGCGCAGTAAGATATGTGCAACTTCTACCTCTCCACGCGCCGGTCTTTTGCTGTGCACCTTGACCAGGTGGTAGCCAACGCTGGTACGAACGGGCATAGAAATCTGATCAAAAGATGAGCGGTAGGCCACACTTTCTAAAGGATAAAAACCATTCGGAAACATGGCCGTTACAAATCCGATGTTCCCGCCATTGGTAGCCGCAGATTTGTCGGCAGAAACTTGTTTGGCGATGGTGGCAAAATCCTCCCCTTTGAGGAGCCGAGCGCGTACCTCCATCGCTTGGCGGAAGGTCGAAACGGTATCTGCACCTTTGGCTTCGGCAGGCAAAGCAAAGAGGATGTGGCTGATATCGAGGTCGTACTGCGAACGTTCAAACAGCTCTTTGGTTAATTTTTCGGTTACTTGTTTGTTGAGCAAGTAAGAGTCTGCCAATTGCCGACGGTAACCCGCCAATTCTTCCTGCAGAACCTGGACGGTGTCCAGCCTCATGTCTTTGGCTTTTTTTACTTTGAGTTTAAATTTGGTGTACAAATCCAAATACTCTTGCAGGGTAGCGCGAGAGAAATCTGCATTTTTTCCGTTGGTTTTGGAATAGATGTACTTAAACTCGGAAACATGCACCGGGGTGCCATCTACCGTAAACAACACAGGATCCTTATCCTGTGCCTGGGAGAAGACCAACAGGCTGAAAAAACAGCCAATAAGCAGCAAAAGGTTCTTTGCCATGTCAAGTTTTATTTTAGCGACGCAAAAATATACTTATTCCTGTAAATAGACACGTTTAACACGTTGCGAAATTCCAGTAAATACTTCGTAAGGGAATGGTTGCCAATATTTTGGCCAATTCTTGCACCGAGGATCATGTCCAAAATTTCTACCGTATCCCCGGTTTGTGCCTCGGGAATATGCGTTAGATCGATCATCGACATGTCCATACAAACGCTTCCCAAAATTGAGGCCCGCTTCCCGTACACCAACGCTAAAGCTCCATTACCCGCTGCGCGGCGCAAACCGTCAGCATAACCTACAGAAATGGTTCCAGTTCGCATGAGGGAATGAGCCTGGGCGCGGCGACCATAGCCAATGGTTTCACCCGCAGCAACCGTTTTGATTTGTGAAATAGTAGCCTTAAAACTCAAAACTACCTGCAATGGTTCGGGTAAGGTGTTGCTTACATCGATACCGTACAGGCCAATTCCCAAACGCACCATATCCTGCTGGTATTGTGGGAAACGGGTAATGCCGTTGGAGTTGAGGGCATGTTGCAACGGGTGATACCCCAAAACTGCCGTAATCCGGGCATAAGCCTGGTTGAACCTGCGGGCTTGTTCGTGGGTGAAGGCATCGTGGGCAGGGTCTTCGCTGGCGGCAAGGTGGGTATACACAGACTTTACACTCAATTCCGGGTGGGTTCGGAGGTAATCCAAAAGTCCTTTTATTTCATGTAAGTCAAAACCCAGGCGGTGCATGCCGCTGTCAATGCTCAGGTGAACACCGTGGGGCAAGGCTTCTTGGCTCAAGTTGTTCAATTGTTCCAAACTGTACACCACCGGCTCCAGCCGATGTAGCCGCATTTGTTCAAAAGCTCCGGCTTCGGGATTGAGCACCATAATCGGAGCACTGATGCCCGCCTGCCGCAATTCCGTTCCTTCATCGGCATAGGCCACACAACAATAATCGACCCGCAAATATTCCAATAAACGCGCCACTTCCCTGCTGCCTGCACCGTAGGCGGTTGCTTTGATCATGACCATGGTTTTGACTCCCGGCTTGAGGCAGCGTTGGTAGGCGCGCAGGTTGTGGGCCAAAGCGCTGAGATTTACCTCCAACCGGGCTTGATGGACCTGGCGAGAAAGCGCCTGGGCAATGGTTTCCAAATGGTATTGTCGCGCTCCTTTTATTAAAATCACTTCGGATTGAAAACTCAGTTGAGGCAATGCTTCAAGCAACGCCTCGGTAGTCTCAAAATGCATTTGATTGATCTCCGGAGGCAGCAGTGTTGCAAATACAGCAGTGGCAGGCCCGATACCGATGACCCGACTGACCTGGTGCTCCTGAATCAATTGAGCCACTTTGCGGTACAACTTATCATCACTGCTTCCACTTTGCAAGATTTCGAAAGCACCAGACTGCGGTTCCGGCCATGCTCGTGCTGGCGCATCCATTGCAGTCCCAGTCGCAAAGAGCTCAAATCGGCATTGTACGTATCGTTAATAATGAGGCAATTGTTGCGACCGTCCAATAACTCCATACGCATGGCTACCGGCTCCAATTGCGCCATACGCTCTGCGATCTCTTCCGATTTCAAACCCAAATGAAGCAAAACGGCCCAACAATGAATGGCATTTTCGATGGATGCGAGATCCGTAAACGGGAGTGCAATCCGCTGTTCATGGCCCTGGTATCGCCCTTCAAGGTGGGTATGATTAAGGAAAGTTTCGGTTTTAAAGACGTACAAATCGGCATCCGGGTGTTGGCCCAAAGACCAGGCCAATGTTTTGCGCCCCAACGCCTTTATTGCCCGGTGGATCGTGGCTTCATCCCGACGGTAAATGAGCACATCTACCTCGGCAAAAAGTAAAAGTTTTTCCTGCAGTTTTTCGGCCTTTGAAGCAAAGCCCTCATTGTGGGCTTCCCCCAGCATGGTAAAAATGCCGATCTGGGGATGAATGATATTGGCCAAATTGCCCATCTCTCCTTTGCGCGAGATTCCGGCTTCAAAATCCCTATTTCATGTTGTACCTGAATGCCCCATACCGAGAGGGAACCCCAATCTGCGAATTAAAACTGCGGGGACTGCGGATGATGCTATAATGGGGTACAACAATTGAAACAGCCATTCCTTGACGCTCGTTTTTCCATTGCTGCCGGTAATGCCAATCACTTGCAGGGGAAATTGTTGGCGGTGATGAGCCGCCAGTTGTTGCAAGGCCTGAACAACATTTTCAACCAGCAGAAAATTGGCATCCGGAAATTGAGAGAGTTCAGGGCCTTTGGTCACTACAAAACTGCGTACCCCGGCCTGGTAAGCAGCTGACAGGAATTGATGCCCGTCGTGGTGGGTGCCTTTGATGGCAAAAAAGAGGCTGCGTTCGGCAAAAATGATTTGTCGACTATCGAGCAACAGGTGTTCGATTTGAGCCTCGTTCAACTGCGGATTTGGGCTTTTTGCCTGTATAATTTGTTGAATGGCCTGGATTGAGTACATGGCAAAAGGTTTTCGCAAAGGGCAAAGGAACGGGAATTAGTTGGAAAATGGTTGAGAAAGTTGAGAAGGTTGAGGCTGCCGCGAGCGACATGGCTGCCGCAATCGCGGCGGTAGCTAAGTCATTTGCGGCAGCCTCAACTTATCAACCTTCTCAACTCCTCTACCTCCTCAACCATTCAACTTCCAACGCTGTTTACCGAATATGAATTTATCATTTATCCACAATTTAGAGCAGAGCCTTCAGCAGCCTTTGCCGGGTCAACTTGCCCAAATCAAAATGGCACACCCTGCTCGTTACGAAGGTCCAAACATTCCAGCTACTGCAACCTTGGCAGGGGTTCTGGCCTTGTTTTTTCCAAAAAATGGACAATGGAATTTGGTCTTTATTGAGCGGGTTTCACACAACCCCAGGGATGTACACAAAGGGCAAATCAGCCTTCCTGGTGGCCGGTTTGAAGCAGGAGATGGGCATTCTGGGCAAACCGCACTGCGCGAAACCCATGAAGAGGTTGGAGTCAATCCGCAAGACATTACTTTATTGGGTGCATTGACTGAGTTGTACATTCCGATAAGCAATTTTCATGTACAGCCATACGTGGGCTTTATGGAATATGCACCGGTATTTCAACCCCAAGAAGCCGAAGTAGCAGGGATATTAGAGGTGCCCTTTGATCATTTTCATGATCCACAACACATAAAAATGCAGGATTTGGTCATCAATCCTACTTTCACCTTGCCCAATGTGCCTTATTTTGATTTGGAGGGAAAAAAATTGTGGGGTG
Source organism: Haliscomenobacter sp. (assembly GCF_016718685.1). Classification (GTDB taxonomy): domain Bacteria; phylum Bacteroidota; class Bacteroidia; order Chitinophagales; family Saprospiraceae; genus Haliscomenobacter. The sequence continues at coordinate 99,134 of NZ_JADKCX010000007.1, read as the reverse complement.
CTACGGCAATGATTGTGAGTGAGTTATTGGAGGTAAGTACGCGAAAAGCTTTGGTGAGTTACTAAATACGTCCCGAATTTTGAAAACCACCCAAGCGATATTTAACACAAAGACTAGGCAGGAAAGACCTGGCGTTATGGGTTTTGAGGTTGGGGGGTTTCCGGACATTCATGTTTATTCATACCGCAAGGACTCAATCGGATCCAAACGCGCCGCCTTCATAGCCGGATACAATCCCGAAACCAGACCCACCACCGTACAAGTGAGTACCGCCATACTGATCCACATCCAGGGAAACAGGAAAGAACCACCCATAACATAAGTCACGATATTGCCCGTCAATACGCCGAGGATGATTCCCAAGAAGCCACCGAGGAGGGAAATGACCACCGCTTCGGTCAAAATTGGATCAGAATGTGCCTTCTGGTAGCCCCTAATGCCTTGCTGATGCCGACCTCGCGCGTTCGTTCGGTTACGGATACGAGCATGATGTTCATCAACCCGATTGCGGCGCCGAGGAGCGTAATCAGGCCGATCCCGGCGGCAGCAGCCCGGAAATACACGGTATTTTCTTTGATGATGCCAATTAAGCTGTCACTTTTAGTGATTTCAAAGTCGTTGTCTTGCGACGCACGCAGTTTGCGGATGTTGCGCAATAACCCGGTGGCAACCGCAATGGCGTTGTCGATTTGGTTCGGATCGGTAACCGCAACCATGATGCGATAATTGGTATTTTGTGTAGCATAAGACATTTTGCCATTGTACAAGGGGATAATGATCCTGCGGTCTTCACTTTGGTTCATGCTTGAACCTTTGGATTTGAGCACACCGATGATTTTCAATTTCATGCTGCCAGTAGAAATCATTTGTCCGATGGCTTTTTCAGGCTTACCCTTGAACAACAGTTTAACCACTTCTGAGCCAATAATGGTAACGTAACCGCCACTGTTCACTTCCCGACTGGTAAACCCTCGACCCATTTCCAAATCAAAACCTTTGGCTTCCAGGTAGTTTTCATCCGCAGCAAAGATGAGCATCGTTGGGTTGGTCTTCTCTTCACCGTAGCGCAAGGCTGCATTCCGCGTGCAACTAAAGGAAATAGCCGTGCGAGAGTTGAATCTGAACTGCTCTTTAAAGTCCATCGCTTGCTGGTAAGTGAATACCTCGCCGCGTTTGGATATTCGCCCACCGCGGTTGCCACGCACCCCTTCATCAAACCTGGGATCGATGTCAAAAGCATTGGCACCCAGGTAGGATAAATTGTTGCTAAGCGAAAAAATCGCGCTGTCGATGGAGGTCAGAATGCCTACCAAAGCCGTGATGCCCAATGCAATGATCAGCAAGGTCAGAAAGGCCCTTAACGCATTGGCACGAATGGATCGAAAAGCTAGGTTGATGTTCTCTGTAAAATTCATAGTGGTGCTATTTCAGAAAGCACGAAAGATAAGGTGTATTTGGTCCGGCTTTTGCTTTGTTCGATAAAAAGCAGGTCTTTTTAGACCGGTGGGTGAAATCGCTTCTCTATCTTTGCCACATATTTTTCTCAAAAACAATTAAAAACAACACCCATGAAGGGAATTATCCTGGCTGGTGGTCTTGGCACCCGATTATATCCACTTACACTTGCCGTTAGTAAACAGTTGATGCCAGTATATGATAAACCAATGATTTATTACCCCTTGTCCACTTTAATGTCGGCGGGCATTCGGGAAATTCTGATCATTTCCACGCCCCATGATTTACCCAATTTTGCCAAACTATTGGGATGGTGCTGACATCGGGTGTCAATTTTCTTACATTGCCCAGCACGATCCCAATGGACTGGCTCAAGCCTTTGTTTTGGGTGAAAAATTCATCGGGAACGACAGCGCTGCCTTGATCCTTGGTGACAATATTTTTTACGGCAATGGGCTAAAAGAGCTATTGCAAGAATCGATCAACCCGCCCGGAGGTGTCGTTTTTGCTTATCAGGTTGCCGATCCTGAACGATATGGGGTAGTGGAGTTTGATAAAAATTTTCAGGCCCTCTCCATTGAAGAAAAGCCCGTCAAACCCAAATCAAATTACGCGGTACCCGGCCTCTATTTTTACAACAACGATGTAGTAGAAATTGCCAAAAACCTCCAACCCAGTCCTCGTGGAGAATATGAAATCACCGATGTGAACAAGCACTACCTCGCCGAAGGAAAACTACAAGTGGGCGTACTAGGCCGGGGCATCGCCTGGCTGGATACCGGAACGCACCAATCCTTGATGCAAGCTGGCCAATTCATTCAGGTGATTGAAGACCGCCAGGGGCTAAAAATAGGCTGTATTGAAGAAACCGCCTTTGAAATGGGCTTCATTGATGCCACCCAAATGGAGGCTTTAGCCCATCGTTATATGAAGAGTGGTTATGGAGAGTATTTGATGAATGTCTTAAAAAATAGTTGAAGAGTGAAGAGTTGAAATGTTGAAGAGAAGTTATAACCAGCTTTTGAACTTCTCTTCAACTTTTCAACACTTCAAAACTTTTCAACTATTCTTGTGCAACGTTTTGCCGCTCATTTGCGCCATAAGGGTAGTTTTATACCACCATCATGGCAAAACCAAGCGACACCCTACTCATGGCCCAGGATTTTGAACTGCTGCAATCCTGTATTGCGGGCAATAGCCAGGCTCAGTTTCGTTTTATGAACGCTACAGCGCAAAACTGTATGGCGTGTGCCTGCGCTATGCACGAGATGAAAGCGAAGCCAACGATTTGCTTCAGGAAGGGTTCATCAAAATCTTTCGCGAGTTGTCGGCCTATCGGGCCGAAGGTAGTCTGGAGGCCTGGATGCACAAAATAATGGTCAATACCGCACTAAGTCGCCTACGGAAAAAAAGCCTGAAGTTCCTGCCCTATGTGGAAGCCCCGGAAAACCTGTATTCGGACGAAGACATCATCGGTGCCATCAGCGCTGCTGAACTGATTACCGTACTCAATCGACTGCCCCAAGGCTACCGTACCGTACTCAATTTGTACGCCATCGAAGGGTATTCACATGCCGAAATTGCCGCTATGCTCGACATCAGCGAAGGAACATCCCGTTCGCAGTACTTGCGGGCCAAGATTGCCTTGAAAAATCGTTTGGAACAACTCAAAAAAATCAATGACCAATGAAGCCGAGGAATCCTAAATCATTGGAAGGCTTATTGCAGAAAAAGCTGGAAGGCTATGCTGCCGACCCGCCGCCGCATTTGTGGTCGAAAATTGAGCGCGAGACGGCTCCGCAGAAATTGCGTTTTTTGGCCCGGCGACTGAACACCAACCTGCATTGGCTCAATTTGGCAGCTACTTTTTTGTTGTTGATTGTGGCCTTGTTTTTTTGGTACCAGCCCAAGTTCGGTTCCACGGAATTAGATTTACCAAAGATTCAAGTCCCTCTGGAGCAACACATCAAGGGTATTCCTGATAGCATCGATTCTTTGCAGCGCTTATTCAAACACCATAAAAAACTAAAAACCAAAACCAATTAAACCATGAAAACCAATAAGCACCAGGAAGAACAACAAGAAATGAATGAAGAAATGCTGGCCGCCATTGCCAAACTGACCCGTGCTGGCTTCTTGCTCTTGATTGTGCTAATTGTACTCTTCTGGCAAAATTACACCCTGATTTTTAAGAAAGATGTACCGGACAAGACACTGTCATCCGTGGACTATATACGTCCAATACCCTTAAGTGAAACTGCGCAAAAAGGGAAAACCATTTTTATATCCAATTGTGCGGCATGTCACAACAAAAACATGCGGGATGACCTTACCGGCCCGGCTTTGGGCGGGGTGAAGGAAAAATGGGCAGCTTATCCACGCCAAGACTTGTACAAATGGATACGCAATTCACAAGCGATGATTCAGCAAAAACATCCCCGGGCTTTGGCGCTGTGGAAAGATTGGAACCCGACCATTATGAATAGTTTTAACAGCCTGAAAGATGATGACATTGACGCAATTTTTGCGTATGTCGAAGAAGTTTATGCTGCGCGTTGATTGTCATGAATAAAAAACAAACCGTCCGCTTACCCAAAAAAATCAACCGAACACCAAAAAAAGTTTTTACTTGTCAATTTTTTTTTACATTTGCATTACAAAGAGGCTTTCCATACATTCTCCATTTATTCTAGCTGATGATCTTTCATCTGTAACCCTTTTACTGCGAATTAATTCGTAGCTGAGTTCATAATTGTTTGTACATTTGCGCGTTCAATCGAAAAAAGAAATTGTACGACATGAAAATTAAGGGTTTAGTAGCGGTGAGCGGTTTGCCGGGTCTATTCAAAATGGTTGCCAATCGCAACAATGGTTTGATTGTAGAAGACCTGGCCAATGGCAAAAGACGCTTTGCTTCAGTACGGCAACATCAATTTACGCCACTTGAATCCATCGGCATTTATACGAATGATGGCGAAACATCCGAATTGAAAATTGTATTCCAAAGTATGCTCGATAAACTGGAAACAGTGCCGATGCCTCCTTTGAGCGATACTGGCGATAAGCTGCATCTGTACTTCGCACAGATCCTCCCCGACTACGACCGCGACCGTGTTCATACCGGCGACATCAAAAAGGCAGTCAAATGGTTTGCGCATCTGCATGAACTTGGCTACACCACGATGGAAGAAGATGAAGAAGAAGTGGAAGAAGTAGAAGAAACTGAAGCAGCAGTAGAATCTGACACGGCAGAAATTGAAACAATAGAAGCGGAGGATGTGGAAGAGGAAGCGAAAAAAGATGAATAGTTGAAAAGTTGAAGCGTTGAAAAGTGCTGCCAAAATTTTTGGCATGCGCTCACAGCTAGCACTTCGTCCTGCTTTTCAACGCTTCAACTTTACACTATAAACTTTTTAGGCGACCTAATACTATGCGTAATCTACCGGCGACCACGACCACAGCCTGTACGGCCTATACCGTACCTGCACTTCCACAAACATGGGAGGATGTAGAACCTACATTCACCCAATTGCTCAATCGTCCCATCCATTCGGTGCAAGACCTTAGCAATTGGATCATTGAGCGCAGTAATCTCGAGGCTCAGCTTGGAGAAACGATCAGTTGGGCTTATATTAAACTTTCGGCAGACAGTCAAAGTCAAGCAGCCAACCAACGTTATCAATATGTTATCCAGGAAATCTTGCCCAAATTAGATCCTCTTGATCAAGCCTTGAACAAAAAACTGGTAGAGTCGCCCTATTTGAACCAGTTGGATGCCCGTCGTTACGAAATATATTTGCGCAATACTCAGGCTTCAGTGGACTTGTTTCAGGAAGAGAACGTCGCCCTCAATACTGATGTACAACTCAAAACCAAAGAATACGCCCGCATTTTTTCTCAAATGATGATTGGTATGGATGGCAAACAAATGACCCTCCAGCAAGCGAACACCATTTTGGAAGAACCCAATCGTCAGCGTCGCCGCAACATTTACCACAAAATCAATCGGCGCATTCTACAGGATACGGCTCATTTGGACCAATTGTTTGATGAATTGCTGCAAAAACGCCACGCCATTGCCTGCAATGCGGGGATGGACAATTACCGGGACTATGCGTTTCAGGAGTTGGGGCGTTTTGATTACACCCCAGCCGATTGTCACGATTTTCATCAGGCGGTTAAGGCCGAGGTTTTGCCCATTTTGAATGAATTGTACCTCACCCGCAAACAAAATCTCAAGGTTACGCAATTGCGCCCCTGGGACTTGAATGCGGATACTGCCGGACAAGCCCCTTTGCATCCGTTTAAGGATACCAACGAATTGCTGCACAAGGGCATTCAATGCCTGGAGCAGGTCGACCCGGAATACGCCCAAATCATCCGTTTGATTCAGCACAATGGGTTCTTGGATCTGGCTTCACGCCCCGGAAAACGCCCTGGGGGCTACAACATGCCTTTGCAGGCCACGCGGATGCCCTTCGTATTTATGAATGCGACCAACGCGCTGGGCGATTTGCGCACCTTCATGCACGAAAGTGGCCACGCCATCCATTTTTTCCTCACCCGCGATTATCCTTTATTATTTGATCGGAAATTTACCTTTGAAGTAGCCGAACTGGCTGCCATGACCATGGAATTGCTTTCAATGGATCACTGGCACCTCTTTTTTTCCAACGAAGCTGACCTGCGCCGTGCCAAAATTACACAACTGGAGCACGTGCTCAAGGTTTTGCCCTGGATTGCCACCATCGACCAGTTCCAACACTGGCTGTATACCCACCCCAATCATACCCAGGAGGAGCGCCGCACCAAATGGACCGAAAGTTTCCACGCTTTCACGCCTGGGGTACTGGATTACTCTAGTCTCGAACAATACATCGAAAACCTCTGGCACAAACAGCTCCATTTGTTTGAAGTGCCCTTTTATTACATCGAATACGGCTTCGCGCAGTTGGGGGCCATCGCCCTATGGCGACAGTACCGCGAAAACCCGGAGCAAGCCGTTGCGGCTTTTACCCGTGCCATGCGCCTGGGCAATACCCGTTCGATTCGAGAAATTTATGCCGAAGCAGGCATTCGTTTTGATTTTTCGCAGGAATATGTGCGGGATTTGGGGACTTTTGTAAGGGAGGAGATGGAGAATCTAATGCGCTGTTGAATAGTGATCGGGACTTGATCGACCATGCTTCAAGCCTATAATTATCCTCAAAACTCCACTATCTCAATATTCTTGATCGTCTGTTCAAACCACTTCACCGGTGCCTGGGTTTTGTCTCCGGTGCGGGTATCGCATTTAAAAAAAAGATAGTACAATTGGATGTTGTCTCCAATACGGTGGAGCAACTTTTGCAAACGGGCTTGCCCCTCTTCGTGCTGGTGATACAAATATTCCATCCGCCAGGAATAATAAGCTTCATCGTGCAACTCCGTAATGTCCAGAATAATTTTATTGTCGGTATGTTTGGCCAAATACTGCGCGGCCAATATGCTGTGATGCCGACTCCAGTCTCGTGGTTTTCCTTTGTGTTCGATGTGTTTGAAAGTATCGTGGGCATAGGCTATGACCCGTAGAATGCGTCGGGCTTCAGCGTCGAGTTTAATTTTATCAATGTTGCCCAACACTTCGGCAATGTGTCGATATACCTCACCTTCGGGATGCCCATACCTGGGTAAGCCCCAGTCCAAGCCCTCCAAAAACTCTGGATCTTCCAGTAGCGCCAATTCCAAGCCATTCTCGGGCTTCAGTTCCAAATGATAATCAACCTTATTCCTTTCGTGTTCTTTCATCCCATAGTGAATGCCTACCAATGTAACAATCTATTTTTGGTAAAAATCCGTAAATGAAAATTTCGCGTTCAAATATAAGGGGCTTTTTTTCGGACTTGGATGTTAAAATCTGGTTAAAGCAAAAAAAAACCTTAACAAAGGCCTTTACACGCTGGTTTCTTATCAGTAACTTGAACAGTTAAATGTCTTCAAGCTTTTTGCAACCTAATTGACCAAGACATACTCTTTGTAAAAAAAAATCGCAAACAACCATGAAGCAATGGATCGCTTTAGTTTTCTCCGGAATCCTGGGTGGGGTCATAACCCTTACTGGCAGCCATTTTCTCAATCAAGGAAACGCTGAAACCCTTAAAGTCGAGCCTGTCACTTATGCTCGCTCAGCCAATTTACCCTCCTGGTCGAGCAATGTCCCTTTTGATTTTGTACAGGCTGCTCAAAAAGCAACGCCTTCTGTAGTGAACATTACGGCTAAAATAGCGCGTACTACTCGGTCTTCACAAGACGATTTTTTCTTTTTCCCATTTGGTGGGCGTGGAGGTGGCGGACCTGCTGAAGGATCGGGTTCGGGGGTAATTTACTCAGAAAACGGGTACATCATCACCAACAACCACGTGGTGGAAGGCGCCAACGAGTTGGAAGTCACCCTTTCAGACAACCGCAAATACAAAGCCACCCTAATTGGTGCCGACAAAAAAACAGACCTGGCAGTCATCAAGATCGATGCCACCGGGCTTAGCCCTGCCGAAATGGGCAACTCCGATGCAGTGCGCATTGGCGAATGGGCTTTAGCCGTAGGCAACCCTTTTGACCTTACCTCTACCGTTACGGCGGGGATCATCAGCGCCAAAGGCCGCAACATCGACCTTCTGGGTAAAGGCGCTGCCATCGAAGCCTTTATCCAAACCGATGCAGCGGTAAACCCTGGCAACAGTGGTGGGGCTTTGGTTGACGCAGAAGGTCGGCTCATTGGCATCAATACCGCTATTGCCACGCGTACGGGTTCATTCCAGGGCTATAGTTTTGCCATTCCAGTCAACCTCGCACGCCGTGTAGTGGACGACATCATCAATTTTGGGGATTACAAAAGGCCTTATTTGGGCGTTACGATCCTGGAATTGGACAGTGATTTGGCCAAAGAACTGTCCGTAGATGCCTCACAAGGGGTGGTTATTGATGAATTGGTGGAAGGTGGCTCTGCGCAATATGCAGGGCTGCAAGTCAAGGACGTCATTGTGGGCATTGATGGTCGCGAGGTGAAATCAGTTCCTGAACTGCAAGAGGTGATTGGCCGTGCCAAAGTGGGGGATACCGTCAACCTGAAGGTGTTGCGCAAGAGCAAATCAATTATTGTGCCTGTAAAATTGCGCGAACAAAAAAATCAATAGACTGACTTAAACAAGTCTCTTTGAATCCTGTTGTGTAGCTAAAGAGACTTGTTTAAAGTTGGTTTTTCGTTTTGTTTTGAGGCGTCTGTTCTGAGTTTTTCGGGGCAGACGTTTTTTATTCCAAAAGGACTGGAAATGAACTATTTTATGGTTTCTAAACCTGAGATGTTTGAGAAATGCTTATCCATTGTGTAAAGTTCGATGCCATAGGTCTTGCAAATCGCAGCGATCCATATGTCATTCTCAGGGATGGGGTTTCCTTTCAATTTTAGTTCAAGTCTTACATCTGAATATTCTTCTGCTACCATAGAGTTGGTATCCAGAATTTCACATGCATCAATGAAACTTCGATAAAGGTTAAGATTGGCTTTGCTCCTGGCTGAATTTTTTGCTCCAAATAATAACTCCCCGCAATCAGTTATGGGTAAGCATATTGAATTGAAAAGGCGTATGTTTTTCACTATTTCTTCATTACCTTTTAGCAATGCAATGGCAACATTGGTGTCAAGAGCTATTTTTCTCATGCTACCATTCACCCTCTAATTTGGAAAACTCATTCTCAATACCATTTGCAAGCTCTTCTGCTTCATCGTTACTTATTTGGCCCGCAAATTGTAAAACATGTTCCAGATTATTTTTATATGGAGTAGTAATTTTTTTCATCAGTTGAACATAATGATAAAGCTGATTCAACAAAGATGAATCTTCAATCTTTTTAATATCCAACAAAAGCTGTTTTTGTATCGTCATCTTTCCATTTATTTGTTCAAAAATATACAAATTGAATTAAAAATCCAAATATTTCACTTGTAATATTGTCAATTTTCGAGAAAACAGTATCTTGATGCTCGGATTTGCCACTACAACATCAATTGCCTTCCTTTCGCGGAAACCACCTTCTTTCACCGCGAAATTCATCATTATGTTTCCTTCTGCTCTCGAATGGATCGACGACCTCCTGGGTCTGCTCTATCCTCGTCTTTGCCCGGCTTGTGAAGAAAATAGCCTCCCCAAAGAAAGTCTGATCTGTTTGCAATGCCACTGCGAACTGCCTTACACCGAACACCATTTGAACACCGAAAATGCCTTTACGGAGCGCTTTTGGGGACGAGTGCACCTGCATTCCGCTGCGGCCATGCTACAGTTCACCAAAGGAGGGCGTGTTCAAGCCTTGATGCACCAATTGAAATATGGCGGGAACATGGAAGTAGGCATTCGCCTGGGCATCATTTTTGGGGAAAAACTGCGTTCTGCCCCTGATTTTGCTTCGGTAGACTTAATTGTACCGATTCCGCTACACCCACGGCGGCAAAGGCAGCGGGGGTACAACCAGAGTGCCTGTATTGCGGCGGGTTTATCGCAGGGAATGGGCGTGGAATATTCAGAACAGTATCTGCGCCGCGTAGCCTACACGACCACTCAAACTCAAAAAAGCCGCTTGGATCGTTTTGACAACGTGAGTACTGCTTTTCAGGTGCGCAAAGCTTCCGCATTGCTGCGTCGGCACGTTTTATTGGTGGATGATGTACTGACTACCGGGGCTACCCTGGAAGCAGCTGCTTTGCCTTTGCTGGAGGTGCCGGGGTTAAAGTTGAGTATGGTTACGCTGGCGATAGCTACTTAATAGCAACTAAAGTATTTCAAAAAAAATTAAGCGCGTTGCAAAAAAACAAATTAGATGGTGACAAAGCATTTCATCAGGAATTTAGAATATGCCTTGACTGGTGCATTTATAGATGTTCATAGAGCTTTAGGCCCAGGTCTCCTAGAAAGTGTTTATCATAAATGTTTGGCTCGTGAACTAGAGTTGCGAACAATAAGTTACGTATCTCAATTAACAATTCCCATTAACTACAAAGGGATAGCAATTGATGCAGAGTTAAGACCCGATTTTATTGTAGAAGATTGTATCATTATTGAAATCAAGTCAGTTGAAACTATACTACCTGTGCACGATGCTCAATTGTTAACATACATGAAATTGTTGGAAATTCCAAAAGGCTTCTTGGTGAATTTCAATTGTATAAACATTGTGCACAATGGGAAAAAGTCTTTGTGAATGAATATTATCGGGGACTTCTTTAGTTTTTGTTTTCACCACCTAAAGAAACCTGAGACACCTAAGAGACACTTTAGTTTAGCATTTCCTTAAGTGACCCTTAGGTGTCTCAGGTTTCTTAGTCGTGAAAGGAAAAAAAACCAAGCAGCGCAGCTGCGCAAAAAATCCTTGATACTGTCCTACAACTTACGCCTGAATTCCTGCATCTTTACACAAATTTCCAACCCGATGAACGCCAAATTTTTCCCTTACCTCAGCTTGATTATTGTGTGCTGGCTCACCACCGGCGCAGCAATCATTGCCCAAAACGCTGCCACTTTGCTCGAATCAGCCAAACGTGAATTCAAAAAGGACTATGCGACTCAGGATATGGCGCAAGCCGCCCAAAACCTCCGCAGAGCTTTGGCAACAGCGCCCAACAACCCGGAAATTCATTACTTTTTGGCGAATGCCCTCGACCGAGTCAATGCCGCCAATGCAAGTTGGGTAGCCTCTAGCAACCGCATCAAAGTAGCAGAAATCAGCCAGCATCTGGAACGCTGTATTAGCCTTACCCCACGCTACGCAGGCGAAAAACTCAGCCTTGACCCCTATTCAAAACTGGGCGCAATATGGGGTTCCTTAGCGATGGGTTACCTGGCCCAAAACCTGCCTGATTCGGCTCGTTGGGCTTTTCAGCAAGGCAAAAGCCGGGGCGCTTATTTGGATCCACAGCTGGAATTGTGCCGCAATTTGCTCAACAGCTGTAGCAAAAATGCGGTCTTGTTTTGCTCGGGAGACAACTTTTCCTACCCACTTTTTTACCTACAAACCACCGAAAACTTCCGCAGCGACGTACAAATCGTAGACGTCAACTTGCTCAATTCCGATTGGTACTGCCTTTACCTCGCTCAACATGCTTCCAATACCCTGTTGCGTGAAGGGCTAAGCATTGATGCCATTCCGAATCTGGTGAGTTGGAAAACGGGGCTTGTTTCGACAAAAATCAACAGTGGCCCTTGTGGGAAAGTCAAAAATTTTGAATGGGACATCCCTCAATTGATGAATGGCGATTTTTTACTGCGCAGTGAATACATCCTGCTCCAGTTCATCCTCGGCAATCAGTTTGACAACGAGGTCTTTTTTACCATTGGTTTTTCCAAAGATGATTTGTTGTACCTTGACAATCATCTGGAATTTGGGGTTTTGGTACAACGTTTGAACCCCTGTATGTCCCAGGTACAAAAAGGAGCCGCTGATTACCTGCGCAACTACAGCATTACCAGTTTGCCCAAATCCCAAAGTGCCATCTACTACAGTACAGATTTGGTCAATCAACTCAATTTTTACCGCATCGGCTACGCCAACGCTATTTTTCAATTGATTGAATTGGGAAAGTTGGATGATGCCAAGGCACTAATGGCTGCGATGGAATCACGCATTCCAACGGATGTGGTTCCGCTGTTTAGTGCTACTTTGGGAGATTATATCGCTAAATTGAAAGAGAGCCTTAATCGATAATGCCAAATAGCCTACCAAATGGAATTCATCAGTGTTTTTGACATGCTCAAAATTGGCGTAGGGCCTTCCAGTTCTCATACCTTGGGGCCCTGGCGGGCAGCCGAACGCTTTGTGCAGGAGTTGACTGCGCAAACCTTGCTGGAAAAAACCAACAAACTGGAAGTACTCCTCTATGGATCACTGGCCCTCACGGGGAAGGGGCACGGCACAGATATTGCCATTTTGATGGGCTTGAGTGGAAAAGACCCCGTGACCGTACCTGTAGCAGAGGTAAAAACACTACCTGAAGAAATTGTTCAACATAAAACACTCCATCTGGCCGGAACCCATCCAATTGCTTTTGACCCAGAAGCGGACATCCATTTCAGAGGCTATGAAATGTTGTCTTTTCATGCCAACGGCATGAAACTTAGTGCCATCAACACGCTCGGTGAAACCATTCACCACAGTACTTATTATTCCATCGGGGGGGGCTTTGTGGTCAAAGAAGGAGAGGAACATGTTGCACTGGGCCACGATTCTCTGGTTCCTTTTGTGATTGGCAGTGGTGAGGACTTACTGCAATGGTGCAAACAGACCAAGCGCAAAATTTCGGACATCGTTTATGAAAATGAAAAAACCTTTCTGAGTAAAGCCGAAATCGATGAGCGGCTGATGCACATCTGGTCGGTCATGTTGGATGCGGTTTACCGGGGTTGTCATACCGAAGGAATACTCCCCGGTGGATTGGATGTGGCACGACGGGCCTTCAACATGAACCAGAAGCTGCTCGCTGATGCCGAATATGCCTCTGCTCAAGAGTGGGTGCAGTGCATTCGTTTTAGCCGGATTGGCTTTTCGGAAGTGATCAAGTGGATCGGGTGTTTTGCCATGGCGGTGAATGAAGAAAATGCCAATTTTGGGCGCATTGTCACTGCACCTACCAATGGCGCGGCAGGCGTCATTCCCGCAGTGCTGATGTATTATTTGAGCTTTGCCAAACCCCTGGCCAAAAATGAAGACATTGTGCGCTTTTTATTGGTAGCTGGTCAGGTTGGCGCCTTGTTCAAGCAGGGATCAACCATCAGTGCTGCCATGGGCGGTTGTCAGGCCGAAATCGGGGTATCCAGTGCCATGGCAGCTGCTGCACTCGCCGAATGTTTGGGGGCAACTCCCGGCCAGGCACTCATGGCTGCGGAAATCGCGATGGAACACCACCTGGGCCTGACCTGTGATCCAGTAGGTGGCCTGGTGCAGGTACCCTGCATTGAACGCAACTCCATGGGGGCCGTAAAAGCCATCATGGCGGCCAAGATTGCCCTGGAAGGTGACCCCACCAAAGCCAAAGTTACCCTGGACGCAGTGATCAAAACCATGTGGGAGACCTCCCAGGATATGAACCACAAATACAAAGAAACCAGTTTGGGCGGCTTGGCGGTAAACATCGCGATTGCCTTTGCCTGAATGTTAGAATATCCTTGCGGAGGTAACTATTATTTGATTTTTCTGTTATCTTGATGCGTAAAAACAGATTTTATGTGGGCTGCTCTTGCATCTTTTATTTTATTCAGAGTATGGGGCTGGAAAGTGGTGGGGGATTTTCCCCGTCAGCTCAAGAAGTACATTGTTGTGGTAGGACCTCATACGTCAAATTGGGATTTCCCTTTTGGGATTTTGCTCCGCACCATTCGCCACGTTGATGTCAAGTTTATTGGCAAATCCTCTTTGTTTCGTCCACCTTTTGGGGGCGTTTTCCGGGCATTGGGCGGATATCCAGTCGATCGCAGCAAGAGTAATAATTTTGTAGATGCCGTAGTGGATATTTTTAATTCCAAATCGGAATTTATCGTAGCCATCACCCCTGAAGGTACCCGCAAAAAGGTAACCGAGTTCAAAACTGGGTTCTACTACATTGCGCTAGGAGCCAAAGTTCCGTTGATTTCAGCCATCATTGACTACGGCACCAAAACCGTAACCCTTACCGAACCTTACTACCCTACGGGCAATAAGGATGTGGATTTTGAACACATCCTGAATCATTTCCGTGGAATAAAGGGCAAAAACCCTGAGAATGGGATCTTTTTTTAAGCCATAAAGAATTGTCGAGCCGACAACAAAGTTTTAAAAAAACAATATCCTGCACAACCCTGGCTTAAACTTTGGAGTTTAGTTTTAGTCTACCAACTAAAGCATTTTCCATGAAAAAATCTGTACTTCCTCTTTTGACCGTTTTGGCTGCTTTTTGGATTGTTTTCACAAGCAATGAATCCGGTCCCGGCTTTCAGCAGGGTGTCGATTATACCGGGTCTCCCTTGGGGGGAAGTTTTTGTGGGGATTGCCACAGTTCTGGTCGGTACAATACCACTTTACAAGTGCAACTGTTGGATGGAACCACCCCGGTTACCTCCTATGCACCAGGCAAAAGTTACACCATCGAAGTAAAAGTTCTGACGGGTTCGGGTACGCCAGCCGGGTTTGGTTATCAGACTACCGCGCTTGTTGCCGGATCTAATGTTAAGGCGGGAACCATGGGCGCTGTACCTTCAGGACAGCGACTCATCACTTTAGGAGGCCGCCAATACAGCGAGCATACCCGGCCCTCAACGTCCAATACTTTTAAAATTCCCTGGACTGCACCTGCGATTGGTACCGGAACCGTCAACGTTTATGCGGCGGGAGTAGCCGCCAATGGCAGTGGTTCGAGTGGCGATGGTGCCAATAAAACTTCCTTAAGCCTTACCGAGGCTACCTCAAGTGATTTGGCCGCAGCGAAAATTTTACCCGCCAATATCGAGGTGTATCCCAATCCGGTAGTAGACTTTGCAACCCTTGAGGTCAAGGGCGAGTTGGAGCAACAAAAACTTTGGGTAGAATTGCTGGATGTACATGGCCGCAAATTGCAAGTCCAAAAACTGGAACACGCTGGCCAGGCTTCCCAAATTCAATTGGACGTCAAAACTTTGCCTCGGGGTCTGTATTGGATGCGGGTAAGTGATGGCAAGCGAATAAAAACCGTTTCATTGATAAAGTAAAAACAAAAAATAGTTTTAAGTGCATATAATCAAAAGAAACGATTATTTTTGGATGCGCTTAAAGCAGATATTATGTATACCCAATCTGACCAAAAATCCCTTTACGAACGCTCGAAGGCCTACCTTCTGGCTGATCACAACGTGCATTCCCAAGCCCCGGCACAACAACATGCTGATTTGTGTGACTTGATCATTTACCACGAGTGGCGGTATTACATCCAAAACGACCCCGTGGTGAGTGATTACGAGTACGACCAGTTGTTCAAACTCTTGGAGCGGCTGGAAGAAGCACACCCTGAACTGGTCAGTGCCGATTCGCCCAGCCAAAGGGTATCCGCCGATTTAACCGAGGATTTTTCGCAGGTAGAGCACCTCATCCCGATGTTGTCTTTGGCCAACTCCTACAATGCCGAAGACCTCAATGATTGGGATGCTTCCATCAAACGGTTTCTCAACATCGACCCGGATACCGACCTGGATTATGGCGTAGAACCCAAATTTGACGGCGGAAGTATTGCCCTAGTGTACGAAAACGACGTGCTGGTACGCGCTGCCACTCGTGGCAACGGGATCATCGGCGAAGAAATCACCAACAACGCCAAAGTCATCCGCTCGATCCCCTTACGGGCGGAATTTTCCAAATACGGCATCCACCGGGTTGAATTGCGTGGAGAAGTCCTGATCCGCAAGGATGTTTTTGAAAAAATGAATGCCAAACGGGCGGCAGAAGGCATTACCCTTTTTGCCAACGCTCGCAATACTGCCACTGGTGGGTTGCGCATCAAAGACCCCAAAGAAGTAGCCAAACGTGGCCTGGAAGCCTTCATTTATACCCTGGGCTATGCCACAGATCAGGCGGGCAACAACATGCTCAATCAGTTTGCTACCCACCTGGAAAGTCTGGAATTGCTGGAAAAATTGGGATTTAAAGTGCCCGTTCAGGAACGCAAATTGTGCAATAACATCCATGAAGTAATCGATTTTTGCAATTATTGGCAACAACAACGTGAAGGCTACGCTTACGAAATCGACGGGATGGTAGCCAAAGTGAACAGCCGGGAATTGCAGGAACGCTCGGGATTTACCTCCCATCACCCGCGCTGGGCGATTGCCTTCAAGTTTCAGGCCAAACAAGCTACCAGCAAACTGCTCAATGTGGAATACCAGGTGGGCAAAATTGGCTCCATTACCCCCGTTGCAAAACTGGAACCCGTGCAATTGGCTGGGGTAACGGTCTCCTCGGTTTCGCTGCACAACGAAGATTTCATCACCAGCCGTGACTTGCGCCTGGGTGATACCGTCCTGGTCGAACGCGCCGGAGACGTGATTCCCTACATCGTCAAAGCGATGGATGAGCTGCGCGACGGCAGCGAAGTCCCCATCGTTTTCCCTAAATTTTGCCCCATCAACAATACCGATACTCCCGTAGAATTGCTGCGAGAAGGGGAAGAAGCCGCCTGGCGTTGCCCAAATTGTGTGTGCGGCCAGCAAGACCTGCAACGCATCATCTTCCACGTATCCAAAGACGCGATGGACATCGACGGGATGGGTAAACAGATTGTGGAACGTTTTTTTGAGCTGGGCTGGGTACGCAATTTTGCGGATGTGTATCAGCTGGATTATGCCCAAATGGCACAACTGGAAGGTTTTGGTGAAAAATCAGCAACCAAGCTGCAAGCGGCCATTGAAAAGGCGAAGAAAAACCCGATTTCCCGGGTATTGTACAGTTTGAGCATCCATCATTTGGGAAAAAAAGTCTCCAAACTACTGGCCGCAGAAATCAACCACGTGCTGGACTTGAAAGACTGGCAAATTGAAGACTACACCAAAATCAAAGACGTAGGTCCCGTGGTGGCCGCCAATGCCATCGAGTTTTTTCAGAACGAACATAATATTGAGCTACTCCAACAAATGGAGGCGCTGGGCGTCAATCTGCAACAAACCGAGGAAGACAAACCCAAGGCCGCATCCGCCGATGCCCCGCTGGCGGGTAAAACCATCCTTTTTACCGGGTCTCTCGCTAAAATGGGCCGCAAAGAAGCCCAGGAAAAAGCCGAGGCCGCCGGTGCCAAAAACATCAGCGCGGTCAGCAAAAACCTGGATATTCTGGTTGTTGGGGAGGATGCTGGCTCGAAATTGAAAAAGGCACGAGAGTTGGGGACGGTGATGATTTTGACGGAGGATGAGTTTTTGGCTATTTTAGTTGAATAGTTGAAAAGTTTAAGGTTGAAAAGCTGTGCGAAATACACACATTGAGTACTCATTACCAAATATTTGGCTAGGCGCGGGGCTAAACTTTTCAACTTTTCAACCCTAAACTTTTCAACTTTTTCCACCAAGTACTTGCACAGCATTTCTAGTTCCCCTATCTTTGCCTCTCCAAAGCGCAACCGCGCGTTTTGACGACTACAGGGTCGGGTGGCCGAGCGGCTAGGCAGAGGTCTGCAAAACCTCGTACAGCGGTTCAAATCCGCTTCCGACCTCACATTTTCGACCAAAAGGGCAATCCATTCGATTGCCCTTCTTTTTTTTCTGAACTCCCTATCTGTTTAAGGTGTTGAATGAAGACTTTAGCAATGCGCACAATTGTGCAGGTTCATTTTGAAGATTACCTTTGGCCCATCATCACCGTTATCACTACCATCAACTGAATCGTAAATTATGTTCATCTGGATTGGCTTTTTAGTCTTAGTCGCTGCATTACTCGCCCTGGATTTGGGTGTTTTTAATAAAGATTCTCATACCATCAGTGCCAAAGAAGCCCTGCGTTGGACGGGAGTTTGGGTTACTGTTTCACTCTTGTTCAGCATCTTTATTTATTTCGCCTATGAAAACCATTGGGTGCACGAAGATGGTGCGCCCATGTCGGGGCAAAAGGCAGTCATTACCTATTTGACAGGGTACCTCGTTGAACAGTCCTTGAGTGTCGACAATATTTTTGTCATCGCGGTGATCTTTACTTACTTCAGGATACCTCAAAAATACCAACACCGGGTTTTGTTTTGGGGCATCATCGGAGCTGTGCTGTTTAGGGGCTTGATGATTGTGGTTGGATCGGCGCTTTTGCATCGTTTTAGCTGGATTACGTACATATTTGGTGCAATTTTGCTGTACACTTCTTACCGCATGTTGACCCAAAAGACCACGATGAGGATGTCGAAGTAGACAAAAACCCTCTGGTAGTACTGGCCAAGCGATTTTTTCCGGTCACCGATCAATTTCACGGAGAAAAATTTTTCATAAAAATTGATCATGTCACGGCGGCTACCCCTTTGTTTATTGCCCTTTTAGTCGTAGAGACCACCGATATTCTATTTGCCTTCGACAGCATTCCGGCTATATTTGCCATCACCACTGATCCTTTTCTGGTATTTACGTCCAATATTTTTGCTATCTTAGGGCTGCGATCTCTGTATTTCGTTTTAGCCTCCATGCTCGACAAGTTTCAGTACCTGCGTTATAGCCTGGTGGTGATTCTGGCTTTTGTAGGCATCAAAATGTGTTTGGTGCACCACATCGATTTGCCGGAATGGCTATCCCTGGCTGTCATTGCTGTTTCTTTGGCGGCAGGTATCCTTCCTTCTTTGCCCGCAGTATTGCAGCAGCGTCGGGAAGAAGCCAAAAACTCCATCCGGGAGGTTGAACCGGAAAAAGCAGAGGAAGGGATATAGAGGGTTCGTAGGTTCGGGGGTTCGAAGGTTTAATCGGGCACCTCGGCTCCGCTCGGCGACCGATTAAACCCCCGAACCCTCGAACCTACGAACCCTAAATAAAGACCCATTTTCAATGGACTCCATTTTATGCCTCACTGATTTTCACCACAACAGTGCCCAACCTTTTCGGTATGGTTTGCACCTTACCCGTCATTTGCACAACGAACTCTACGTTGCTCACGTAGAAGACAGTGCAGACTTTCCTACAGTAGAAGACAGCGCTAAATTGGATGAAAGTATCAATACCGAGCAGTTGGATGCCCTGCACAAATTGAGGCAGTTCATCCAGACCAACACCCCTGAAGAAGACCAAAAACTCCCGGTTCATGGGGTGATTGTGGGCGACAACCTCTGGGACGGCATAGAGGTATTGACCGGTAAATACGACGCAGACCTGATCATCATGGGTATGCGCAACCGCATGGGCTTGGCTGGGCGTATTTTTGGTGGGCTCGCCTCAAAAATGATCAATCTCGCAGAGGTGCCCGTATTGATGACGCCCCCCGGAACTCAATTTACCCCCATTAAAAGTGTGGTATACGCCACCGATTTTGACGTAGCCAACCTCGCCTCCATCGAAAAAATGGTCGCCTGGTGCCAGGCTCTGGATGCCAACCTCTATCTGGTTCACGTGAATGATGATCCGGCTGATAATGCCTGGGCCAAACAACAGATGGAAAAAATCATGCGCGCATTGGAAGAGGACAATGAAGACCAACGGGTGCGTTTTACCATTCTGGAAGGTGATGACATCATGGATCACCTTGAGCGCTACATGCAAGAAGTAAAAGCCGATTTGATCGCGCTAACGGCCTATCGCAAGGGCTTTTGGGATCGGATTTTGCGCAGTGGACTGGCCCATGAAGTCATCCAGGAAGTCAATATTCCCGTACTCATCTTTAAATCGTAAACAAGCTTGCTGCTGCTCATCGATGACGATATTGCCATTCAAACTTCCTTGTCGCTGCTGTTCCAACAGCAAGGCTTCGAAGTACGCACCGCCAGTTCTCCTACTGAGGCCTTAAGTTTCTTGCAAAAACATACGCCCGAATTGGCCATTCTGGACATGAATTTTTCCATTGAAACTTCCGGGTCGGATGGCCTTAGCACCTTGCGCAAAATCAAAAACATTCACCCTGCATTGCCCGTTATCCTCCTCACCGGCTGGGGCTCGATTGAACTGGCGGTGGAAGGGATGAAAATTGGTGCCGCCGATTTTATGACCAAACCCTGGCAAAACGAAGCCTTGCTGCAAGCGGTGCGTACTGCCCTCAAGTTGGCTCAATCGCCTCCGCAATCCCCCAATCGCAGAAAACTGGATGAGCAGTTTCATTTTGAAAACATCGTTGGGGAAGACCCAAAATTATTGGAATTGCTCGAATCTATTGGCCGGGTGGCTCCAACCGACGCCCCCATCCTGATCACGGGGGAAAGTGGTGCTGGTAAGGAACTCATTGCCGAAGCCATCCACCTCAACAGCAAACGCGCCAAAGCGCCGTTTGTCAAAGTAAACCTGGGGGGTATTTCCGCTTCCCTTTTTGAAAGTGAGTTGTTTGGCCATGTGCGGGGCGCTTTTACCGATGCCAAAACCGATCGAATCGGGCGCTTTGAAATGGCGCACAAAGGCAGTATTTTTTTGGATGAAATTGGGGATCTGGATTTGGCCAGTCAAGTCAAACTCTTGCGGGTGCTACAAGACCGTACCTTTGAACCCCTGGGCAGCAGCCGCAGCAAAACCGTGGATGTGCGCGTGGTATGTGCCACCAACCGCAACCTGGAAGAAATGGTGGGGCAGGGTACTTTCCGTGAAGACCTTTTTTACCGCATCAACCTCATTACCGTTAAACTTCCCGCCCTGCGCGAGCGCCCGGGAGACATTCCCGCATTGGTCGATTTTTTTGTCAACAACCTCAAAACATTATACAATCGACCTCAACTGCGAGTGCACAAAGAGGCCTTGCATTGGCTGAAGAACCTGCCGCTGCCGGGTAATATTCGCCAGTTAAAAAACCTCGTGGAACGTACGGTACTCTTGAGTACTGGGGATGAACTCGGGGTTGCCGATTTTCAAAAGAACTTGCAAAGTTTTGGTTCAGGCACAAAAGGTAGTGTCAAATTCCCGGAAGTCGGAAGTATGACCCTGGAGGAAATGGAATTGGAGATGATTAAACGCGCACTGGCTTTTCACCAAAATAAGTTGTCAAAAGTGGCGCGTTCTCTGGGTATTACGCGCTTTGCGTTGTATCGGAGGCTGGAGAAATACGGAATTGCATTTGAGGAGGAGTAAAAGTTAAGTACCCGCCTGCGGCGGAAATGGTTAAAGACAATGTCACCACGGATTCCACAGATTTCCACAGATTTTTTTGTCACATCGTAACTATTTAGCACCCCGACTTTGTCGGGTTTCAATTCAAGATAAACGAGTTGACGAAAAATTATGGCCTGAATTGAATCACCTGGATAACTTTGTGTCCATGAAACCAATGATCACCCTCCTTTTCATCACCTTCGCGCAACTTGCTTTTGCGCAGACTCAATTCTGTCAAGACATCATCTTCCCGACCCTGAATACCTCCTTGTACCAGGGCGTGTATTACAGCGAGCTAAAATGGGAAGACCGCAAAAAAATCACCGTTGCCTTCTTGAATGGCGACCCATATTTGCACAGCAAGGTCAAAAAATACGTGGGCGAGTGGAGCATCTACGGCAATGTTCCCTTCGAATTTGTACCCGGGCCCCAAGCCGATATCCGGATTACCTTCAACAAAGGAGGCTCCTGGTCTTTAATCGGCAAACAATCCAGGGAATTCTCGGTAGACCTCAATTCGGGAAGAACCATCAGTGGTCAATCCGGACCTTCGATGAACTACGGCTGGTTTGACAAAAACACCACGGAGCAAGAGTTCAAACGCACCATTTTGCACGAATTCGGGCACGCCCTGGGTTTGTTGCACGAGCACCTCAGTCCCTTGTCGGGCATCAAATGGAACAAGCCCAAAGTGTATGCCCACTACATGCAAGTGCAAAACTGGAGCAAAGAAGAGGTTGATAAAAACGTATTGAACAAATACTCGGTGACCCAAACCAACGGGGAGTACGACCCTCAATCCATCATGCACTACCCGGTCAACAAGGCCTTTACCCTGGATGGCTACGAAGTGGGCTGGAATTACAACTTATCCGCCGGAGACAAAAAGACCATTGCCTCCTTGTATCCCTTTACCACTACAACCACTACCACTACAGCCACGCCTGCCCAACGCTACCGCATTACCGGATTGGCTTACGGGGACAGCATCTGGTCGGTGACCATGTCCAAGGTCAAATCCAATTACACCGAAGCTTGGCGTACGCGGACTTATTTTCCCGAGGCTGAAATCCAGGAATTTTGGGACAAAGATTACTACATCAGCAACCTGTCCTATGGCAAGGGCCTGTGGGCATTGGTGATGTCGACGGGTACTGGATTTTCCGATCAGGTTTGGCGGACGGGTGGCGATTTCCCGGCTGATGACATTAAAGAACTGTGGGGCGAGGGTTATTACGTCAACAGTGTGAACTACGGCGATGGGCAATGGGCCCTGATCATGTCGAAGGGTACGAAGTATACCCACCAAATTTGGCGCACCCGCCCGGCCTTCCCTCAAAACGAAATCAACGAGTTTTGGGCCCAGGGCTACCACATCACCAGCCTCACTTATGGTAATGGCCTCTGGGCGCTGGTCATGTCCAAAAATGCAGGCTACGAGATACAGGTTTGGCGTACCCGCAATCATTATCCCAAGGATGAGATCCAGGAATTTTGGGAAAAAGGCTACCACATTACCAATTTGAGCTACGGCAATGGCCTCTGGGCATTGGTGATGTCCAAAGGCACCGGATATGGCCAACAGTCCTGGCGGACGCGGACGAATTTTCCGAATGCGGAAATTGATGAGTTGTGGCGGAAATAAGGCACGGTAAAAATATGAGCACCTGATCGAACCGTATCCACCCATGCGGTTTTCAAATCCAATCCTGCTCATATTTGGTCATTTCATGCTCGATGTTGCCCGTGTGTTTGGTGGCTTTAGGCTCGAACAGGATGAGCCAGACCTCCTCTTCGCCCTCGGTGCTCTACCCCCTCTGGGGACAATGACAGTCTCCGCTCTGACGGCCCGGGTCCTGACAAAGCCTTTAAAACCCCCCCCGCGCGTGCCACATCTCCCTTTGGCCTTGACAGGTTGGTCGCCCGCTCTCAACAATCCATGCACAGTTGAATTCCTTTAAAAAGTACACAAAATACAAACCTGGGCAAAGATTCGTCCTCATCGTCGCTGGCCGCTTACATTCAAAGACCCCCCCTGCCTGTCCCCAAACCGCCCCCACATTTCGCCTTTGGCCTTGACTAGTTTGACGTACTGCCCGTTTAGCTCTCCGGCGATTTTTGGCGACCAATAATTTGATCATTGCTGGACATTTTAAAATCGAATTTTTCATTGATGTTCAAAAATTGAATCATAAACAAGATTTTCCGCGCTTTGAAAGACTGGGGGGGGGGCGCCTGGGGTTCAACAAAAAAAGGGAAAAGATGGGGGGCGGGTGGCCCGACCACCCACGGGGCAGGGGGGGCTCCCAAAAAGAAATTGGCCATTTGATCGACTGAGCCGAAAGTATATAACGGGGCCCCCCGGCTCGTCGACCGTCAGGCCAATTTAAAATTGCGGACTTGGGCACCGCCCCCTCACTGCGGTAAATATCCCCCCACGCTAAAAGCAAACCACTTACCCATAAAATTCACCACAATGAAAAAGTATCTTTTGACCCTCCTTGGATTATTTATTGTTTTGTTTTCCTGCAAAAACAATGTAGGTAAAAGCGAAAAAACGGTAGACAATTCTGCTCCAACGCTAGAACTTAAGAAGCTTTGGGAATCTGACACCCTGTTTACGACCTCAGAATCCGCCTTGTACGATGCAGCTAGCAACACCATTTATGTGTCCAATATAGAAGGCGAGCCTTGGGGCGCTGACGGTAAAGGCTCTATCGGCAAACTAGCTACTGATGGTACTACCATTGCCGCCAAATGGGCCACAGGTCTGAGTGCACCCAAAGGTATGGCCATCGCCAATGGAAAATTGTATACCGCCGATATCACCCATTTGGTAGAGATTGATTTAGCTACAGGAAAAATAACCAAAAAATACGCAGCACCTGGTGCAGAGGGCCTCAATGATGTAACGAGTACATCGGATGGGACCATCTATTTTACAGATTCTATAAAGGGTACTGTTTACCAGCTCAAAGATGGCGCAGTTGCTACAATTGTTGAAGGCTTGGGAGGATCCAACGGTATCTTACATGAGAATGGCACGTTGCTACTTGGTATTTGGAAAGACTCGACTTTAGTACAGTATAATCTTGGCACTAAAAAATTCAAAAAACTGGCCAGCAAAGTTCCACAACCCGATGGCATCGAAGCTGTGGGAGACGGCGCTTATTTAGTATCTTCCTGGAGCGGCTTGGTGCACTACGTTCAACCTGATGGCAAAACATCCTTGCTGTTGAATTCCCAAGTTGATTCCATCAGTTCTGCCGACATTGATTATGTGCAAGCAAAGAAATGGTTATTGGTACCCACCTTTTTTAGAAATACAGTGGCGGCGTATGAACTAGTGAAATAAGCTATTTTTACCTACAACTTAAACATGCATCTACATGAAAATCGCAAGTCTATTCGTCACTTTAACTTTGATCAGCATTAACCTTTCGGCGCAGACCGGAAAAGTATTTGATAACCTTTCGCTCCCAAGCAAAATCCTCAACATGGAGCGGAAGTATGCCATCTACCTCCCTCCCGATTATGAATCCTCTGCAAGAACCTATCCGGTGCTCTATTTGCTGCACGGTGGCGGTGATGACCAAACGGGCTGGGTGCAGTTTGGCGAAGTATTGAATATTACCGATAAGGCGATCCGGGAGGGTAAAGCCACGCCCATGATCATCGTGATGCCCGACGCCAATACCACCCGCCGCGGCTATGCCAATAACGCAACGGGTACCTGGTTGTACGAGGATTTTTTCTTCAAGGAATTGATGCCTTTTGTAGAAAAAAAATACCGCATCAAAAGCGAAAAACGCTTTAGGGCCGTGGCCGGACTTTCGATGGGTGGCGGCGGAAGTTTTGCTTTTGCGCTGCACCATCCGGAGTTGTTTTCTTCGGCTTGCCCCTTGAGCGCGGCTACCGGGCCGATGAGTTTGGAAGCTGCTAAAATGCAGATAAAACGTGGTCCAGATTCTACGGCTACCGATGCGCAGATTGAGGCGTTTTTCAATCAGCAGAATGTGGTTCACATGGTGAACAATGTCCCCGATGACCTCAAAAAAGCGGTGCGTTGGTACATCGATTGCGGGGACGATGACTTTTTATTCGAAGGCAATTCACTGGTACACATTGCCATGCGCAAAAAAGAGATTCCGCACGAATTCCGCGTTCGCAACGGGGGGCACACCTGGACGTATTGGCGCGAAGCTTTGCCCGATGTGCTGGAGTTTATCTCGCAGGCTTTTCACCAGTACTGAGAATTAAAAGACTTGAGCACCCACCTGCGGTGGATTTATTATTAAGTTTTTACCATCAAATGGCGCAAAGGCACAGATTCGACAACACTTTAGCACTTAATGTCTTTGTGCCTTTGTGTCTTTGTGGTAAAAATCCGCCGAAGGCGGATGCTATAATCTCTACAACTTCGTATTGCTGACAAAAGCAATGCGCTTGCTATCGGGCGACCAGGAGGGCACGTTGATGGTACCTTGTCCGCCGTACACATAAGCGATATTTCGGGGAATACCTCCAGAAGCAGGCATCAAGCGGAGGTATATTTTTTGGTACCAGGGATGATCAGTGGGATTGATCTCTTTAGGATACGACAAATACACAATCCACTTGCCATCGGGCGAAATGTGCGGAAACCAGTCGTTGTACTCGTCAAAAGTCACCTGCTCCTGCTGACTGCCATCGGGTTTCATGCGCCACAATTTCATGGTGCCGGTACGCACCGAATTGAAATAAATCCATTTCCCATCGGGCGTGAATTCAGGGCTATCGTCAAGGGTTAGGGTATTGGTGAGTGGGGTTTCCTTTTTGGTCGCAATGTCAACAGACCAGATGTCGTACTGTTTGTTGCGCTGGCCGGTAAAAATCAGCTTTTTTCCATCCGGAGACCAACCATGTAAGTACGAATGTCCGGATTCGGGAGCCGTAATGGCCTCGGGTTGGTCTGACCCGGTAACGGGCATGATGAACAAGGTCGAGATCCTGGTTTCACCCATGTGGTTGCTAAGGGCCAGTTTTTTTCCATTGAAAGAAAGTACATGGTCGTTGTTGTTGTTGATCGCAAAACCGGTATTCAGGGTGGAAACGGTATTGCTCGCCAGATCGAAATTGTACATCTTGCCTTCCGAATTGTAGATCAGGGTTTTCCCGTCTTTGGTCCAGTTGGGGGCTTGTAGGGAATTGGGCGCCGAATGCAGGATTTTTCTTAATCCCGTGTGTACGTCCATCACTTCGATGTGGCTACCGAGGTAGTCCCGGTACGGCCGGAAATCAGGAGCCGCCGGAATGGTGATGCGCACATTGCTGAACACGGCTTTTTCCACCACTTTATCTTCGTGTGAGCAAATGAAGATCCCGGCGTATACTTCTTCATCCAGGGCAATTTCCTTGCTGACCGACTTGTAATTTGCTCCAAACACGGCCGCTGAAAAAATGAACTTGTTGCCGACACGCTGGAATTCAATGTTGGTAGGATGAAAAACCGACAATTCTACTTGTTCGGTGATCGCCCCATCGGCAGTCCGATATTGCAGGGAAGTCAAGTCGTCGCCGTGTACGCAGGCATCGGCGTAACGCGAATCGGTGCTGAGTTTATCGCGGGCGATGATGCCAATTTTGCGGTGCGGATTGGTGCCAGTTCCAATGAAGCGGACGGTTGCAGAAATGATAAAATCGCCCTTGATTTTTTTCCAAAGAAAATGAAATTGATCGGCCTTGTCCCACATGTTGAGGCCTGCACTTTCCAGGGTGTACTCCTGGGTTTCCGGGTTGTAGGTCGCAGCGCCTTTTAGGGTTGGGTTGCCTACGTCTTCGTGCCCGTCAAACTGCCCGATTTTTTCTTGAGCAAAGGTACTTGTAGCAAAAAGTGCCAACAGAATTGTGCAGAGAATAGATAGTTTCTTCATGTTTTTTGTAGATTAAATTAGGAACAAAAAGGGCTACAGTACCCGTAGTATTTTGGTCAACACATTGCTTGTCGTTTTTTGTTTTTGTTTCGGTTGAGTCCCCCCCAAACTGATCTCCATTTTCCCTTTGGGCTGATACAATGCACCTTCTTCATTCACCAGTTGGCATTGTTCAGGCGAAAGAGTGAAGGAAACGGTTTTGCTTTCGCCCGCTTTTAGGCGAATGCGGTTAAAACCTTTTAAGGCGCGGAGGGGGGCTTTGCCTGTAACTTCAGGATAAGCAAGATACAGCTGAACTACTTCATCCCCGTCTTTTTTACCGGTATTGGTAACCGTTGCACTTACCTTAACCGTTGCACCCGCTTTTATCTTGCCTGGCGTTTTTAACTTGCTGTACTGAAAACTGGTATAGCTCAATCCATGTCCAAAAGGATACAAGGCATCACCTTTAAAATAGCGGTAAGTCCGGTTGTTCATGTCATAACTCTTGAAATCGGGCAAATCGCTGTCCGCCTTGTAAAAGGTAACCGGTAAACGTCCGGCGGGATTGTAATCACCGAAAAGTACATCCGCAATTGCCGTCCCTGCGCTTTGCCCTCCATACCAGGCATTTACGATTGCCGGGATGTTTTGGTCTTCGTAAGGAAGTGCAATCGCGCTGCCCGTCATCACGACAAACACCAGGGGTTTACCGGTGCTTTTTAACATTTTCAACAATTCGGTTTGTACTCCAGGCAATAAGATTGAGGTGCGGTCTCCGCCATTAAAACCGGGAAAATCTACCCGCATTTCTTCGCCTTCCAATTGAGGTGAAATCCCACCGACGTATACGATCGCATCAGCATCTTTGACACGATTCACAATGGCGCTCAAATTGGATTTTTCCAAAAGTCCGGCCCTCAGGTGTACATTTGCTTTGCCTTCTCCTTGCCAGTATTCAACAACAATTTTGTAAGAAGCATCTTTTTTGGTATCGAGCTTATAGGTTCTGGCGCCCCAACGGTTGCGTTGCCAGGCATTGAGGACTTCTTTGTCATTGACAAAAAAGCGGTAACCATCGTCAGCTTCTATTTCAAAAGTGATGTAACCGTCTTCATCCGCTTTATAGTGAGCGCTGTATCGTGCTGAAAAATTATTCGCGCGGATACGCCCCACAACTGCTTCTCCTTCCTGCCAAAGATGGTCTACACTTTTTTCCATCCTGACCATTTCAGGTTCGCCTTGCAAAGCAACGTTGTTGTAATATTCGGCTTTGAATCCAGGTTTACCCTCCCAACTGTATTGGTTGCTCACATTGGCATAAGCAAGCAGGGTGTCGTTGGTAAAATTGATGGCTTTTTCGTAGATCAGCTCTACTTCAGGGCCAAGTTTGTTTTTGATGCCTTGTAGGGCCGTGATGATCTCGGAAGGCTGGCCATTGTAATTGCCCAGCACCACAATGCGATTGTCCGCATTGGGGCCTAGCACCGCAATTTTTTTGATGCTTTTGCTCAAGGGTAAGGTATTGCCTTCATTTTTTAACAAGACGATAGATTGTTGCGCCATTTTTAAGGAATGGGCCTTGTGCTCAGCAGTCTCAAGAATAGATTCTGGGGTTTGCGCATATTTAACCATGGAAACAGGATCAAACATCCCCAAGCGATACCGGGTGGTAAACAATCGAATCAGCGATATGTCCAATTGCGCTTCTTTGATCATCCCTTTGTTTACACCATCCAACAATGACTTATACACGTCTGTACCACATTCTACATCGGTGCCGTGCAACACGGCATCTACCGATGCAGTGGTTGCATCGGGATGGGTTTTGTGAAATTTAAAAAAATCGTCAATCGCCCAGCAATCACTGGTCACGTAGCCTTTAAATTGCCATTGATTGCGCAGGATATCATTCATCAAAACATCGCTACCACAGCAGGGCTGCCCATGAAAAGCATTGTAAGCACACATGACTCCTTCAACTTTGGCGTTAGTGACGAGTTCTTTAAAAGCAGGCAAGTAGGTATCCCAAAGATCATAACTTGAAGGGCTGAAATTATCGGAATGGCGTGATGGTTCAGGGCCGCTGTGGACAGCAAAATGTTTGGCACAGGCCGCTGCCTTCAAATACTTGGGGTCGTCACCTTGTAAACTCCGCACAAATGCTCGCCCCAACACGGAAGTCAAAAAAGGATCTTCGCCATAAGTTTCCTGCCCGCGACCCCAGCGGGGGTCACGGAATATATTGATGTTGGGCGTCCAGTAGGTCAAGCCCAAATAACGTTCATTGTTGCGGCCCAGGGCAGTCGCTTTGTTGAATACAGCACGACCTTCGAGGGCGGAATAATGCGCCATTGTGGCCAGCGCAGTGCTGTCCCAGCCAGCCGCCATGCCGATGGCTTGAGGATATACCGTTACATGGAAGGGCGTGCGGGCAACGCCGTGCAATACTTCGTTCCACCAGTCGTAGGCAGGAATACCCAAACGAGGAATGGCTGGAGCTGCGTTGAGCATTTGCCCAACTTTTTCTTCCAGGGTTAATCGACTCACGAGGTCTTTGACTCGTACCTCGAAGGATAAATTAGTGTCCCACATGGGAAAGCCCTTGAAGGACTGAGCCTGGCAAACGTTGGTGAAGAGAATCGTAAGCAGTGAAAGGGAAAAAATAATGCGATGGGTCTTTACGCTGCAAAGACGCCTTGTGATCGGTGTTTTCATGTTTTTTGTTAACGCTTGTTTATAGTTTGTCGTTAAAGATAAACATAATCTACAAGCGCTCCAATTTAGCAACACAAAAACGCAAGCTACCTGGTTTTTTAAACCAGTTCCTCACTCACTCCGCAGCGACTTCACCGGATTCGCCAACGCCGCCTTCACACTTTGAAAACCCACCGTCAGTGCCGCAATCGCAAATGTTGTCAAAATCGACAATACAAACACGCTAGTCCCAATGCTGATGCGGTACACATAATCCTCCAACCAGGCATTCATGGCCCACCAGGCCAATGGTGCCGCCACTACAAAAGCGATCACGATCAGACGCAGGTATTCTTTGCCAAACAGCCACAAAACACCAGCGATGCTCGCCCCCAGCGTTTTGCGGATGCCCACTTCCTTGCGTTTTTGGGCGACCATAAAGGCGGCCAACCCGTACAAGCCCAGACAACCAATCAAGATGGCGATCCCGGCAAAAATGCGGATCAGGCGCAGGAGCATGGTTTCGGTTTCCAGAAACTCGCCCAATTGTTCATCCATGAAGCGTTGCTCGTAGTAGTGATCCGGGTACAAATTTTCCCAGGTTTTTTGAATTTTCGCCAGAGTTGGGGCGGGATTGCCGGGGCTGAGTTGCACAGCACAAGTGTAATAACCTGCGGCGTGGGTACTGAAGGCAATCGCCGAAATTTCCTGCTCGAATGACCAGTTGTGAAAGTCACGCACCACGCCCACTACGGGCGCTTTGAAATCACCCACCTGGATGGTTTTGTTCAAAATTTCCTCCGGCGAGGCCAGATTGAGTTTTTTGACAAAGGTTTCATTGACCAAAAATTCGCGCACCGTATCGCTGGCTTGCAGGTTGCGGCCAGCGGCCAGTTTCAGGTCGAAGGTTTCGAGGTAACGGGCATCGATGGGTTTATCATTGACCACCCATTGCTCGGGTTCGGGCCGGTTGTTGTAGACGAGCCCCGTTTGGTTGTTGGAGCTGGCAGCGGGTGCCTGGTAACAGAGGGAAACGTTTTTCACCCCGGCAATCTGCAACAACTGCGTTTGTAGGGTTTTCATGTTGGCTTGATCGGGAATTTGGAGGTTCACGATCGCTCCGGGCCGGAAGCCCCAATCGGCATTTTGGGCATAGTGTATTTGACCCGTGATCACCGCTGCGCTGATGATGAGCACCTGCGAAATGCCAAATTGGGTGGTTACCAGGATGCGCCGCAGGGAGTAAGTACCACTTTTGGGCATTTCCCCCATGCCTTTCATCGAAATGATGGGATTGAACCGCGCCTGCATGAGCCCCGGGTAAAACCCTGACAGGAAAGTGAGTAGAATCCCCAGCACCAGCGTAAAACCGGCCAACAACAAGTACAAACGGGTATCAAAAACGATGTCTTGTTTGAGCCAGGTATTCAGGTAAGGTTGGACCAGAGCGGCCATCAATACGCCTACCAGGATAGAAACGCCTACAATCAGGCCAGTCTCGGCAATAAACTGCCAAAACAACTGCCCTTTGGTGCTGCCCAGCGCCTTGCGTACGCCCACCTCGCGCCCACGGGTAAGCGCTTGCGCGGTGGCCATGTTGACAAAATTGAAACAAGCGGTAAAAATCAAAAACAAACCAATCATGCCGAGGGCCCAAATGAATTTTTTATCCACCCCAAAACCGTAGTCTTTGTCGAAGTGTAAACCGAGCACGGGCTTGGCCTTGTAGGTAAACAGGTCTTTCATTTCCGGGTGTGGGTGGTCTTTGCAAAAACGCGCCATTACCGGGTTCATCTCAGCCAAAGCGTGGCCTTCTTTCAACAAGACAAAACAATGGGTACCCCCACGTGCACCGCCCCAGGAATTTAAGCCTGGGCCAACGATGGAGTCATTTTTTAAGGTTGCCCAGGAAGCCAGGATTTCGTGCTTGTAGTCGGTGTTGTGGGGCAAATCCCGGACGATGCCCACTACCCGCAGGTCGGTGCGATTGTCCTGGCGGAGCATTTTGCCAATTGCATTGCTACTGCCAAAGTACTTGAGCGCCAGTTTTTCGGTGATCAGTACCGTATTGGGTTGCTCCAGGGCCTTTAGGTCACCCTGCACGAGGGGCAGATCAAGGATGTCAAAATAGGCGGGTTCAACCCAGGCAAATGTTGCTTGTTCTTTGTATTTGTCCTTGCCGCCTTTGGCATTGTCGATGCTGATGAGCACTTCATCTCCGCCCGAAACCATGGCCGCTTTTTCCACAAAAGCACATTCCTCCCGAAGCGCATTGGCCATGGGGCTTGGTGCACCTGGGAAAGGGAAAAAACCATCCGTTTTGACATCCATCACAATGCGCATGGTGCGATCGGCTTTTTGATGGTAGGTGTCAAAAATGGTATGGTGCTGGATGAGGGCAAAAATGAGGATGCTGCAGCCAATACTCAGGCTCAGCCCGAGAATGTTGAGCAGGGCGTAGTCGCGGTGTTTGGCGAGTTTGCGGGTGATGAGTTTGAAATAGTTTTGAAACATGTTGGTTGTCTTTAGAGCATTAGGGGTTTTAGCTCAATTTTTATACCAAGTCTGTAAGTTGTTGTTTTTTATGTTTTTATGGATTTTTTGTGGGTTGGGAAATGTTCGGTATTGAACAGTGCTGTCCGCATGGCTGCAAGCGCATTTGAGCATTAAAAGCTTGAGTATTTCCCAATTATTTTGTGCTTTTGGCTCAATTGCTTGATAATCAATTTGCCTCAAGTTCAATATACGTTCTAATGCCTTTACTTCTCGATACCCAAATCATTGATTAAATTTAGTAGATGAAAGTCAGAGCAACACACCGAAGACCACGGCCGTGCGTCTCTACAATCCGGCATTATCCATTGTTTTCGAGGTGTGCACTCGATTGATTAAATTATTCACTCCGCAAACTCTTTACCGGATTCATCAACGCCGCCTTCACACTCTGAAAACCAATCGTCAAAAACGCAATCCCCAACGCAAGCACACCCGCCAACGCAAACATCCACCATTGCATGTCAATCCGGTAAGCAAAATCCTTTAGCCATTGGTTCATAAAATAATAAGCGACTGGCGAGGCAATGACGATGGCTAGAGCGACCAATTTCAAAAAATCTGTGGCCAGCAAGCTGGTCACGCTGCCAATGGTAGCGCCGAGCACCTTGCGGATGCCAATCTCTTTTTGCCTTCTTTGTGCGGTAAAAGTGGCCAAACCAAACAGCCCCAAACAGGAAATCAGTACAGCAAGCCCAGCAAAATACCTCGACAATACACCTACCCTCGACTCGGTCTGGTATTGCTGCTGATATGCTTCATCCAGGAAATTGTAGTCAAA
The DNA here is from genome assembly GCF_016718685.1 of Haliscomenobacter sp. Taxonomy (GTDB): domain Bacteria; phylum Bacteroidota; class Bacteroidia; order Chitinophagales; family Saprospiraceae; genus Haliscomenobacter. The sequence goes on along the minus strand of NZ_JADKCX010000007.1, from coordinate 65,994 downwards.
AGGGAAGCCCGGATTGTACCTTTCATAAAATTGCTGAATTTGGGCAATTGTTTCTTGCTGTTGCCCCCCTTTGATGCGCACCATCATTTTGTTCCAGGGATTGTTCAGGCCCGTCAGGGTCATGTAGGACGCTTTCACTTGTTCGTGTAAGGATTCAAAATGAAAGTCTTTTACCACCCCGATGATTTGTCTTTCCTGATCGAACAATTTTATTTTTTTACCCACCGGATCGGTAAAATTGATCTGTTTCACGGCTGCTTCGTTCAACACAATTTTGCTTTGGTCATCCCCAAATTCTTTGGAAAAAAACCTCCCCTCTAACATTTGCATGCCCATCGTTTCCACAAAATTATAATCCGTACCGAACCCTTCAAAATACAGCGAAGCATTGGGGGCTTTCCCTTCCCAGTCCAAACCAGTGGTACCAAAATTTCGCCCCACCATGTTGTTGAAAGTAAAGCTGACGTTCAGTACCCCGGGAATCCTTTTGAGCTCCGCCATAAAGGTTTCTTCGGTACCCAATAACTTGCCTTCCGTATTAAAGCGGATCACATTGTCCTTGTTGTAGCCAGGATTGGTTTGTTGGATGTACTGGATTTGTTCCGTTACCACCAATACCCCTATGATCAAAATCACCGACAAGGAGAATTGAAAAACGACCAGTCCCTTGCGCAAAAAGATCTCCGAAGTGGAGGACTGGAATTTGCTTTTTAGGATTTTTATCGGCTGAAATCCAGATAAATAAAAAGCCGGATAACTTCCTGCCAACAAACCCGTGAGGCTGGTAATTCCAGCGATGGTCAGGAGTAGCGTCGGGTTGAATTGCGGCACGATCTGTTTGCCCGTTAAGGCATTGAATTGTGGCAGCAAGGACCAGGCTAGCCCTACGGCAAGCAGCATCGCGACTAAAGTGAGCAAAAATGATTCGCCCAGAAATTGCACAATCAGTTGACTACGGGCGGCACCAACTGCTTTTTTGATGCCTACTTCTTTCATCCGTTGCGCCGCTTTGGCCGTAGACAGGTTCATAAAATTGATGCAGGCAATGGCCAAAATAAAGAGGGCAATCAAGGAAAAAAGCCGCACATATTCCATCTTGCCACCTACCCTTGATCCATGATCGAAGGTGTCTTTTAAGTAGTTGTCTGAAAAGCGGGTGGCATACACCTGCCGGGTGCTGTCGCCGCAGTTTTCAGTAATGACATTGGCAATTTTTTTATTGAAACGATCCAGATTGGTGCCTTCCTTCAGAAGCACAAAATTATGTGGCCCGGTATTTCCCCAACTCTTCACCCAACCCTGAATGTCGTTCAGGTATTCAAAAGACAATACAAAATCAAATTGGGTGGAAGAATGGACAGGCGTTTTTTCAAAGACACCTGAAACAAAAAAATCCCGCTCCTGCTGGAAGCGTACCTTTTTGCCGATGAGGTTTTGGGTGGTATTGAACAGCTTTTTGGCCAGTTCATCCGAGATGACAATCGAATTTTTATCGGTCAGAACATCCCCTTTTTTGCCCGCCAACAATTTAAAGGAAAAGATGTTGAAATAGTCTTTTCCAACGTATTGTCCAGTTGATTTGATGTTTTATTGCCCGTTGAAAGGGTGAATTTCCCCCACCATTCTGGCGGCGCTACTGCCGCAGCATATTCGATTTCGGGCATTTGGTTTTTCAAGGTTTCACCCAGCAAGCCCGAGGATTCATCAGATATTTGTGAAAGTCCCTCAGTCTTTCTGCGTTCCATCAATTGGTACAATTGACCGTCCTTTTCAAAGAACTTGTCCACACTCAGTTCATCATTCACCCAGAACCAGAGTAGCAGCATACAGGTCAGTCCTGCGCTAAGCCCCAGCAAATTGAGCAGGGTGAATTGGCTGTCTTTCAGCAGTTGACGCCAGGCGATTTTGAGATAGTTCTGAATCATGGTTGGACGATTTGGTAAAAAATATCGGCCAACTTTCATGCCAAGAGCTTATAGCTTTGTATATCAATGGTTTAAGATAGTTTGTCGAAACCATTATTGTTCATCTTCGAACAAATGTGTACGCTTTTATTGTTACCTTGATTAAAATTCAGGTCTCTTATGAAAACAACTGCATTATTCCTCTTGGTCTTAGGCGCTGCCGCATTTACCTCTTGCGGTCAAACTCCTGCCGCAAAAGTAAATGACAATGCCGTCACCACCGGTGCTCCGGTCGAAACCAACGCTGCCAATTCGGATTACAAACCTGCCTTCGCGGGTCAAACGCGAGTGGGCGGTGTAAAAACCACAACGCCGTATGAATTTAAGGTCCTCACTGAAGGATTGTCCGCTCCCTGGGGCATCACCAGCCTCCCGGATGGCAGGTTGCTCATCACCGAAAAAGGAAATGGTACCTTGCGCATCGCCAAAACCAGTGGTGAACTGAGCCCAGCCATCACCGGGTTACCCGCCGTGAATTCCAGCGGGCAAGGTGGTTTATTGGGGATTACGATTGATCCTGCTTTTGAGCAAAACCGGATGTTGTACTGGGTTTTTTCAGAAAGTGTAGACGGCGGCACCCATACTTCGGTAGCTAAGGGCAAACTTTCGGCAGATGAAAGCAAGGTCGAAAATGCCACGGTGATCTACCGTGCCACGCCTGCCCACAAGGGAAGTTTACATTATGGCGGTCGGATTCTTTTTGACAAAAGTGGCAATCTTTTTGTCAGTACCGGCGAGCGCTCTGACATAGTGACCCGCCCGCAAGCGCAGCAGTTGAATTCGGGTTTGGGAAAAATCGTGCGCATCACCAAGGATGGCAAAGCAGTGACAGGTAATCCCTTTGCAAACCAAGCCGACGCGAGGCCCGAGTTGTACTCCTATGGTCACCGCAATGTACAGGGCTTGGCCTTTCAGCCTGCCACTGGGGAATTGTTCTCCAACGAGTTTGGCCCACGAGGGGGTGACGAGATCAACCACGTTCGGGCAGGGAAAAACTACGGTTGGCCCACCATTACCTACGGCATCGAGTACGGTGGCAAAAAAGTCGGCGATGCGATCCAGCAAAAAGAAGGATTAGAACAACCCGTGTATTATTGGGACCCCTCGGTATCGCCCAGTGGCATGACGTTTTACAGCGGCAATCAGATTCCTGAATGGAAAAACAACCTTTTTGTGGGCTGCCTGAGCGGCATGCACATTGCCCGTTTGGTGATTGAAAACAATAAAGTGGTGGGTGAAGAGCGCCTGCTGGCAGGAGAATTCCAACGTTTTCGGGATGTGACACAAGGGAAGGATGGCGCGCTGTATGCGGTGACGGATCAGGGGCGCTTGTATCGGATTGGGGGAAAGTGAGTTGTTGAACGGCATTAATTGAACGACAAAAGCGATAAAGCATTTATTGTCAATTTATTGAGAAAGAGATTCTACAAAAAAAAGCAACATCTGCGGATACCACTCCACCATTCTTTTGGTAGTGCCTCTAATCCCCTACCCACCGATCTTTGAACCATGATTTTTGATAAAAGAGGATCATTGTTAACTAAGGGTGATTAGCAAGACTGCGGGAGAGTGGGGCAAAGGTGCTTCACTCTTCCCTGCTTTAGCGCTTGGTTAGATTATTGAAAATCTATCGGTTTTGGAAAGGTTGTGTAATTATATGTTGTAAGGCAAATGTGCAGGCCCGGATTAAGCTAATGCTTGGTTGGGCCTTTTTTGTGCCAAATCAGGTACTCAACTTGCATTTTCCCCCAAAACATCCCATCTTTAAGTCCTGATTGCTCGCCTTTCTACCATTTTCCAAAATTATAGCATCCTTTAGAAGATTTCCATTCGTACTCAACCCGTGCTGAGACGGGCTTTTTCATTATTTAATGCCATAGGTACATGGAAGTCATTCGGGAATTGGTTGATTTGGTCAGCCGCAACAAACTTAAGTCCATCGAGCTCTTGGGACAAGCCGAACAGGGGCGCACTTCAATGGTCAACAGCCTTTATTTTAAGATCGCTTCGGGAGAATTCATCTCAGATGAAGAAGCAGCAAGTTATTATTTTGATACCCAACCCGCAGATCAGAGCTACCGAAAGCTCAAAAATCGCTTAAAAAATCGCTTGATCAACGCAGTTTTTTTCATCGATACCAAACAGCCGGGGTACACCGATTGGGACCAGGCCTACATCACTTGTTGCAAAGAATGGGCTGCGGTGAAAATTTTGCTCAATCGGGGCGCGAGCAAAGTGGCGGTAGATTTGGCCCTCAAAATTTTTAAGCACGCCCAGTATTATCAGTTTTCAGAATTGTTGGTCAACATCAGTAAAATTTTGCGTTTGTATTATTCCACCCGTCAGCCCGACGTTCGCAAGCTCAAATATTACAATGACTTGCACACGGAATATGTGCGGTTGTGGCAATGTGAAAATTTAGCCGAGGATTTATACATCCGCTTGGTACACAATCACCTGATTAACCGCAGCCAGGCCGCACCTGGTTCTTCTTTGGCCAAAACGTATTATGAACAATTACGCCCCTTGATGGAGGAGCACCGCTCTTACCATTTTTTGCGCCACGTGTACTTGCTCAAAGTAGCGGCCTTGATGGAAGAAGGCAATTACATGGAAACGGCGATTGCCTGCGATGAAGCCATCAATGCCTTGGCGGCAATCGCGTTTGTACCGCCCCAGGCGTTCTTGACTTTTTTGTACCAAAAACTGGTTTGTCACATACAATTGAAAGATTACCCCACTGGCCGAACGGTGGTAGAACGAGCTCTGGAGCTGGAAAATGAGGGTTCATTCAATTGGTATAAAAACCGCGCCTTGTGTTTGCTGCTGGCTTTGCATACCCGCAATTACCAACAGGCCTACAGCATTTGGCAACACGCCACCTGCCATCCCTCATTTAAACAATTGGGCAAACGCAGCGCTGAGCATTGGAAAATCTACGAAGCCTGGTTGCAATACCTGATTTTTATTGGCAAGTTGAGCATCTATCCACCTGAAACCAACAGCAAGTTCAGGCTCAATAAATTTTTGAACGAAGTGCCCACTTTTCGAAAGACAAAAAAGGCATGAACATCCCAATTCTGATCATTCAGATCCTGTTCATGATCGCCCAAAAACGTTTTGATGCCGTCATCGACCGGATGGAAGCCATCGATCGCTATTGCAGCCGTTATTTGAAGCAGGATGAAAACTACCGCTGCAATGTGTTCATTCGGCTGTTGTTGCAAATCCCCAAAGCACACTTTCACCCTCAAGCTATACGCCCACGCGCCGAACGTTACCTGGCCATGTTGCGCCAACAGCCACTACAAATCAGCCCGCAGGGGCACGAAATTGAAATTGTTCCGTTTGAAGATTTGTGGGAAATGACGGGGGCCACGCTGGGGAGGAAGGGGGGGTAGGGTTCGAGGGTTCGGGAGTTCGGGGGTTCGGGGGTTCAGAGTTTGCCGACAACCCCGAACTCCCGAACCTTCGAACCCCCGAACTCTCCTACTTCATCCCCGGAACCCCACTCGGCCGATCCACCCGCCACTCCGGCGCCGGAGCAGCCTGGACGCGTGGATACACTTCGTTGAGCGAATCGCCCTCGTACAAACGGCCATTTTTCATCACATACTTGATGGAGTTGGAATTGCGGATGTTGTCCAGCGGGTTTTTTGTCCATGATCAGCAAGTCGGCCAGTTTGCCGGGTTCCAGTGAGCCCAGGTCTTTGCTGAGGCCGATGGCTTGCGCACCCAGGATGGTGGCAACGCGCAAGGCGTCGTGGTTTTTCATCCCCCCCGACTGTACTGCCCATAACTCCCAGTGGTAGCCCAGGCCTTGCAATTGGCCATGCGAACCAATGCCCGCAATGCCCCCAGCTTCAACCAGTGCTTTGGCAAATTCGGCATGGCGGCGGAAAATGTGCTCTTCCGGCAGGAACCATCCTGGCCGACGCCGCGCTTTTTCATCCAATTCTGCTTTTGGCGTAAAATGATTGAGTTTAGGGTCACCCACCACATTTTCGGTCGCGTAGTAGTAGTTTTCTGCCCAAGGACCGCCGTAGGCAACCAAGAGGGTAGGCGTGTACGACATTTTAGATTCAGCCACCACCTTGATTACGTCCTTGTAAATGGGGTAAATCGGGAAAGCGTGCTCGTGCCCGGAATATCCATCCAGCAATTGGGTCATGTTGAGTTTAAAGTCAAGTCCACCTTCGGTAGTGGGCATCAGGCCCTGCTCTTTAGCCGCCTGGATGATCCATTGGCGGTTTTGGCGATTGCCTGTGAGGTACATTTTGATGGTCTTGGTATTGTAGTACTCCGAATATTGCTTGAGGACGTTGCGGGTTTGTTCCAGGCTTTCAAGCCGGTATGCCCAATAACCTACCCCTGGGCCAGTTGAATAAATGCGTGGCCCCAGAATTTGACCACTTTCTACCATGTCGCCATAGGTGAGTACGTCGGTCGTGGCGGTTTGAGGGTCGCGGGTAGTGGTTACGCCGTAAGCCAGGTTGGCATTGTACATCCAGGCCTGGCTTTTGTGCAAACCCCAGTACGGCCACATGTGGGCGTGGGTGTCTACAAAGCCGGGTACGATGGTTTTACCCGCCATGTCCATGACCTTTGCCCCTGTGGGAGCCTTGATTGATCCTGCTTTACCCACCGATTTGATGCGGTTGTTTTCGATCAGAATATCACCTTTTTCAAATACCTCTGCACCTTTCATGGTGATGATGCGGGCATTGCGCAGCAAGACTACTCCGGTAGGCACATCGCGTGGGACGCTCACTTTTACGCGGACTTCAGCGGCTTTATAGGATTTGTCTTCCTCTTTCTTTTCGTCTTTTTTCTCTTTCGGCTTTTTGCCTTCCGCCTCGGCTTTGGCTTTTTCTTTGTCCTTGGCTTTTTTCTCGGCTTTCAATTGCTCTTCCACCACTTTGGCCTGAGCAATGTCGTAAGAGAAGTACGCGTTGCCAATCGACCAGTTGACCCGTTTTGCATCCGCGGTCCAATGGGGAAATTGACCGCCGATGGTGGTCAGTTTGCGGGCAGGAAATTGCGCATTTTCCGCTTTAGCGACGGAAATATTGGGCACTTCACCGCCAGTTTTTGGCACCGTAACCACATAGATTTCGTTGTTGATTTGCACCAGTGCCTGGTCGCCTTCGGGTGCCATGGTGATCAATTCGGCCTGTGAGGGTTGTGGCGTAGGCTCGGTTTCAGAGTGTACCATCAGGCAGTGGGTGTGTCCCAATTCAGCGGGGAAAGTGGTGATGCCACTGACTTTGAGGTGTACCTTCTCATCGGTGCCGTCCCAGCGAATGGATACCAGCCCTTTGGCCCCGCTGAACAAATAGATGCGTTCATCGGCTTTGACAAAATGGGGATTGCCCCGTCCATTAGATTTTTCGATGCGGGTAATGTCCCCACCATCCGCACTGATCCAGGCCAGATTTTCGCTTGGGCTGGAAAAGAAAGGGCTATATGCATCTTCAAATACCTGGGAAGGACTGTAATTGAAGACGACCCGATTGGTTTTGGCGTCCCAACCCAAATCGTAGTAGGTTGCCCCATTTCGCGTCAATTTGGTATTGGCTCCTGTACTGACATTGACTTTATAAATGTGTCCCTCTTTGTTTTCCCAGGTCACATAAGCAATGCTGCTGCCATCGGGCGACCAAATCGGCATGGCCTCGGTATGGTTGGCATTGGTCAAGCGACGAGGACTGCCATTGGGGTAATCCATGACGTACAAGCGATTGAGCACGGTGAAGGTCAATTTGCTGCCATCGGGCGAGATTTTGGGATCGCGAATTTGATTGGCGATCATGGTTTTGTCGTTGGAGATCGGGAAGTCAAACTTCACCGCTGGCCCCATCTCCAATTCCACATCTACTTCAAATGGAACATTGACTGCGTTTCCGCCATCAATGGGCAGTTTCCAGATTTTACCACCATAAGAAGCAATCACAAATTTGCTGTCGGGTGTAAAAGAAAGAGCCGGGTATACACCCAATGGCGCGATGGATTCTTGCTCGTCGCGTTGCACCGGATAAGCCAACCAGGCCTCCTCACCCGTTTGGATGTTGCGTTTGACCAGCCCAGTTTGTTCGTTGAAGCGGGTGCCGTATACCAACCAATTGCCATCAGCAGAAAGGGTAGGGGCAAAAGCCGAACCGATGCGCTCGGTGCGGGTTTCGACTTGCCCGGTTTCGCGGTCAAAAGTAGCCAATTGGTATTGGGGCAAAATGGCGTTGTAGTTCCAGGCTCCTGTGCGTCGTGAGAACCAGATGTAACGGCTGTCTTTGCCAAAAGCAGGCTCAATACACTTCAAGGTCTCCGGTGTTTTGATGAGCTGGGTACCTCCGCCGCCGTCTTTGTGGAACATGAACAACTTGAGGTTGCGTCCCCCTTTGGATACGATGAGGTAATTGCCATCGGGCGTCCATTCTACCGACTGTACGTGCTGGTCGTTGTCTTTGGTGATTTGTACGGTATCCTGTTTTTCAAAATCGATGTACCAGGCGTTTTCCGATCCACTGCGGTCGGAGGTGAAGGCAATTTTTTTACCATCCGGACTCCACTTGGGGTGGGTATCGTAGGCCATGCCGTTGGTGAGTTGTTTGGCTTTGCCCCCAGCCAAAGGGATACTGTAAATGTCGCCCATCAGGTCGAAGGCAATGGTTTGGCCATCAGGGCTGACGTCCAAAGACATCCAGGTCCCTTCGTTGACTTGTAGTTTGACTTTGCGCTCGGGCTCCAGGGGCAAGGGCTTTTTGGAGTCTTTTTTGGCAGCCACTTTTGCAGTGTCTTTTTTGACAGGATCCTGCGCCTGCAACATGACAGTGCTGCCGAAACTAATCAGCAGCAGCAGGAGTGTAAATCGGGTGCGTAAATTTGGTTTCATGACTTGATCGGTGTGTTTAATAGACTTTAAGTCTAATGAGAAAAAGAATAAAATTAGTGAAAGAAATTTTTTTTCAAAGTTTTTATGTATTCCGCCAATAGCCTGCATCCTACCTAAAAAATAACCAAGCCATGTTCCAAAAAAACTTATTCCTTGCCCTATCTGTACTCGTACTGGCTTTTGTCAATTTTCGGGAGACAGACAAATCCTTTGAAATAAAAGGTAAAGTTATAGATGTAGCTGGTCAACCTTTGATCGGCGTAACCGTAGTGCTCAAAGGTCACAATACCGGCGCCGTAACGGATGCCAGTGGCGCATTTAAACTAAATAGCCCCGATTCTTGTACCACCTGACCGTTGGCTATGTTGGTTATGGCAACCAAGAAGTCAAAGCCTGTGCGGGTAAATCGGTAACCATTACCTTGAAAGCAAATGTAGAGCCGCTCCAGGAAGTGGGATCAGCATGGACCGAAAAGCCGAGAAGAGCGCGGGAACCAGATGTCAATGCCCAAAGTAAAAAGAGACATGAGTATGGCATCTCCGGGTATTGTAGGGTATGCTACAAAAATGCCTGCCAATCAACCCAATTTCAATACCGAAGACTACGACCGCATCCAGGAAAACCGCTTTCACCGCGCTACCCAGGAGCCCCAATCTACTTTTTCTCCATTGATGTGGATGCTGCCAGTTACAGCAACTTACGCCGCTTCATCAACAATGGCCAGCGCCCACCCGAAGATGCGGTGCGCATTGAAGAAATGATCAATTATTTTGATTATGAATATCCTGAACCCACGGACAAACATCCTTTCTCGATTACGACCGAAGTGAGTGATTGCCCCTGGCAGCCCAAACACCGCCTGGTACACATTGGTTTGCAAGGCAAACATACACCCGCAGAAAACTTGCCAGCAGCAAACCTGGTTTTTCTGGTGGATGTATCGGGTAGCATGAGTGCTGCCAATAAGCTGCCTTTGGTGCAGGCTTCGTACAAACTCCTGGCCGAGCAATTGCGCCCCCAAGACCGCGTAGCGATTGTAGTGTATGCTGGTGCAGCTGGGCTGGTGCTGGAATCCACTACGGGCAACAACAAAACCAAAATCAAGGAAGCCATCGATAAACTGCAAGCCGGTGGTTCTACCGCTGGTGGCGAAGGCATCCTTTTAGCCTACAAAACAGCCAAAGAAAACTTCATCAAAGGGGGCAACAACCGGGTGATTTTGGCCAGCGATGGGGATTTCAACGTTGGTGTCAGCAGTGATGGCGAACTGGTACGGATCATCGAAGAAGAGCGCAAAAGTGGCGTATACCTTACCATCCTGGGCTACGGCATGGGCAACTACAAAGACAACAAAATGCAAAAACTGGCCGACAGTGGCAACGGCAACCACGCTTACATTGACAACTTGGACGAAGCACGCCGGGTGTTGGTCAGCGAGTTTGGTGGCACGATGTACACCATTGCCAAAGACGTGAAACTGCAATTGGAATTCAACCCTGCCGTGGTGCAAGGCTACCGCCTGATCGGTTACGAAAACCGCGTGTTGAACAACGCAGATTTTGACGATGACAAAAAAGACGCGGGCGAATTGGGTGCAGGACATAGCGTAACGGCGCTTTACGAAATCATCCCGGTAGGGGTAGAAAGCAAGTTTCTGGCCGCCGACAAAGACCTGAAGTACCAGGACCGCGACATCAAAGCTTCGGCAAAGCGCTCCGAAGAATTGCTTACGGTTAAATTCCGCTATAAAGCTCCCGATGCGGACGCTAGCCAATTGATGGAAGATGTAGTGGTGGATAAAGCCGTAAGCCTGGGCAAATCCAGCGACAACTTCCGCTGGTCTGCAGCCGTAGCCACTTTTGGGATGTTGCTGCGCAATTCGGAGTTCAAAGGCGAAGCCACTTACGAACAAGCCAGAAAACTGGCCGCCGGCGCAAGGGGCAAAGACACCGAAGGTTACCGCGCCGAGATGATCCGGTTGATGGAGACGGTGGGTTTGATGGGTAAAACGGAAATGGCGGCGGAAAAATAATGTGCTAATGTGCTGATTTGACAATGTGTTGATCGCTAAAGCACTTAGGATATAATTGTATTTGTGTATAAGCTTTTTAGGAACGGTCGACTCTGATGATGTCGACCGTTTTTTATTTTGACGGCATGGAGGAAAAGGGCGTGGACAAGCACGGAAAAATGAATTAACTTTGGGCTTAATGAACATCAAAATCATCTCCGCCGGCGCCGGCTCTGGCAAAACATACCGACTTACCCAAGAAATGGTGCGCCTGATGCGCGAAGGCGTACGTGCGGGCGGCATCATTGCCACCACGTTCACCAAAAAGGCCGCATCGGAATTGCAGGAACGGGTACGCGTCAAACTGCTCTCCGAAGGACTCAACGAACAAGCCGAAGACCTTACCAATGCTCTCGTAGGCACAGTGCACAGTCTAGGCGTAAAACTCCTCCAACGCTTTGCCTTTGAAGCAGGTATCTCGCCCGAAGTGGCCATCATTGCTGAAGAAGACCAACAAATTCTGTTCAACCAATCCCTGGCTACCGTACTTACGGAAGAGCGGGTCGAAAATATGGCCAGCCTCTGCGATCGCCTGGGATTGAGCAGCAACGAATATTTCGACTGGCGACGCGAGGTGCGCCAAATCACCGAAGTATCCCGGGCCAACGCCTTTTCCCTGGAGGTACTGGAAACCAGTCGTCAGCGCTCTTTCGAAAGTTTTCGCGTGTACCTGGGGGAGCCATCCGCCAAAAGTCCAGAAGCCTTTAACGCCGAGTTGAGCCAAATGCTGCTGGACAGCATCGAGCGCCTCGAAAGCAACGCTGACGAAACCAAAGTAACCAAGGATGCCGTTAAAGACCTCAAAGAGCTGGAGCGCGACCTGCGCTTGCGCGGGGAATTGAGCTGGCGCTCCTGGGCCAAAATCAGCAAACTCAAAACCGGAGTCAAAAGTAAAGATGACGTTGCCGATTTGCTCGAATTCGCCAAAGTCCACGAACAGCACCCCCAGTTTCAACAGGATATCAAAGCTTTTATCGATCAGATTTTTGAACTGGCCATTGCTGCATTGGACGAATTCGCGGCCTACAAGAAAAAACGCGGCCTGATCGATTACACCGATATGGAAGCCTTGATCATGGAATTGCTCAAGGACGAACAGGTAGCCACCGTTTTGCGCAGCGAACTGGACTTGCTGCTGGTCGACGAATTTCAGGATACCAGCCCCATGCAGTTGGAGATATTCCTCAAATTGTCGCAGTTTGCGCGGCACAGCATTTGGGTGGGTGACCCCAAACAATCCATTTATGGGTTTCGGGGGGCAGCACCCGAATTGATGCAAGCCATCATTGAGCAAAGCGGAGGTGTGAAACCCGAAGACATCCAGGAAAACTCCTGGCGCTCGCGCCAAGACCTCGTGTTCGCCAGCAACGCCATTTTTGTCAAAGCCTTTGCCCAAATGCCCCCGGAACAGGTGGCGCTGATCCCCCAAAGAACCAAAACCCAGGAACCGATCGAAGCCTCGGACGCGCTGGTACACTGGCATTTTGAGGAAGAGGAAGAAGAAGGAAAAAAACGCAGCGGGCGTACCCCCGGACGACCCTGGCCCGAAAACGCTACCGCTTTTGCGTTGCGTGAATGGCTCCAGCGCAAGGTGTACGTTTTGCCCAAAGGCGAAAAACAATACCGCCTGGCGCAAGCCGGAGATGTAGCGGTGTTGTGCCGCTCGAATACCGATTGCCAAAACATGGCCGAAGCCCTCAACCGAGCGGGTTTCAAAGTAGCCATCGCACGGGCCGGTTTGTTGAATACCGCCGAAGCCAAGCTGGTGTTGGCCTGTTTGAAATACTTGCTCAATTACCACGACTCCCTTTCTGTTGCCGAAATTTTGCTGCTTGGAGCGGGTAAAGACATTGAAACCATTGTAGAAGACCGTCTGGATTACCTCAAAAGTTACGATGCTGGCGATGTCACCAACCGCTGGGGAACCAACGACTACCTGATTCGCCGCCTGGACGAATTGCGTACGGAAACCATCGAGTTGTCGAGTACGGAAATCTTGCACCTTTTGGTCGAGGATCTTGATTTGCGCCGCCGTATCGTGAGTTGGGGCAAGGCCAACCAACGCCTGGATAACCTGGACGTGCTACGCAAACTGGCCTTGCAATACGAGGAAGGCTGTAATCGCCTGCAATCGGCGGCATCTTTGGGTGGTTTGTTGTTATGGCTCAACGAGCTGGAAACCGAAGAACGAGATTTTCAGGCTGCGGGTGAAAGCCCCGATGCGGTAAATGTGATGACGTATCACCGCAGCAAAGGTTTGGAATGGCCCATTGTGGTTTGTTACAATTTGGAAAAAGACATCCGCACAGAATTGTGGGGTCTGAGCATCGTGCCAGAGGAAGGCACTCAAATAGACCTGAACGATATTTTGGGCAATCGTTGGTTGCGCTACTGGGTGAATCCCTACGACAAACAATTCAAGGGAACCAATCTGGCCGAACGGCTGGCCCAAAGTCCCATTCAGGCTCAAAAAATTGTTCAGGCCACTCAGGAAGAAAACCGTTTGCTTTACGTGGGGCTGACCCGCGCGCGCGATTACCTGATTTTTCCTACCACCAATACCCCCACCAAATGGCTCAACCGCGCCTGGCACGAGGGCAAAGATGAATTCCCGACCCTGGATGCCAATGTCAGCGATACGCCCTGGGAATGGGCGGGAATCCCGTTGAGCAAAGAGACCGAAACTTTTACGTTTTCCCGCGATTTTGAGCAACTGGATATTGAGGAGGCGGATATTGCGTTTTTAGAGCTCCGCGCTGGAAAACAAAAACACCCCCCTTTATTTATCGATACCTGGAAGGAAAACCTCATTGATCAAATCCCTGCCCACCATGCCGGAGAACTGATCACTTACGCTTCGGCCTTGCACATTGAATCTTTGCTGGCCGATTTTAATCAAATCTCGCGGGCGGTGAAGGCTTTTTTTCATGCCTGGCAAGCGGATTATTCGCCAGCAGCGTTGAATGAAATGACGGCTGGGTTGTTATCCCGTTTTGAAGTAGCCGAATGGATCAACCCGGAACAATTGCTTCCTGCTGGCCTGGCATACCGCAATTTTTTGGACAATTATTTTCAAGATTCATTTTACCACCAGCGTTACTCGCTGCGTCATTTTTATGGTTCACGCATATTTGAACGAGAAATAGATCTACTGATCGAAGGAGAAGACGGGATCGCCATCGTTCAATTTTCGAGTTATGCCGGAGACATGAAACGTTATCGTGCAAAGGCCACTGAATTGGCTCCTTTTCTATATTTTAGTAAAGATGGGGTACAACAGGTTTTTCGGGAAACCAACATCCGCACCTTTGTACATTTTGTGCTCAACGGAGCGATGGTTGAACTGTTTTTTGACTAAAAGTCGGGCTATCCTATTTAAAGGATAGCCCGGACAATTCCTCGACATTCTGCCCGGAAAAAAAAGAACGCCGGATAAGGGAATCGTCATCAATTGGGTGGCCTGAAAGAGTCCACCCGTGTATTAATAAGAGGAACAGCCTGAAGGATATAATCGATAGGAAGTTTGATCGCGTATCATTTGCAATCAACATATGGTTGCAAATTTTTTAATGTATGAATAGGAGTAAAGGGAGAAGAGGGAAATCTAAAAAAGAGTGGCTGCTTCCTCCGCGGAAGCAGCCTTTCCAAGTATTATTTCCAGCCTGTTGATTTGGTAATCAACTTTCTGATTTCGCGCCATTTCAAATTGCGAAGGCAGAAAGAGATTCCTAACTGGAAATGTAGAGGCAAGTCTTGAACTTTTTTCCTCTCAATATTATGATACAAATTTATGCATGATTGCATTAGCAGCCAATAGGGTAAACCCGCAGCTTTAGAAACCTAGGGGGGGCTTAAATAATGCCCTCGTGGCTATTTTTGGCTGCCCCGTCCCCTGCCTAGCTAAAAAGCCCCCAACAGGTTCATTCTTATGCCCTTGCCCCTAGGATTTGATGCTATTTTGTAGTGGAACGGAGATGATCACGGCCGTACCTTGATCAGGGGCAGCTTGCCAGATTACTTGCCCGCCCAGGTAGTCGATGCGCGAGCGAATATTGCCCAGGCCATTGCCCTCTTTTACCCCGTTTAAATCAAATCCCAAGCCATCGTCTTCAACGTGGACGGAGATTTGCTGGGTTTCATAAAAAATTTGAACGGTAATTTGTGTGGCATTGGCGTACTTAGCAGCATTGTTGAGCAATTCTTGCACGATGCGGTAGACCATCAAGGCCACTTCCTCCCGGATAACTGGCTCTTCACCATAACTTGCAAAAATCAATTCAACTCCGGGCAACGCATTTTGTACTTTTTTGACCAAATCCTCTATTGCGGTATTGAAGCCATATTTAAGTGAAAAAGGGCGGAGGTCATGCGATATATTGCGGGTCTCCAGGCAGGCCTCATCAATACTTTTGGCCAGGGGTTCCAGTAATTGCCGCTGAATGAGGGGGTCACTTTTGTCCTTTTGATTTTCGATAAAAAGTTTGATGCTTGACAAATGTGCCCCGAGTCCGTCGTGCAAATCTTTGGCTACACGGTTGCGTTCTTTTTCCTGCCCATCGATCAGGGATTTCATCGATTGAAGCTCCAGGGTGGTTATTTTGCGCTGATTGGCCAGTTCTCGCCGCTGCATCTTGGCTTTCATTCCGTTGCGAATCGAAATGGCTAGGACGATAAGCAGCACCAAGGCTAAGAACAGTACGTAATTCCAACTTTCGCTGGTCTCTTTTTTTTGCTCAATCAAGTCTTGTTGCATATTGGCAAAACGCAGGTCGCTATTGACCACCGCCGTGCGCGCCAATTGGGTTGCTCCGGAATTGTAATACCGGTTGATCGACAAATAAGTTTTTTGCCAATACTCCGTGGCTTTTGGAAAATCATTTAGTGCCGTATAACATTCCGCGAGCGCCTGACAAATTCGTTGCATCAGGTATTTGTTGTTGCGGATTTCGGCAATCAATTCACTTCTGCGCAGCAATTCAATGGCTTCTGGGATGTCGTTTTTTCGCTTTTTGATCTGTCCTTTATGGTACAAGTTCAGCAATTCCAATTGTGTTTTGGGTTCGCTCATTTGCAGGCTCATGTCGATGTATCTTTCGGCTTTTTCCAAGCGATTTCCTTGCAGCAAAAAAGAACCATATAGATTGTACGCGTAAGTGAGGTAGCGCTGGTCTTTTAGTTTTTTGCAGAGATTTATGGTGGTTTCGAGGCTTTGTTCTAAACTGTCGACTCGCTTTTCGGTTCGTTTAAACGAGTCTTTGTTGATGGCGATATTGAGTAAATCGAGGTTGTACTCGGCAATTTTGGCCTCATCTCCTTTTTGTTCAAAATACTTCAACGCCTCCTTGTAATAACCAACTGCAATTGTATACATCACATCGTCGACCGAATAGAGATCGGCAATGCGTTTTTTTACCCGAAATGCCCCTTCTCGGTCATTGAGTTCAAGGTAATATTGTGAGCTGATGAAAAAATTATTGAAGGTGACGCTGCTGTAGAAGTAGATGTTTTGAAAAAAAATACCTTTCAATTCATGGGTGATGGCGAGGCCTTTTTTGTCATTTTTGGCTTCAAAAACTTTGATTAAACTATCAATTTGCTTGGGGGAGTAGCGGTCGTTCAGGGTGGGGTATTGGGTTTGTGCCCAAACTGCGCTGAAGAGCAGAGAGGCGATAAGTAAAGATAAAAATTTACGTAATAAATTCATATTCAATGGCTTCCTTGATCATTGACGGGGTGTTTTGGGTGCCAAACTTGGTCAGCAAACTGCTGCGATGAAACTCTACGGCTTTAATACTGACAAAGAGTTTTTCCGCAATTTGTTGCGTAGTTAAGCCCTCGGCAATGAGTTCTAAAACTTCTTTTTCTCTTCTGGTCAAGTGTGGTCGCCCACCCATGGCCGGATTCTTTTTGGGTTTATCTTCACTTTCCAGCAGCAGCTGCATGAGGTTTTCATTGTAGTATTTTTTGCCACTGTACACGGTGCGGATGGCGGCCAAAAGTTCAGCTTTGGTGGTGTTTTTCAACAAATAGGCCATCGCACCTTTTTTGATCATCTTTTTGACCAAGCTGGGTTCGTCGTGCATAGTCAGGGCAATTACCCTTGTATTGGGGTGCTTGCGCACGATTAATTCACAAAGGTTTAATCCACTGACGTCTGGTAAAGAGATGTCCAACAATACCACATCAATGGAATTGTTTTCCATAACTTCCCAAAAAGACTCCGCATTGTGGCAGCGCGCCAGAATTTGAATGTCATGCGCATCCGAAAATATGGACTCCAATCCTTCTGCAAAAATAACATGATCGTCTACGATGGTCACTTTAATCATTTCAGGCTGGTATTTAATACAGGAAACTAAGCGGTTAAACAAAAAAACATTCGGACGCTAATGTTGTCATGTTACGGGTAATCGCCCTCAAAAATATAAAAAAAGTTGCAATTAAATTTGTTCAACTGTACAAGATGACTACAATTTAACTTTTGCGCCAAGAAAGTTAAGGCAATATTACCTTCTTGCGTGCTTTAAAAATAAGAACATGTCCGAAACCAGCAGATTATTGTCCGAAAACGAACATATTCTCGTTGAATTGTGCGTGTTTAGTGCTGATTGTCATGTTTTTATTTTTTTGGCATTGCCTTTGCCCCCTAAACCTTGAATCCAAAATACCATTGCCATGTTTAGGAATTTACTGCAAATTGCCCTGCGCCGCCTCTGGCAACAAAAATTGTTCAGTCTGATCAACGCGCTGGGCTTATCACTTGGTATGGCGGCATTCCTTTTGATTACCCAGTACCTGCGCCATGAATGGAGTTACGATGGGCAATCTCCTCACGCAGCTCAAATTTGGAGGGCTTACAATGAAACCCTGGCTGATGGGCAAGTGCTAACGCAGGACGCCAACACCCATTCTGCCCTGGGACCGGCACTGAAGCAGGATTTGCCCGAGGTGGTGGATTACACTCGCCTCTACAACCGCAATGAAAACTCGGTCACCTTTGTTATGCCCGAACGCCCCATCAAACTGGAAGGAGCCTGGATGGTCGACGCCGGTTTTTTGCGGATGTTTCCCCAGCAGTTTTTGCAAGGTGACCCCAAAACTTGTCTGGAGGAACCATACCAAATTATATTGACCCAATCGGCGGCAAGTTTGTTGTTTCCCGCGCAAAAAGCAATGGGCAAGATCTTACAAATATCCGGTGGCACCTTTGCCGGGAACTATACCGTAAGTGGAATTGTAGCGGACCCGCCCTCAAATACCCATTTGAAATTCAATGTGCTGTTTAGTTTTGAATCCCGTTATGCTGCGGGTTTTGAAGACAATTGGGGCGGTTATTGGGAATACAACTATTTTCAACTGTCGCCCGGTGCCAATCTCGCCAAGGTCAAAGCACAGCTCGATAAATATTCCAATACCCACCTCAAATCGGCAGGCATTCGCCTCAATATGCAGCCTTTGAAGGCCATTCACCGGGGCTCTAACCTCACTTACGAAATTGAGCCCAATGTGGATCCGCGCACTTTGCGGATGTTGGCGCTCATTGCCCTGTTTATCCTTGGCATTGCTTTTGTCAATTACATCAACCTCAGTACAGCGAGGGCAATTGAACGCGCCAAAGAAGTAGGTATGCGCAAGGTAATTGGCGCCAAAAGAATCCAGTTGATTGCTCAATTTTTGTTGGAGGGTTTTATTGTCAACGCTTCGGCCATGGTTTTTGCGCTGATGATGGTACAAGGTTTAAGCCCGGCATTTGCCCAATTGACCGGGCGAGACCTCTTGCAAGCGCCGGGTTACGATGCTATATTTTGGATGAGTAGCGCGGGTGTGCTTTTATTGGGGCTGGTTTTAGCGGGTTTGTACCCGGCGTTCATCTTATCAGCGTACCCTCCGGCAGAGGTCTTAAAAGGCCGTTGGGCCGGCAGCTCCAAAGGAGGAAACTTGCGCAAGGCCTTGGTGGTGGTACAATTCGCCTGCTCGATTGCCATGATCATCAGCGTGCTGGTGGTGCAAAAACAACTCAGTTTTATGCGCAATTTTGACCTGGGCGTGTCTCTGGAGCAAATTGTATCCTGAAAACGCCCAGTTTCAATTGGCAACAAGATTCCTTGCAACGCAGCCGGCTAGCGGTTTTGAAAAACGAAATCAATGAAATTCCCGGAGTGCGCGGCATCACGACTTCAGAAATAGTACCGGGCCTGGGCATTTCCACCATTTCTGGAAGCAGCGGGGGCATGTATTGGACCAAAACGCCCAGCGCAATTGCCCGCTCTACGATGTATGCCCTGGGCACAGATCCAGAATTTTTCTCCACTTTCGGCATTGATTTTTTAGCGGGATCTTTTTATCAAACTGCCGATCCACGCCATGCGTCCGAAAACCTGATCATCAACACCGCCGCCATGCGGGCCTTGGGTTTTCCTAACCCACAAGCGGCCATCGGCGAACAAATCGCCTATCAGGGCAATACCGATGGCTACCGCATGACGATTCGGGGTGTGGTCTCCGATTTTCACATCGAAAGTTTGAAAGAACCCGCACGCCCCACCTTGTATTATTGTTTGCCTTCGGTACAAAATGGTTACCTCTCCTTGAAGTTTGACGCGGCTCAGGCATCCAATTTATTGCCCGCGTTGAATGTAGCCTGGAAAAAAGTCTTCCCTCGTGACCACCTCGATTATTGGTTTCTCGATCAACAATTTGGGCAGCAGTACCAGGCCGAACAGCGTCTGGCCGTCGTGTTTAGCCTGTTTGCTGCCCTGGCGGTAGGCATTGCTTGTTTGGGTTTGTTTGGCTTGGCCGCGTATTTGGCGGTGCAGCGCCGCAAAGAAGTAGGCGTACGCAAAACCCTGGGGGCTGGAGTAGGACAAATTGTAGCCTTACTCATCCGCGATTTTTTGAAGTTAGTGCTCGTTGCGATTGTGATTGGCGCTCCCTTGGCTTGGTACGCCATGAATCAGTGGTTGGAGGGTTTTGCCCACCGGATTGATTTTCAATGGTATTTTATTCCCCTGGCGGGCTTGATGGTGGTGCTGATTGCTTTTCTGGCGGTGGGCTCGCAGAGTGTGAAGGCGGCTTTGGAGAATCCGGTGGATGCGCTGCGAGGGGAGTAGAACGAACAAAAACGCACAACCCTTGTCCGATTCTGAACAAGCCCTTAAGGTGATTATTTTTCTTGTGCTTGATAATCAAATTTTTATGTTATTGGCACAAAAATTGGCCTACATCTTACCAAATGCCTTCCCAATGCTTACAACTGCTCTAAAAATTGCCCTTCGCAATTTCCAAAAAATCGTCTGTACACCCTCATCAACATCAGTGGTCTGGCCGTGGGCCTGGCTGCAACCTGGCTCATCGGCTTTTTGTGTTGCATGAAAATAGTTATGACAACTTTGTGCCCGATGTGAATCGGATTTGCGCGGTGGGTTTGGATCTGAAATTTGGAGAAGAAGAAGGATTGACCACCAATACCCCGCCCCCACTGGGCCCTCGAATCTTACAGGATTTCCCAGAGGTGGAAACGGCTGCGCGTACTTTTTTCCTCCAAGAAACGGTAGTACGGCGCGAAACTCCAGGACAAGCGCCCCTGGTTTTTAATGAAAATACCGCTTACGGTGCCGATACGGCTTTTCTGGAACTCTTCAACTTCCCCATGTTGCAAGGCAATGCCAGCACGGCCCTCGACCGTAGCAACACAGTAGTGCTCAGCGAACGCATGGCCGAGAAATATTTTGGCAAAAAATCGCCGATGGGGCAAACCCTCTTCTTCAACGATACTCAATACACGGTGACCGGGGTGGCGAAAAATCTACCTTTGAACTCCACGCTGCGCTTCGATTTTTTACTTTCCATGAGCACCTTCAAAGTAGTGGACAATTTTGCCTGGAGCTGGCTTTGGTTGCAGGTGGATACCTGGGTGAAGCTTAGAGAAGCAGTTACACCAGCAACTGGCGGCCCTGGAAGCCAAATTTCCCACGATGGTCAAGGCACATGCTCCAGCCGCGTACAATCGGATTGGCATTGATCTGCTGGCGCAATTGAAAAAAGGCGACCGTTACAATGTCAAACTTTTTCCACTAAATAGCCTGCACCTTGGTCAAACGATCCAGTTTACCCGGCTCACAACCCTGGGCAATGGCAAACAAGTACGCACTTACGGGCTCATCGGTGGTTTGATTTTGCTGCTGGCCTGTGTCAACTTTATGAACCTGGCTACTGCCCGCTCGATGCAACGCGCTCGGGAAGTAGGTGTACGCAAAGCACTAGGCTCACAACGCGGCACCTTGGTCGGACAATTTTTGGCAGAATCCTTGTTTTTTAGTTTCATAGCATGGGCATTGGCCTTTGTGTTGGCTGCAGTAGCGCTGCCCTTGTTCAACCAATTGACGGGGATGCAAATGGCGTTGAGTGGTCTGTTGAATCTCAAAGTATTGGGCATTGGTTTGTTGTTGACTTGTGTGGCGGGGCTATTAGGGTGGTACTTATCCGGCATTTTTCCTCTCCCGATTCAAGGTTACCGAGATTTTTAGGAAAATGGGCAGTTCTACCCGTGGCGGCCATGCCGGGGTGCGGAATGGGCTGGTGGTATTCCAGTTTGCGGTGTCGGTGAGCCTGATGTTGGGATCCTGGGTGGTGTACCAGCAATTGCAGTTTGCGCTGAAACAATCGCCGGGATTACAGCGGGAAAATGTGATGATCATGCCCATGCTGCGCAACCTGGAAGAACCCGGTAAAATGGAAGCTTTCCGCCAGCGGCTGCTACAAATTCCAGAGGTCAAAGCAGCATCTCATTCTACTTTTTTGCCTTCCATTGGCAGTTTTGGCGATTATTACGAACCCGATCAAGGCAATCAAAAACGCGCGGTGATTAAAAACCTCGCCCTGAGTTCTTTTTTGACCGATGCTGATTTTATCCAAACCTTGGGTATCGAGATCATCCAGGGGCGTGGATTTTACGCCAGTAATTCCCAAAGTGATTCTACGTCGGTGATTCTGAATGAAGCGGCAGTCAAGACAATTGGTTGGGAAAATCCCATTGGCAAATGGTTGACTTACCCAGGCAATCGCAACCAACGTTTTCAGGTGGTGGGCGTGATGCGTGATTTTCATAGTGGAACCATCCGTGCCGCCATTGAGCCTGCAGCAATTTTCCACGAATCTTCCAAAACCTACCGCACCTGGGCTTCCTACATGTCGATGCGTTTGCAACCTGGAACCGAAAAAACTGCAATTGAAAAGACCAAGGCCCTTTGGAAAGAAGTGGTCCCCAACGCCCCTTTTGATTACGATTTTCTGGACGATTCTTTTGGCAGTCTGTATCAGGAAGAGCAACGGGCAGCCACCTTGTTGGGGGTATTTACGGCCTTGGCTTTGTTCATCGGTTGTCTCGGTTTGTTTGCGTTGGCCGCTTATACTGCGGAGCAACGCACCAAAGAAATTGGCATTCGCAAGGTGCTGGGTGCTTCGGTTTTTGGCATCACTTCACTGTTGGCCAAAGATTTTCTCAAACTCGTTTTGTTGGCGATTCTCATTGCCTCGCCTGTTGCCTGGTACTTTATGAACCAGTGGCTGGCTGAATTTGCGTATCGCATTGATATGGAATGGTGGATGTTTGTGGTGGCGGGTGTAGCGGCTGTTGGCATTGCCTTTTTGACCATTGGTTTTCAAAGTGTGAAGGCGGCGCTGGCGAATCCGGTGAAGTCCCTGCGGAGTGAATAAGTTATGCTTTATCCGCAACTATTTTGGTAAATCACCATTTCCTTATCTTCTGTCTTTAAATTAAGCACTATGTTTCAAAACTATCTTACCGTTGCCTTGCGCAACCTCAGCAAAAACAAAATTTACTCCACCATCAACATAGCCGGTTTGGCGATGGGCATTGCGGCGTTTCTGTTCATTTTGGAATACGTCAGCCTGGAAAAAAGTGTGAACAAATTTCACGCAAAATTGCCCAATCTGGCCCGGATGATGTGCCAAAATGCCCAGGGTGAAAACTGGCCACAGGTGGAGCCCGGCTGGGCCGAGATAGCCAAATCGCGGCTGCCAGAAATCAAATCCTATTGCCGCTTTTCAGATGGAATTACCCAAGGTGTGGTGCAAAACCCATTGAACAATCGCTCCTTCCGCGAAGAAAGCGTGAGCTACGTAGAAGGCAACTTTTTTGACTTCTTCAGTTTCCCGCTGGTGGCAGGCCGGGCCAAAGATCTGAATCAACCAGATGCGGCTTTTATTTCTGCTTCGATGGCCAAAAAATACTTCGGTGAGGAAAGTCCCCTGGAGCAGACCCTGAAACTGAACAACCAATTTGGCAACCATGTGTATGTGGTAAAAGGGGTTTACGAAGAGATGGGAGACAATTCGGACATCCGTTTCGACATGGTTTTTTCGCTGGAAACCCTCAAAAACAAGGAAAACCTCAATGGGAATTTTTGGGCTGAATCGAGCAATCTGGACAACCAGTACATCAACATGCTTTTTGAACTCAGTCCCAATACCAACCTGAAAGCACTGGAAAAAAAGCTTACGGCACTGCGTAGAGAGATTCAAAAAGAAAAAGATGCCACCGTATTCCGCCTGCAACCCTTGGCCGAAGTACACTTGGCCACATCCGCTCAAGATGACCTGGAACACACCGGCAATCGTCGTTACGTATTGATGCTCATGGGCATTGCCTTCCTGATCCTGCTGATCGCCTGGTTCAACTACATCAACCTGAATACTGCCAACTCCATCAAACGCGCCAATGAAGTAGGGGTGCGCAAGGCCATTGGTGCAAGCCAGCAGAACTTGTTGGGTTTGTTCCTGGTCGAATCCGTTTTGGTCAATCTTTCTGCCTTTGTGCTGGCCATTGTGCTGGTCGTGGTATTGCAGCCACTGTTTAACCAGCTTTTTGAAAAGACCCTCAGCTTGCAGACCTTGTTCCTCAATCCGGTTTGGGCTTTGGGAGTAGGCTTGTTGCTTTTGAGTTCAATTGTATCTGGCGTTTACATCGCTTTGGTTTTGGCGCGATTCAAACCAGTAGATACCCTGAAAGGCAAATTGGCCAAAACCAGCTCTGGTGTTTTCCTGCGTAAATCTTTGGTGGTCATTCAATTTAGCATCTCTGTAGCCCTGATCATCAGCACCATGCTGGTGTTCAAACAACTGAAGTTTATGCAACAGGCCAATCTGGGCTTCGACAGCAAACAACTGGTGCTGATTCCTGCCCCACAATTGAACCTGGATGAGACGTACAAACAGCGCAGTTCGGCCTATCAAGACGAAATAGCCCAACAAAGCTTTGTAGAAGGCTTTTGCACCTCGGGCAGTGGCCCCGGGCGAGGCTACAATTTTGCCACCGAAGGTTTTAGTTCACCCAAATCAAAAAAGGGCACCGAAAACCAATCCTTCGCCTTTGCCATTATTGGAGAGAAATATTTGCCTACGTTCAAAATTCCACTCAAGGCTGGCCGCAACTTCACCGCAATAGAAACGGACGTGGAATGGAACAACAACGACAAGGTAATCCTGAATGAAAAAGCCGCCAAAGCCTTGGGTTTTGAAGATGTCAAAGACGCCCTGACCAATAAAATCAAATGGGATGAACGCTACCTACAAGTGATCGGAGTAGTGAAAGATTACCACCACGAAGGTTTGCAAAAATCCATCGGCCCGATCATTTTTTATCCCGCCCAGGTCAACGACCTTACCATTAAACTGAGCACCGATGATCTCCCGGCGAAGCTGGCCAAGGTGGAAAAAATTTACAAAAAATACTTCATCGGCAATCCCTTTGAGTACTTGTTTGTGGATGAACTGTTCAACAAGCAGTACAAAGTGGAGGCGCAGTTTGGTAAAATTTTTAGTGCTGCTTCCATCCTGGCCATCCTGATTGCCTGTATGGGCTTGTTTGGCCTGACGGTGTTCACCGTAGAATCGCGCACCAAAGAAATTGGCATCCGCAAAGTACTGGGTGCGAGTGTGGGCAGCATCAGCAGTTTGTTGACGAAGGATTTTCTCAAACTGGTCTTTGTGGCCATCGTCATCGCCTGTCCGATTGCTTATTATTTCATGAGCCAATGGTTGGCCGATTTTGCCTATCGCACGCCTGTGCAGTGGTGGGTGTTTGCACTGGCGGAGGATTGGCGCTGTTGCTGGCGTTGGTGACGATTGGGTTCCAGAGTGTGAAGGCGGCGCTGGCGAATCCGGTGGAGAGTTTACGGAGTGAGTAACGCCTCGTATGGCCACAATGTTAAAATCAACACTCAAGAAAATACGAAAGCAATTTTGTCTATTTGTAAGTAGATATATTCCATCTAAATACAAAGTATGGCAAAATCAATATTGGGGTTGCTGCTGATCATCTTTTGCTCGATTCAGGCACCTGCACAAACCTCAAGGTTTAGTGCAGGTGTCATTGGAGGATTGAATTTTGCAGAACTGGAAGGCAACGACCTTACCGATTATTTTGGACTGAACGTAGGTTTGCTCGGAGCGATGCGCTTGAGCAACAAAACCCAATTGGGCCTTGAATTTTTATTTAGCCAAAACGGCGAATACATTTTGCCCACCTATTATCCCAACATCCAATATGGGAAAATCCAATTAAACCACCTCGAAATCCCGGTCTATCTTGATTGGCTATTGAGTGGCGTTCGCAACGATAAATCGTATAGTCTGCACTTGAATGTGGGTGTAGCTTATGCCAGATTGATGAGCTACAAGGTGCAAAGCATCGAAGGAATCGACATCAGCGAGCAAATCATTTACACCAACAAAGAGGCTTACCTAATGCAAGTAGGGACGACTTTCAATTTGAGCAAAAAAATTGGACTGAATTTGAAGGCGACCTTGCCGATTCGGCGAGAGGCTTTGGATTCCCCCCCCCCCCGGGGGGGGGGGGGGACCTGGTGGCGGCGAGGGGGGTGGTTTATGTGTCAAAACATGTAGGACTTGGGTGGGGGTGTGTTTAAAAAGGTGGGGGGGATGTTTCATATCATTACAGTCAGGGGGTTTATCCTCGAAACCTAATGTTGATGAAACATCATTTAAACCTATCCCCCGCCAAAGCTCACATCGGACAGTTTAATAGCTCTGTTCGGTTTTGAACACCGCGATTTGCACATTTGTTATTCCAATGTAGTTTATTGATAAACAATTATTTCCCAATTGGTACGAAATTTGTCGGCCTATCCATACCCAACTGAAGTCCCTGGATCATCCAGGAAAACTTGCTAAAATCGGAAAACCATGTGGACGGATCAACTCAAAAACGCCCTACGCCTCACCCTTCGCCGTTTGTCGCGTCAGCGGCTCAACACCAGCTTACACATCGCTGGGCTGACCATTGGCATGTCGGTTTGTTTGATGATCGGGCTGTTTTTGCGCCATGAATTAAGCTTTGATGCCTATCACGCCAAAGCGGATCAGATTTACCGCATCAACACCGTATGGACCGACAACAGCAATAAAAGTCCCCATTTCTCCACGCCCGTTCCGCTGGGCGATGCCTTGCGCGAGGAGGTGCCCGGATTGGAGTTTGTAGCCCAATGGCACCCCCTGAGCGAAGAGATCGTGGAAATCAACCCCCAGCGCCGTTTTGCCCAGAAAAACATCATGCTGGCCGAGCCGGACATGCTCAATGTCTTTGACATCAAGCCAGTGCAAGGCGACGCTTTTGCCGCCCTTCGCAAGCCCTATCAAGCGCTGTTGACGCGTTCTACCGCCAAAAAGTTTTACGGTGAAGAAAATCCGATCGGGAAAAGTTTCAAATTTCGCAATCAGTTTGACATCACCGTAGCAGGGATCATCGAAGATTTTCCCGCCAATACCCACATGAACGCCACCATGGTGCTGTCCTTTTTTAAGGATGAAAAATTCATGCAAAACAGCGTGACGAGCTGGACCTTTGTGATGGGTACTTCCACGTATGTCGTATTGCCAGCCAGCACCACGTTGGCGGATCTCAACATCCGCCTGAAGGGCATTGCCGACAAATACATCAACAAACACGAGAGTCGGCCCGGTTCTCGCACCGATTTTGACGCGCAGCCCCTGCACGACATTCACTTCAACTCCACTTACGCTGGTGGTGGGCAGTGGGTGCAAGCCGTCAACGCCAACTGGTTGTGGGTATTTGGGATCATTGGTTTGGCGGTGTTGATTTTGGCTTGTATCAATTTCATCAATTTGTCCACTGCACAGGCGCTTACCCGTACGCGGGAAATTGGCGTATCCAAAGCCCTGGGCGCCGGACGGATGCTGCTGATCCGGCAATTTATGGTCGAAGCCTGGGTGCTGGCATTTGCCTCCGGGGTGTTGGCCTTGGGCGTAAGCTATGTGTGCATGCCATTGATCAACACTTTGATGGAGAAGCAGATTGATTATAACTTTTTGCAAAATCCGATTTTGATCACTGCGCTGCTGCTGGGCATTGCCCTTACCGGTTTATTGGCAGGTTTGTACCCCGCCTGGATCCTCACTCGTTTCAACCCGGTAGATGTACTCAAAACAGGAAGCCAGGTCGCGGGTGATCATCGCTCTAGCTGGTTGCGCAAGGGTTTGGTGGTTACGCAGTTCAGTATTTCTATTGTGTTGCTGGTTGCCGTGGCATTGATGGCGCAGCAGGTCAATTATTTGCGGAGTAAAAATTTGGGCTTTGACCACGACAATGTAGTTACGGTCAACATCCCTCAAATGGATAAAGCCCCCCTCTTTCGTTCAAAGTTGAATGAGGTAGCGGCCATCAAAAAGGTAAGCTTCTCCACCTCTACCCCTTCTGCGGAAGGGCATTGGGGCACCGTGATGAGTTTGACCAACGGCGACGATCCCCAAAGACAAGATGTGACCCTGATATTGGCCGATCCACAGTTCCGGGATTTGTACAACCTGAAATTGGTAGCAGGAAGATTTTTGGAACCTGCTGATACAAGCCTGGCTTCACGAACCCTGCCTGACGGGCAGCAAATTTTCAATGTAGTGATTAACCAAAAGAGCGTCAAATCATTGGGATTTGCTTCGGCAGAAGATGCTTTGGATAAAAAATTCTGGTTTGGTATGAATTCTGGCAACGCGCACATTGTGGGTGTGGTAGCCGACTTTAATGCCACCTCCCTGCACAATGCCATCAAACCCATTTTGATGACCCAAATCTCAGACTACTACAGCCTGGCGGGGATCAAAATTGAGGCCAACAACAACATGCCACAAACCATTGCTGCGATTGAAAAGGCCTGGAAAACCAGCTTCCCGGATCAGATTTTCGATTACAAATTTTTGGACGAACAAATCGATAATTTTTACAAAGCGGAAACGCGCTTGTATACCTTTGTTCAAAATTTTTGCCCTCCTGGCAGTGGTCATCTCTTGTTTGGGGCTGTATGGATTAGCTACTTTTGCGGCACAACAACGCACCAAAGAGATTGGCATCCGCAAAGTCTTAGGTGCCAGCGTAACGGGCATTACTGGCTTGCTGACCAAAGAGTTTTTGGCTCTGGTGTTGGTGGCGCTGCTGATTGCTTCTCCTATCGCTTATTACGCCATGCAGCAATGGCTCGCCGATTTTGCCTACCACATCGACGTGCGTTGGCAGGTGTTTGCAGGGGTCGGAGTCATGGCCATGGCCGTCGCTTTTTTGACGGTGGCAGGCCAGTCGATTCGGGCGGCGACGATGAATCCGGTGAAGAGTTTGGAATGAGCGAATAATTCCTAAAGGTGTTAATCTGGTTGAAGATAAAAATTGAGCTGTCTAAGGTGGTTCATAAGCGCTCATGTTTTGCGCCGCACCTGGACCCCGGTCACCTTAGAAACACTTCAGCAACCTTTTGCTTTTGTCAATCATGTTTCAGGAAAATCCATAAATCCGTTCACCATGTTCCGCAATCACCTCCTCCTCGCCCTGCGCAACCTCGCCAAAAACCGCCTCTTCACCGGGCTCAATATTTTAGGTTTAGCCGTAGGTTTGGCTGCTGCCGCCTTCATAGCTTTTTACGTGATCGGAGAATGGAAAACCGATCGGTTTTTGCCTGCACCGGAGCGTACTTTTCGGGTATTGCGGGTATCGGGACTGAAGGATACGCCCTATGAAATTGGCATTACGGCCCCCAACTATGCGGCGGCCTTACAAACCGATTTTGAAGGGCAAATTGAGGAGACGGTGCGTTTTATGCGCGGCGAAAGCCTGCTGCGTTTGAACAAAAACCAGGTGTTTGAGGAGAAAAAAATGGCTTGGGGCGATGCCCGCTTTATTCCCTTTTTTGAACTTAAAATGTACGCGGGCAACCCTAAAACTGCCCTGGAAAAACCTGGCAGCCTGGTGCTCACCCGCGAAACTGCCCGCCGCTATTTTGGTTCTGAGTCCAAAGCGATGGGGCAAATTGTCAAAATTGACAATGCCATCGATGCGCAGGTCACCGGGATATTGGAAGATTTTCCCGCCAATACCCATTTTGATTTTGAACTGATGCTTTCGATGAAAACCGCCGAAACGACCCGCCAATACTGGACGGATTGGTGGAACAGTTGCCTGATTACCTATGCCCGCCTCAAACCCGGAGTGAGTGCCCAAAAAGTAGAAAGCCGCTTCGAGTGGTTCATGGATAAATATTTTAGAGAAGATTTTGCGACAATGGGTGCGCCAATTGGCTTGCGCCTGCAACCCTTGCGCAAGGTTTATTTTAGCAAGGATGTTCGGTACGATTTGATTCCCCACGGCAATCAAGCAGCCATGAAATTGTTTGGTTTTGCCGCTCTGGTTTTGCTGTTGGTGGCAGGGGCCAATTACGTCAACTTATCCACCGCCCGGGCAACCGAGCGCAGTCGCGAGATTGGTGTACAAAAAGCCCTGGGTGCTACTGTAGGGCGCATCCGAGTACAATTTTTGGGTGAAAGTTTGTTGCTGACCCTCTGCGGGGTGACCCTGGCTTTGCTGGGCGTGTATCTTGCGATGCCTGCTTTTGAGACCCTCTTTGGCAGCCCCATTCGACTCAATCTTTCATGGTGGCAAGTGGCCTTGATTGTGCCTGCGGTCGTGTTGGTGTTTGGAGTTTTGGCGGGCTTTTATCCCGCTACGTTACTGGCTTCCTTCCGCCCGGTGAATGCCTTACGCGGACAACTGAGCAAGGGCATGGGGCAGGAAACCGTGCGCAAAGGTTTGGTGGTTTTCCAATTTGGCTTGTCGATTGTGCTCATTTGTGGCACCATCCTGATCCATCGGCAATTGAATTTTTTGGGTAAAAAAGACCTTGGTTACCAGCGCGAAAACATCCTGCTGGTCAATACCGACAACCCGGATGTGTACCAAAAACGCAGCACTTTTGAAGCGTTGTTGAAAGAGACGCCTGGAGTAGCGGCCTTCACCCGTACGGGAGGCACCCCCGGAGGCTTCCATGATGCCCTCAACTTCAAACTGGAGGGCCGGGATGAAATCGCCAAGATGCGGGTGACTTATGTGGACAATGATTTTTCAGAAACCTTTGGGATTCAACTCCTGGCTGGGCGCGATTTTTCCCGCGACTTTGCTTCCGATTCTACCCATGCAGCCTTGATCAATCGCTCAGCCGCCCTACAAATGGGGTATCAACCCGAAGCCATTGTTGGAAAAATCATCACCGAAACCATGTTTGACAGCATTCCCAAACGGATTGTGGGTGTGGTGGCCGATTACCATTTTTCTTCCTTGCGCGATCGGGTTGAACCCCTGGTGATCATGCAGGCCAATTGGTCGGGCAGTTATGCTATTCGCCTTGATCCTAATGAACAGCCCATTGAAAAATCCATTGCGGCGGTGGGGGATATTTGGGGGAAATTGTCCCCTGCTTTTCCTTTCCAATATCAGTTTTTGGATGAATCCCTCAATAGCTTGTACCTGAGTGAAGCGCGACAAGGGCGGATTTTTAGCTTGTTCTCGGCACTGGCCATTTTTATTGCCTGCGTAGGGATGTTTGGGTTGGCCACTTTTGCGGCAGCCAAACGCACCAAGGAAATCGGCATTCGCAAGGTGTTGGGCGCTTCGGTAGCGGGCATTACCACCCTTTTGGCCAAAGATTTTCTCAAACTGGTCATCGTCGCGATGCTCATCGCCTCCCCCCTTGCCTGGTATTTGATGCGGCAATGGTTGGAGGATTTTGCGTACCGGGTGGAAGTGCAATGGTGGATGTTTGTTTTGGCAGGAGTGCTGGCCATTGGGATCGCGTTTTTAACGATCAGTTTCCAAAGTGTGAAGGCTGCGCTGGCGAATCCGGTGAAAAGTTTGCGAAGCGAGTAGCGCATGTCCCGATGGGTATAAGTTGTGTTTTCCCTGCAATTACGCAGTTCCAAGCCCCAACTTACTCCCGCAGAAAACCCACATTTGCTTTCTCATATTTGCCCAATTGCTGTTTGAGTCCCATGATACTTTTTACGGGGCCGTCATCAGCTGCCAGGTTGACCAGCCACTTTGGAATATTCCCGGCGGGATCGGATTTGAGTTGATATTCCAGCCGAACCAGCCCGCTGGGTAGCGGTGTATACGTCCACTTGGTCTCCAGGATTTTAATGCGCACAACGCCCTCCTTTTCCGGGATCAAGTGATGGGCAGATTTGCTCACGGAGGTAACCTGTTTGGTGCTAGGATCTTGCTTCATGACGTAATGGACGACCATATCGCGGTCGGAAAAAGGAAGCGGAAAATCGGTACGCATGTACAAATACCCCTCCGTTTCATTGACGCCGCGCACCAGATGAGATTCTTTGAGACGATAGGCCCAGTTTTTTAGATTGGGGATGTCGGTCGCCAATGCCACTACTGCATTTAGGCTGGCGCGCACCTCGGTGCGGAGTTTCAATTCCAAAATTCCGGTGGCACTATCCTTGCGGGTATAGACTTGCACGCCATTGTGGTCGTGGCGAAATTTCCAAGGATTATTTTGGGCTGCTATAGTGTTGCTCAAGGCTAAACAAGCACTTAGCCACAGCAACATGGTCAGGCATTTCATTGCGGGTGTTTTTAACAGTCGTATGCCTGAATAAACGATTTTATAGCGTGGATTGTTTTAAACGCAATGAGCTACAATTATAGATTGAAACCGACACTGGAAACTCAGCGTTTGCAGACCCAGTGTCGGTTCCGAGTTTTTTATCAAAGAAGAAGCACGTTTATTTCACATCGCCCATCCATTTTTTCAAAATTGGACTAAATAAGAAAAACAAGAGACCAGAAACTACCCCAAAAATGACTACCGACATGAATAAAGGTGGCATTTGGCTGGGGTTTTTTACATCCACCCCACCGGCAAACAGACCTGCCACCAGGTTCCCCAGTGCGGTACCTACAAACCAGATGCCCATCAACTGCCCAGTGTAGCGTTTGGGCGATAATTTGGTGGTAGCACTCAATCCGACCGGACTCAAGGTCAACTCACCGATCGAGTGCAAAAAGTAAGTAAACCACAACCAGCCCATCCCGGCCATGGTGCCTGCTGCAGCAATTTGTGCGGCAAAATACATGACTACAAAACCCAGCCCCATCATGATCAGGCCAATCCCAAATTTGATGGGTGTATTGGGGTTGAGGTTTTTAGCCGCCAGTTTCACCCATATCCAACCCACAATAGGGGCAAACAGGATGATCGCCAGTGCATTGACACTTTGGAGCATCCCAGCGGGCATTTCCCAGGAGCCAATCCTTCGATCGGTGAAATCCTGGGCAAAAAGATTGAGGGATGAACCTGCTTGTTCAAATCCTGACCAGAATAAAACGGCCCCGACGAACAAGAAAAAAATGACCAGCACCCTCTTTTTTTCTACGACATTCAGTCCACCAGCCACAATGATGTATAGGAGGTAAAAGAAAGTTACCGCTGCGATGATGATCCCCACGCCTTGTGCCACCCCTACAAAAGTGCTCAAGTCGATTACTTTGTAATCATTCAACAGGAACAAAATACCGATGAGTCCAATGGTGAAAATGATGGCCAAAGTGCGGTTGCTCTTGCCCATGATTACCCCTTCGTCCTTCTCTTCTTTTAACTTGGTTTTGATGCCCAGCTCATGCAAATTGCCTTGAGTAAGTTTGTATTGCAGCAAGCCAAAAAACATTCCTATTGCCGCTACCCCAAATCCCATGTGCCAATTGTAGCTTGCCAGCAAAGGAACGATGATTTGCCCCAAAAAAGAGCCTAAATTGATGCCCATATAAAAAACCGAAAACCCCTGGTCTCGCCTCACGCCACCCTCTGGATACAGGTCGCCAACCATGGTACTGATGTTGGGTTTCAACATGCCTGTGCCCATGGCTACAAAAGCCAAGCCCAAGACAAATATCGGAACGTTACCAGGAATGGCCAGAATCAGGTGCCCAATCATGATGAAGATACCACCATACCAGACCGCCTTGCGCTGCCCAAAGACATTATCGGCCAGCCAGCCTCCCGGCAGCGAAAGCAAATAAACCGAAGCGGTGTACAAGCCATAAATGGCCCCGGCATTTTGGGGGTCAATTCCTAAACCTTTCTCCGCAACCGAAGCGGTCATGAACAGAATCAAAATGGCACGCATCCCATAATAGGAAAAACGCTCCCACATTTCGGTAAAAAACAGTGTGGACAATCCAGCAGGATGCCCAAAGAATCCTTTGCTCATACGTTAACCCGTAAGTGTGTCAGTAAATTATTTGCATCACAGTGCAGCTTTCATCCAAAGGTGTGCACCTGCTGCTAAAGATAGGGATATTCACTTATTTACCTTGAGAATTACTGGAAATCGCGCAAATTGTCGGCAGGTGAGGGTTGATTACAACACTTATCGCTGTGCTCTAATACTTTCAACTCGTCAAGATGAAGACATAATGAACAAAATGCCAGCTCAATCATTGGCTTTTAAGCTATAAATACCTGATTTTCGCCTTGAAATAAAAAACTACATATGCGCCTGCTCATCCTACCCATTTTATTGGTCCTGTCCTTATTTGCTTGTGAAGAAATCCCCCCGGTGATTACTCCGCTCGAACCAGGCGGCAATCCCAACACCACCAAACGCCGCGTACTGATCGAAGAATTCACCGGAGTGCGTTGCGTGAACTGTCCGGCCGGTACGGTGGAGGTGCTCAATTTGCGGGAATTGTACAAAGACCAGTTGATTTCAGTAGGTATCCACGCGGGGTCTTTTGCACCGCCTTACCCCGATAGCAAATACGATTTTCGCACTCCGGAAGGAGATGCCATCATTAACCTGTTGCTTAGACCCGTGGGATATCCTTCGGCGGTAATCAACCGAAAATTGTATGACGGAGAATTTGACTTACAGTTGGGGCGCTCCCAATGGGCCGGATTTATTGCGCAAGAACTGGCTGCTCCGCCGGTGGTGGAGGTAAAGTTGAGCATCACCTACAATCCCGTTACGCGTGGCTTGCAGGTGAGTGTCGAGACCGAAGCATTGCTCCCGCTGCCCCAGGAAGACATCCGTCTGAGTGTAATGTTGGCCGAAGACAGCGTTGTGGACGTGCAACTAACCCCCGATGGTAAAACCGCTGATTATTCCCATCGCCACAATTTACGCGATATGTTGACTCCTTTTGATGGCGAACCGATTGGTGCTGATTTGAGTAGCAAAAAGAAGGCTACGCGGGCTTATCCCTTTTTTATCCCGGCTAACTGGATCGAAAAAAATTGTAGCGTAATCGCTTTTGCGCACCTGGGTGGGAGCAAATTGGATATTTTGCAGGTGAGTGAGGTGAAGGTAGTACAATAAAAAGGCTATAAATGCAATAGATCGCAACCTGATAACAAGTTGCGATCTATTGTATTTTTATCGCTCAATTTTTATGGGCGTTTATACCAGTTCGCCCTGGTGCTCGGCAATTTTATCTCCGGTCAGGATCAAATCATCCACCAGGATTCGTCCGCAGTGCTCACAAGCGATGATTTTCTTGCGCATGGAGATTTCCAACTGAACCTGTGGTGGGATTTTGTTGAAGCAACCGCCACAAGAATCGCGTTGAACCGTAACCACGGCCAAACCATTGCGGTAAGAGGAACGGATTTTATCGTAGGCCTTGATCAAACGCTCTTCGATGTGCTCACGAGCCGCATTTGATTCTGCGCGCAAAGCATTTTCTTGATGCTCGGTTTTAGAGATGATCTCGTTCAACTCAACTTGTTTGGCCTCCAGGTCTTTTTTCTTTTTGGCCAGGCGCTCTTCCGTATTCGCTTGGCTTTCTTCCTGTTTGGCAACGTCCAATCTGGCTTGTTTGATGCGCTTTTCCGCCAATTGGATATCGAGATCCTGCATTTCCAATTCCTTGGTCAATGCTTCGTATTCCCGGTTGTTTTTTACGTTGTCGAGTTGAGTCTTGTATTTGATTTTCAGCGCCTCTGCCTCCTTGATGTTGGTCGCGAAGCGAGTCACAATGGTTTGCAATTCTTTGACGCTGGTCACCGTCTTTTCCAGGCGGGTCTCCAAACCAACGATATCATCTTCCAAATCACTTACTTCCATGGGCAGTTCGCCCTTCAACACCTCAATTTCACCAATTTGAGCGTCGATGAGTTGGAGCTGATAAAGCGTTTTTAGCTTTTCTGCTACAGTAATTTCGTTAGCCATGTTTGGTTGTTGTTAAAAATAATGAACGGGATTGGTATTCACGCTCGTGCAATAGCGCGCAAAGTTACTATATTTTTTTGAAATAATCTCGTACAATAAATTGATGGTAAATTGCTCACTTTCATAATGTCCGATGTCGGCAATGACAATTTGGCCATCCGCGTCAAAAAACTCGTGGTACTTGTAATCAGCGGTGATGAAAAAATCGGCTCCGGCAGCAATGGCGCGGGGTAACAAGAACCCTCCTGACCCTCCACAAACGGCTACCGATTGTACCATCCGCCCGCGCAAAGGGGTGTGTTTGATGCAGCCGACCAGCATGTTGTCTTTCAGTTTTTGCAAAAAATCAGTCTCGGTCATGGGTTCGGGTAAGTTGCCAATCATGCCCGAGCCTACTTCTGGGTCGGGCGCGGGTAAACCATTTTTGGTCAAGGGCTTCTGAGCCAGGATGCGCGTGCCTTCCAGCCCCAGTTTTTCGGCAATTTTTCCATTGACGCCGTTCCGGTACACATTGTCCAGATTGGTGTGGATGGCGTACAGCGCCACCCCCTCCCGAATGGCTTTGATCACCACGCGCTCCACGTAATTGCGTCCGGTCAGGCGTTTGAGCCCGTGGAAGATGATCGGGTGGTGGGCGACGACCAGATTGCAGCCTTTGGCTACGGCTTCGTCAATGACGGCCTCGGTAGCGTCAAGGGGAAATCATGACTCCAGTAATTTCGGTTTGGGGATCACCAACAAGTAACCCGGAATTGTCGTAGTCTTCCTGGTAGTGAGCAGGGAGCGATGGTTTCGAGGTAGGTGCTGAGTTCGTGAATGCTTGGCATGGTGAAATTTATTCGTTTTTTTGAGGCATTTCACATGAGGCGACTTTTGGTCGCCCGCCTTTAACGTGCTGGAGCAAAACGCGCAACGCTCATTATTTAGGTTTAAAAATTGAACTGCTCCTGCGAACCATTCGATGGTTTTGCAATTTTTCTGAATACCTTGATGGGGTTGCCCCTACGGGCGTTTGTACCGGATCGGTGCTGCTGGTTCCGGTTTCAACACAACACCTTTTGTTTTCATCAGGTTCAATGCCTCTTGTACGGCGCGCTCCAATTGGGGGTCATTGCCTTTCATAACGGCAGCAGGAGTTTGGAGCACCTGAATATCGGGCGGAATACCTTCCCCTTCAATGGCCCATTTGCCATCGGCGTCATAAAAACCTCCCCGTGGTGCCACCATGCGCCCGCCATCGATAAACCCTGGCGTATCGGCGGTATGTACCAAACCACCCCAGGTGCGGGTGCCTACCAGTGGCCCCAGGTTCATCCGTTTGAACAAATAGGGGAGGAGGTCGCCTCCAGAACCAGCCATCTCATTGATGATCATGACCTTTGGTCCCCAAATGCCTGCCTGTGGCTGGGTAAAGGGGCGGTTGCCTTCCACCCGACTGTTGAAGTAGCCGTGCAGTTGCCGCCCCATGATGTCCACCATGTAATCCGCTGCCGAGCCCCCGCCGTTGTTCCGTTCATCAATTACCGCGCCTTTTTTGTCTTGCTGCGCAAAATAGTAGCGGTTGAAGTAGGTGAAACCTGGCCCTCCGGTGTTGGGCACGTAGATGTAAGCCAATTGCCCTTTGGACAGGGAATCCACCTTGCGGCGATTGCCTTCCACCCAATCGCGCGAACGTAGTGGCCCTTCGTTGGCCAAGGGGATTACGGTCACTACTCGACTGCCTTCCGGGTTTGGGCTTTGGTTGAGTCGAAGTTTGATTTGTTTGTCTGCCGTTCCTTCAAAGAGGCTGTAGAAATTTTGTGGCGCTTTCAAAGCTTTGCCGTTGACTTCCAAAATATAGTCGCCTACTCGGGCATCAATACCTGGAGTAGCCAGCGGCGCACGCAAATCGGGATTCCAACTTTCGCCCGTATAAATTTTGGTGATCCGATACAATCCATTGACCATTTCGAGGTCAGCACCCAAGAGGCCAACAGGGACGGTTTTTACATCCGGAAAATCTCCGCCGCTGGTATAGGAGTGCCCAACCGCCACTTCTCCGCCCAGAATGTCCACCACGTAGTTCAAATCCGTGCGGTGTTTGACATGATCCACCCAGGGGCGGTACCACTTGTAGACCTCGTTCCAGGGCGCGCCGTGGGTGTTGTCCACGTACAAGAAATCGCGCTGAAAGCGCCAGCCTTCCCGGAATATCTGCGCCCATTCTTCCTGTGGATTGACCTGGGTTTGCAGGTTGAGGGTGAGTTTACCATCACCCATTTTGGCCATGGCTTCGGTTTTGACAATGCCCCAGGATCCGGCACCAAAGTACAACAACTGTTTACGGTCGTGGGAAGTAGCCGCGGAATTGACCGGACTGAGGAAAACTTCGGCTTTGCGGTCTTTAAAATTGTAGCGGTGCAGGGTGGAACCGGGTTGGTTTTGCACCGTTTCGAGGTAAAAAACGTAGTCTTTGGGGCCAGCGACGAGGCTTGAATAATTGCGCAGCGGAACATTGACGGGCAAGATGCGCTGCTGAACGCCGTCTACGTC
The DNA here is from genome assembly GCF_016718685.1 of Haliscomenobacter sp. Taxonomy (GTDB): domain Bacteria; phylum Bacteroidota; class Bacteroidia; order Chitinophagales; family Saprospiraceae; genus Haliscomenobacter. The sequence continues at coordinate 27,986 of NZ_JADKCX010000007.1, read as the reverse complement.
TACGTCAATGTTGACGGTGATGCCCGCGTCTTTTGCAGCGCCTTGGGTTTCGGCTTTGGCCTCTTCTTCGTCACTTTTGGGCAAGAAGGGCGAAGCGTCTTTTTTGGACAAAACCACCACGTACAAGCCCCGATTGACCTGGTTGCTGAAATTGCTCATGTCGAGCCAGGAACTGCTCAGCGCGTAATCGGTACTGGCCAAAAAATAGAGGTATTTGCCACCAGCATCCCAAATTGGGGTGATGGCATCGGCCAGGCCATCGGTAATTTGGTAACTTTTGCCCGTCTCCACATTGTACAAAAAAATGGCTTTGAACAAATTGTTCAACAAGCGGGAATAGGCAATCCATTTGCTGTCGGGCGACCAAACGGGGTTCATTGTGCGGGCTACATGTGCGTAAGGCTCGTTGTCCACTTTTTTGCTGACCCCACTGGCTACATCAACATACCAAAGCCGCAGGTGGGTGTCGGTATAGGCGATGTATTTGCCATCGGGCGACCAGGCCGGACGGAAGAAAAAGGTCGGCTTTTCGATGGCGATGGCACGGGGTTTTTCCAGACCCGCCTGATCACCAATCATCAATTGGTATTCACCACTGGCGTCCGAGAACCAGGCAATTTTTTGGCCGTCGGGCGACCAGGCCGGGAAACGATCAGCCGCGCCGCTAGACTGGCTGAGGTTGCGCCAATCCCCATTTTCTTTGGGTACGGTGAAAATTTCGCCCCGATGCTCGAATAGTGCGCGTTGCCCGGTAGGCGAGAGGGAGGCATTGACCAAACCACTGGCTGGCACATCCTCCCAACGTGGCCGGGCGTAATTGAGGTCGGCGTTGACCTGGATGTTCAATTGTTTGGCTTTGCCTGATTGTGGGTCGAGCAAATGCAAGTAACCGCCTTGCTCGTACACCAGCCGATCGGCGCAGGCATCGATGCTTTTTACATCAAAATCCTTGTGAAAGGAGATTTGTTTCAAGTCCTTGCTCTTGGGATCGAAGCGCCAGACGTTGTTGGCGTAATCGCGTTCAGAGAGGAAATAGACCTGCCCTTTGTACCAGACGGGGTCGGTGTGCCGTTCGCGGTCGGTTTGAGGGGTTTGGATCAGGGAAAAATCCTTGAGGTCGAGAATCCAGATGGGTTGCGCCTGGCCGCCGCGGTAGTTGCGCCACTCGGGATCCCAGAAGGTGATGGGTTGGTAGGCGGCGTATTGGCCATTTTCGGAAATTTCGCCAAAAGCGGCTTGCGGAATGGGCAGCATTTTTTCAAAGCCGCCTTCTACCGGAACGCTGTAAAATTGATTGCTGCGCGTAGGCACTCCCGCCCGACCCGAGCGAAAAAGCACAGATTTGCCGTCGGGCATCCAGCCCTGTACCACATCGACGCCAGGGTGCCAGGTCAGGCGTTTGGGTGCGCCACCTTCGGTAGGCAGGACAAATACATCGGTATTGCCATCGTACTGTCCGGTAAAGGCGATGCTTTTCCCATCGGGTGAAAAATGCGGAAAACTTTCGGTGCCTTCGTGGGCAGTCAGTCGGCGGGCTTCACCTCCTTCACGGTCAACGAGCCAAAGGTCGTCGGCGTACACAAAAACGATGTGCTTGTCGCTGACGCTGGGCTGCCGCAGCAGGCGGGTGCCCTGGGCAAATAGCAGTGGCGCTTGGGCCAAAAAAAGGCAGAGTAATGCCAGATGGATTGTTTGTTTCATTGGTTAGGTGATTAGACTGGTTGTAACGGGAAGATAGGGAAAAAATCAAATGACCTTATGCAATAATACCCCACCTTTTGTAATTTTATCCAAATTGATGGTCAGTCCGTCTTTTGACCACAACAATCACCTAAAACCACGAGAAAACTATGAAAAATCTAGCACCACAACGGCAGCTATCCAAAGCACAACCCATCAAATGGCGGCAACACGTCATGATGCTTGGCGTAGTGATCGGAATTTTGGGAGCATCAGTTTAAGCAATTTCAACACTCCGGTAACAGTCCAGCCAAAAACCACCCACCGCTTATTTGGTAAAGTGATCTACTGGTATACAGAGACCCCATTGAAGGGTGAAAGTCAGTGTTGAAAAAATATCGACGCTTACGGATGCGAAAGGACGTTTTGAACTAAACGTTCCGGTACCAACTGACAAAAAACAGAAATATTACAAAATCAATTTTTACAAAAAAGGCTATCAACCTGATCATTTGGACAGCATTTCCGTGAATTCCACACAAGAAATCCTGATTGGGTTAATGAGGCCCATTAAATAAGCCCTGCATGTGTGTCACCTCCGCAAAAGCCCTCCTGACGTCCACCTACGTGGGTGCCTGGGAAATTGAGCATCCGACTTACGGCTACCGCCATGTGCTGGCCTATCAAAATGCGCCCCAAAACCTGGCCGAAGGCCCCAACTGTATGCTTTTGCACGTGCCCGCAGCGGCGCCGATTTTGCCAGAGCACTTGTTGGACACAGCAGACTGCCCGGATTTGTTGCGGCAAATGACCCGACAACTTCTGGCCAATTATTCCCGAAGCAACATCGTTCCACAACAAATCTTCGTGGTGGAAATGGGCGTATACCACGTGGTGTTGCTCAATGAAAAAAGTGAGGCAGGGTTGACAGCTGCGCTGGAACAGATTCCCGTAGAAAAACGTCCTCATCTTGCGCCGGAGTTGTTGAATTTTTATGCAGAACAATTTCCAGATTACCCTTTGGTGTTGGCCTGTTTCAACAACCGGGATAGCCACAATGCCTCACCCATCATGCTGCATTACCAGCCGATTCATGCCGATTATTTGTTTTATAACTTATTGGAGGGACACGATGGGGGAGTGCCCGTTTTGGATCAAACGATCCAGCGGCACCAAACGATCATTGCCGGCAGCAATCGACTGGATGCCTGGAAAGAGGAGCCCAAAAAATTTAATTATCCCGGAGTGCCCGAACATTTGTTGCCTTTTTTGCCTACGGTGGGAGCAACGCAAGAGTTGGTTGGCGATGCGCCGAATGGGGATGGGGTGGTTAACCTGAGTTCGACAACGCTTTCCTTGAACTTTTAACCGGGACGCGGATGGTTTACGCGGATTTGTTGTAAATTAAGATCCAATCCGCTCAATCCGCGCCCTACTCTGCCGCCGGGCCGGGCCGAGTAGAAATGAGAAATTATGAAACAACACACAACAGCAGAAAAGCTGCTCCTTTTGCTTATTTCCAATCACTCACCCGCATGGCATATTCATTGGGCTGTGCGCCAAAGCTCTGTCCGCGCGCTTTGAGCAAATCCATCCGTCCGCTGGGCGTGCGGGTATAGATCAATTCGGTGTGCCCCAGCTTTTGTTTCCAGATTTCCAACAACGCTTCTGCATCTTTTTTCTGTTTGCCCATGGCCTGAGGAACTGGAAAATAATACACCAACGGTTCATCTTCCTCTAAATCGTACTGCAGCGCCAATAAATAGCGGGGATTTTCAATAGGATTGAGCAATTCTTGCAGTGCATTGAGGTACAACTGGGCACTATGGGTATCCAAATTACTGGGCACTAACTCAAAAACTTCCTCGGTCGATTCCTGAATGTTCAATTGAGGCTTTTTATCGTCTTGCCCTTCAGACAATAAGGCACGATCTTGCATGGACTGGAACAACGATTCTGCAACATTGCGAAAAAAGGATTGAGCATCGTGCAAACGACTCAGTTGGGTCCAGATGTTCAAAATCGTGGTGGTATTAAAAATGGACAAGGCTACGACCCATCCGGCCAGGATCAATCCGAGTAGCGCCAATATTGGGGCAAGACCCCATTGCGTAATGGCATACACCAAGCCGGATAGTAAACAAACAGCATAAACCAATCCCCAGACCTGGAACTGGAGCATGGCTTTAATCTGATGAATGATTTGGGGCAAATGGCGCAAGCGAACCAGGTGGAAAATGTCAAAAGCAACCACGACGAAAGAAAATAAACCGATGCTGGGCAATATTTTCCACCAATTCCAGGCATTGTTTTGCCCCGACACCACGATCCAAAAGCTGATCGCCAACATCAGTATCGAGTAGATGTTGAAACGGCGAAAATCTTTTTGGTACACTTTTGCGGCTTGATTCAGGGCAATTTTTCGCTTCCCTTTGAAGCTCTGATTTCGCGTAGCCACGACCCGAACTTTCTCCTGCAAAGTATATCCCTTGGCGATGGCTTCATTCCAGGCTTGCTGCAGCCGCAGCCGCGCTTTGGCGTAAACCGCCATATTGTAATTGACATGCTCAATGTCTTGTGGGCTGAGTGGTAAAGTCGGCATCGAAAAACGATCCAAACCGCTCGAAATGGTAGGCTGAGCAGCTAGAGAAAGGCCATAAAAAGTGGACATGCGTCTTTTCAGCGTCAACAAATCAGTACCACCTGCTTTAGAAAAATTGTCTACACAAACCAGGTGCCAAATATTGGCCGTTTTTTCCTTGATTTCTCGGTGCACCCGAATGGCTCTTCCCCGCATTTGATTGGATAAAACATGCGCACCCACAAAAGTGGCCAACACTAACGCGTTGATTTCTGGGGCATCCCAACCTTCGCCCAATAAAGCGGTGGTTCCTACCAGGGTTTGGATGGCTCCACGCCCAAATAAGGCTGTGATGACATTCACCAATACCGTTTTTGCTTTACCATTGACTGCTTCAATTTGCAGGTACAGCCCATCGTGTTTGAGTGGAGTGCGTCGCAAATCGCTTGGTTGCAAATGCCAGCGAGGCAACAACTGATCCAAAACGCCTTCACTGGCTTTAGGAATAATGACCAGCGACCCGCTCAAAACACCAATCTCTAAACCGAGCGGAAAAGTACGGCGCAGGGACTCAAAAATGGGAACGACTCCAATGTGTTCTTGCTCATCATCGTCCATTTCGTCCTCGGGGAGGAATTCTTTGCGAATGTGATCACATAAAATGACCATGCGCAAATCTTTTCCCAGATTGCCGACTTCAATTTTGGCTATGTCATTGATAGCATTTAGCTTACTGACGCTGTTGCGCAATTTTTTGGCCAACTTAGGGGACTCCCTGAGGTGAACTTTTTTTTGTTCCAATGCACCGATGCGTCTTAGGGTTTTGGTAATACGCTTTAGGGGCTCTTCCTCCAGATAAGGGCTGAAATATGGATCATCAAACAAGGCGTTTTGCAGCAAAATCTCTAACCAATCCAACGAAAGGGGAGGAATTTGGCTATCATCGGCACCAATGATGCCTAGCGCGTTGATTGGTGCTACCTTTCCCAAACCCTCCATACCGATCAACAATGCGGAGAAGTAAGCTGGATTTTCGTAAATGGCCTCGGTGTATTGCTCTGTTTGATTCAGCCAGGGATGTTCTTTGAGCAACTCAATAAAGCGATAATTGTGTTGTAAGCTTGCTTCAAAGTCTGCTACTCCCTGGTGAAAATCTTGTAAGTCTATGGATTCTTTGGGCAAAGGTAGGGTAAAATACAGGTAGTCCTGATGCGGGCAAAGATCGCCGGCGGCCACCAATTCTGGCGTATAAATGACCTCATCAATGTCGCCACACAATTCGTGATAGCGCGCCCACTCAAAGTTATTGATGTCGTAAGGAGGGGTAGCCGTCAGGGCTATGAGCAGTGGATCCAGTTCTTTTTTGAGTGCAATGATGGGTTTCCACCATTCTTTTTGCAAGTGATGGCATTCGTCTACAATGAGGGTTTCAATCTGTTGGGCTTGTAATTGCTCGATGAGCCGAGGATTGGTTTTCCAGGCCTGGTGCAGGGCTTGATAAGTACAAACCGTGAGCAAAGCAGGCTTTTGCAATTCCCGGCTGATCCAGTCACTGTTTGAATACACGCCAAAATCGCTCAACAATCGTTCAATCCATTGTTCCCGAATGACAAGGGTAGGGGCCAGAATCAGGGTTTTGCGATTGATGCGGAGCATTAATTCCAGCCCAAGAATGGTTTTGCCAGAGCCTGGCGGAGCTACTAAATGGAATTTACGCTGGCTAAACAACAAATCGGTTTCGTTCAGGATCTTTTGCTGATACTGGCGCCAGGGATGGGTAAACTGTAAATTGGGGGGAAAGGGGTGAGTCATTTTCAGCCAAGTTGATAAAACGTTTCTCTTACTTCATACAACAAGTCCTCGATTTTTTCCAGATTGGGCGTTTCCGGCAAGCTACAAGTTTCGTATAATTCATTGATCTGGGCAATCTTTTCCTCAGCTTTTTCAATCAAATCCTCGTATAAAAAATCACCTCGGCGGATGGCCAGCAGTTCTTCCCGATTCGGCCTGCGCACGACGACTTGCCCTTCACTCAAAATTTCTGCAGCCATATCCAGGAGTCGAAATGTATGCATCATGTTTTTAGCATCGTAGTTTTTGCCATGCTGAAGGGTATTTTGGTAACGCTCTTCATTGCGCAAGCTTACCCATTCCCAGTACTCGCGGTAGCTGCGGCAATAGGCCGAGTAGCCATCTTTGTTGAAGGACAGAATGGCCAATGGACTCGAACCTTTGGGCACACTGCTCAGCGCAACCTCATTGGCGCTCTCTTTTTGGATGATGCCACTGAAATGTAAGTCGCCCGTGTGATCGTAAAAAAGCGCGTACATGTCCCGCATGTTGGGGATGTTGACCAGACCACATCGCTCCTGTTGCAGATTTTGCTCTTCCAGCCAATGAAGTAAGGGCGTGGATCCCTGGTTTTTGACCACATAACAAAAAAATGCAAAGGTGTTTTGCGCTCGGGCTCCTGCGGGTTGTGGATTTTTTTGTTCAAACCCCGTGCTTTTTTGATCTGGGTGACGGCGTAGCCCGCAAAAGTATCGCGGCACAATTTGGACAAAAAGTCGCGGGCTTGAAAGCGCTCAAAAAGTGGATGCCGATACACGATGCAATCCGCAGGAATGTTCAGCATTTCCAGGATATTGGGGTTGTTTTTAGCCAATAAATCCCCAAACCGGCGCAGCTCGTAAAATACTTCATCGTTGGTAGGGCTACTGATTTGCTCCGTGTAGTTCAGGCCGTAGAATTGTTTTTTGGACAAAATAAACACCCCCGGTAGTCGGTATCCGAACCGGGCAAATCCAGCCCATAAGCCCGGCTGCCGCTGATACCTTCGAACAACAATTGTCTGGATTGGCGAAGTTGGGTCAAATTCACGATGAAGAGTTGAAAAGTTGAAGAGTTGAAGAGTTGAAAAGTTGAAAAGTTTGGCTACCGCAGTGACTAAACAAAAAAGGCTTCATGATTATCGCTAACCACAAAGCCTTTTGTATCGTTCCAAGGGCTGCATTGTCTTTTCAACATTTCAACCCTAAACTTTTCAACGTGAATTACCCGTTCATCGACAGCAAAAACTCGTCGTTGCTGTTTGACATGTTCATGTGTTTGCGCAAAAACTCCATGGCTTCTTCCGGCTTCATGTCCGAAAGGTGGTTGCGCAGGATGAACATCCGTTGTAAGGTATCTTTGTCCAAGAGCAAATCGTCGCGGCGGGTACTCGACTTGGTAAGGTCGATGGCTGGGAAGAGGCGTTTGTTGGACAGACCGCGGTCCAGCTGCAATTCCATGTTGCCCGTACCTTTGAATTCTTCAAAGATCACGCCGTCCATTTTTGAACCCGTATCAATCAGAGCGGTTGCCAAAATCGTCAACGATCCACCACCTTCAATATTCCGGGCTGCGCCGAAGAATTTTTTAGGCTTGTGCAAGGCGTTGGCTTCCACCCCACCCGAAAGTACTTTACCAGAGGCAGGGGCCACGGTATTGTAAGCACGGGCCAGACGGGTAATGGAGTCGAGCATGATCACTACATCGTGGCCACATTCTACCAGGCGTTTGGCTTTTTCAAGCACGATGCCGGCTACCCGTACGTGGTTTTCAGCTGGTTCGTCAAAAGTAGAGGCTACAACTTCGGCATGTACACTGCGTTTGAAGTCGGTAACTTCTTCCGGGCGTTCATCCACCAACAGTACGATGATGTAACACTCAGGGTGGTTTTTGGCAATGGCGTTGGCCAAATCTTTCAGCAAAAAGGTTTTACCTGTTTTGGGCTGAGCCACAATCAAACCCCGTTGGCCTTTACCAATTGGCGTAAAGAGGTCGATCATCCGGTTGCCGATGTTTCGGGAACCCGGAGCACCAACCAAGCGCAATTTTTCGGTAGGGAACAATGGCGTCAGGTAATCAAAAGGTACCCGATCCCGGATTTCCGATGGATCGCGGCCATTGATTTTGGATACCCGCAAGAGGGCAAAATATTTTTCCCTTCTTTGGGTGGGCGGATGGCGCCACAAACCGTATCTCCAGTGCGCAGGCCAAAAAGTTTGATCTGCGATGGTGAAACATAAATATCGTCGGGCGAAGTCAGATAGTTGTAATCTGCAGAACGCAGGAACCCGTAACCATCGGGCATCATTTCCAGGATGCCTTCACCCTCGATGATGCCATCCAGTTCGATGTCAAAACGTTCTTCTTCTTCGCGGCTATAATCGTCAAACTCTTCCGCAGCTGGTTGGCGGCGTTCAGGCGCATCTTCGAACCGTCCACCTTCGCGTTCACGCTCTGGTTCGCGATCCCGATCCCGGTCTCTATCTCTATCGCCATCCCGGTCACGGCTATCTCGGTCACGATCCCGATCACCGCGGTCGTAACGATCCCGGTCGTTGCGCTCTGGACGTTGCTCACGTTCAAAACGGGGCGTACGTTCATTGCGTTCAGGTCGTTCGTCTCTGCTGGGACGGTCATCACGAGTAGGCCGCTCATCTCTATTGGGCCGCTCCTCTCTACTGGGGCGTTCCTCGCGAGTAGGCCGCTCGTCTCTATTGCTGGGTCGCTCGTCACGAGTTGGGCGTTCGTCACGAGGCCGCTCCTCTCTGCTTGGACGCTCCTCGCGAGTAGGACGTTGTGGTTCTACTCGACCAGCACGTTCATCCCGTTCGGGATCCCGATCCGGTTTTTCGGTACGGTCGTTCCGATCCCGAGTACGTTCGAGGCGGGGCATGTTCCGATCGCGGCGGGTAAGGGCCTGTTGTTGTTCAAGTTCTTCGCGGGTTACCCTGCGGCGAGTTCTTTTGTTGCGGTCAGCAGCATCATCTTCTTCACTGCCATCGGCAGGGTCGGTAGAAGATGATTCTACTGGGGTAGTGGATTTGGGGACGGAGGGTTCATCATCGTCCGGTCGGTACAACTCATTTTGAAACTGTTCCCTACTGGTGATGCTAGCAGGGATGTCAAGATCTTCTCCGGGCTCAAAAGCGGGGCGCTCAGAACCTTCAGCAAGGGCCTGGTAATCCAGAATTTTGTAGACGAGTTCTTTTTGTTGAGTTTTCGGTAGCCCTGGATGCCCAATCGTTCGGCGAGCTCTCAGTTCTGGCACCAACATGTCGTTCAATTGCAAAATATCGAACATAATTGAAAAGGCTTCTTTTTGAAATTGAAGCGAAAGCCGTAGCTTGCTTCGGGACTTGGTAAATGAATGTTATTTGAATTTAAAACAATCGTGCAGACGTGGGTGGAGATAGCGGAATCAAAAAAAACAAGTGTTTGAATTTTGATGCGTAACCCTGAATTTGGTTGATGATTAGTAAAAAAGATAAACTTGCTTACCTGTTACTAGTCATTGACCGGTAGACACCGTTAGATTCTCGTGTATAGCAAAACCAGAAGTTGTTCTCCTCTCAAAACCCTTAAAAACGGCATTTATTGTGTGTTTAAGGAAGAATAATAGAGGAATGTGCAGCTCTTTGTGAAGAAGGAAATCACCTTACTTGTGTGCTATCGAAAGAAAGAGGTGTGCTGTTGTGGGACAAAAATACATTTATTTTTAATTCCACGCACTATCTTTGTAAAATTAAAGTTTGAGAAAGTTGAAGGGTTGAGAGAGTTGAGGCGGTTGAGGCGTGGTTAGGTTGAAATTAAGTCGTTTAACCTTGGTTCACACTTTTCGCTTTTCAACTTTCAACCTTCAACTTCTTAACGGTTACAATTAAGCATCACGCCTAACTATGTTACAAGTCAATTTTATCCGGAACAACAAGGAGCGCGTCCTGGCCGGATTGAAGAAAAGAAACGCCAAAGAGAACCTTTTCCAAACCGTTGAGTCGATCCTCGCCCTCGACGAGTTGCGCAAGAGATTAAAAACGGAATTGGACGATTTGAATGCCGAACGCAACCGCCTTTCCACTGAAATCGGTGCTTTGATGAAACAAGGCAAAAAGAGGAAGCCGAACAATTCCGCAGCCAGTAGCGGGTTTGAAAGAGCGTTCTGCCGTGATTGAAGAAGATTTAAAGTCAGCAGAGGAGCAACTCACCGAACAACTTTACCTTGTTCCGAATATTCCACATGATTCTGTCCCGGTGGGAATCACTCCGGAGGACAACGAAATTTTTCGACCAGGCCCAGAGCCAGAATTGGATGAATCGGCATTGCCGCACTGGGAACTCGCTGCCAAGTACAAAGTATTCGACCTGGAGCTGGGAGTCAAATTGACTGGCGCTGGATTTCCGGTTTATCGTGGGAAAGGAGCAAAACTGGAACGCGCACTCATCAATTTTTTCCTGGATGAAGCAAGCGCAGCGGGATATGAAGAAATTATCCCACCACTGATGGTCAATGAAGACTCTGCACGGGGAACAGGGCAATTGCCAGACAAAGAGGCGCAAATGTACCATGTGACGCTGGACAATCTCTACTTGATCCCTACGGCCGAGGTGCCCGTCACCAATATTTACCGGGATCAAATTCTTGATGCCAGCGAGTTGCCCATCAAAATGACGGCTTATACGCCTTGTTTTCGACGGGAAGCTGGTTCTTACGGTGCGCATGTACGTGGGCTGAACCGTGTACACCAGTTCGACAAAATCGAGATTGTACAAATTGTGCATCCCGATAAATCGTACGATACCCTCATGGAGATGTTGGAGCACGTCGCTGGCTTGCTGAACAAATTGGGCTTGCCGTTCCGTATCCTGCGTTTATGTGGAGGTGACATGGGTTTTACCTCTGCACTCACTTTTGATTTTGAGGTATGGAGTGCGGCGCAAAAACGCTGGCTCGAAGTGAGCTCGGTGTCCAATTTTGAGACGTTTCAGTCTAACCGCATGAAAATGCGTTTCCGCGAAGGCAGAGACAAAGACATTCAATTGGTACACACCCTGAATGGCAGCGCCCTGGCTTTGGCGCGGATCGTGGCTTCCATTCTGGAAAACAACCAAACTCCGGAGGGAATTGTTATTCCTGAAGTATTGCGCAAGTACACGGGTTTTGATTTGATCAATTGAACCTGTGACTTGTAATAGGGAATGAAAGTCTAAAATAAAAAAAACAAATGATGAACGCAGAGTATTTAGGTTTTATGCTGATTGGTGGATTTTTTTCCATCATTGGCTTCATCGTCAGTGCTCGCTTACAGTCCAAATTTAAACATTATAGCCAGATTCGGATTCGTTCGGGCCTGACGGGTAAAGAAATTGCTGAAGCCATGCTGCGGCATTATGGTATTCATGATGTTCAAGTTGTGCCTGCTCAAGGCATGTTGACCGACCACTACAATCCCGCTACCAAAACGGTGGCCTTGAGTGAAGCGGTTTATGCCACCAATAGTATTGCTGCTGCGGCAGTAGCGGCTCACGAGTGTGGCCACGCTGTACAACACGCTACCGCTTATAGTATGCTGCAACTGCGCTCACGCCTGGTGCCCATTGTTAACTTTTCAGCAATGACTCAGCAATGGTTGTTGATTGGATCATTTATGCTCATCAACACCGTGCCACAGCTTTTGCTGATCACCGCTATTGTCTTTGGGGTAACCGCCTTATTCAGTTTCGTTACCCTTCCCGTGGAGTTCGACGCTAGCCGCAGGGCACTGGCCTGGCTCAATGAATCGGGCATGGCGCGTGGCGAGGAATATGCTGGAGCCAAAGATGCCTTGTGGTGGGCGGCAATGACTTATGTCGTGGCAGCCATTTCGGCGCTGGTGATGGTGGTTTATCTGTTGCTGCGCTATTTGGGGGCATCGAGGGATTAATGTAGCTTCATAGTAGACTGATTGTAGACAAAAAAGACAGAAAAAGGAAAATGAACTTTCATTTCCTCTTTCTGTCTTTTCTTTTTCCATATTTTTCTTGATTTTTGCACTCGCAACAAAAACATTCGTATGACGCAGGAGGAAATTGACCTAATCATGGAAGATGCTGAGGACCAAATGGACAAAGCCATTGAACACCTCAAGATCGAATTGTCAAAAATTACGACTGGGAAAGCCAGTCCAGCATTGGTTACCAGCTTGATGGTTTCTTATTATGGCACGCCTACGCCGATGAGCCAAGTGGCCAATGTGAGTACTTCTGATTCGCGGACCATTGTCATTCAACCCTGGGAAAGATCGATGCTGGCGCCGATTGAAAAATCAATCTTTGAAGCAAACCTTGGGGTGACGCCCATGAACGATGGCCAGGTGGTGCGTTTGTCGATTCCACCGCTTACGGAAGAACGTCGCCGCGATTTGGTCAAACGTTGTGCACATTTGGGTGAAGAATCCAAAGTAGGCGTTCGGAGTGGCCGTAGAGATGCGATTGAAGCCATCAAAAAGGCCGTGAAAAATGGCACTCCGGAAGACTTGGGTAAAAAGTTGGAAGAAGATGCAGACAACCTTTCCAAAAAATACATCGGCCAGGTAGATGAACTGGTCAAAGGGAAGGAGAAAGAGATCATGACGATATAGGGTGTGAGGTGTGAAAGCGACATGAGGGGCATAGACAAAATGGAATTTATTTATGCCTCAAAGATTTGGTCTTTTCCAAATTAAGTTCTACTTTTGCCCCACTTTTTTAAGAGCCAAAGTGCATAAAAGCAAAATAAAATGAAAAGGACTTATCAACCTTCCCGTCGTAAACGTGCCAACAAGCACGGCTTCCGTACTCGTATGAGTTCGAAGAACGGCCGTAGAGTATTGGCGGCACGCCGTGCCAAGGGTCGTCACAAGCTGACGGTTTCTGACGAAAAACGGCTGAAATAGTGATGAGTTATGAATGATGAGTTATGAGTTAGTCAGGATTGTCAAGAAATTTGTTTCTTGGTCAATTGATCACTCATAATTCATCACTCATCACTCCCTATTGTATTTTATCTCCTCTCAGCAGTCGATACCGTTTTCTTGCCTCTACAGCAAAAGTACTTCCCGAGAAGTCGATAAAGAGCTTCTCGTATAGTTTCGACGCTTTCTCTTTATCATTCAACTGGTTCACATTTTCATACAATTCGGCCAAGGCAAAAATGGAATTGTCGGCGCGAATCTCGTCGGGATAATTATCGATGATCATTTGGTACATCTTACCCGCCTGGGCGTAATCGCGTTTTTTGGTGAAAACTTTGGCTTTGAGGTACCACACATCATCCTCCAGGGAGTGGTTGGGGTACTCCCTGATCAAACTATCCAGTTTGCTGAATGCTTCCGTAAAGCGATTTTGAAAAATCAACATGTCTGCTTCAGCGTAATACTCCAGCGCAGTGGCCGTAGTATCCAGGTTGAGGTTGTCCGAAATGAACACCGACATATCGAGGGCATCGTTGGCAATCAGTTTGGCGGTTGATGCTTTGAGGATTTCAAATTGCGCTTGCGCCCATTCAAAATCACCAGAATAATAAGCCAAACGGGCATTGCGGAAACGGGCTTCGTGGCCCAGAATATCATCTTTGTACGATTTGTCAACTTGCGAATACAATAAAGTCGATTCCCAAACCTCGGTTTTCATCAAGTAATAATCACCAAGGTTGAGTTTGGCTTGTCCCAGGGTTCCGGCTGTAATGCCGGGCAAGGTGATCAATTCCGCCAGCAGGGTGATGGATTTGTCAAGATTATTGAGATAAATGGCTTCCAGATCGGCCAATTCCATGATCAGCGCAGCGGTGCTGCGCGATTTACCGTAATCGTTGATGAAGGTTTCGTATTGTCGCTCCAGTTCCAGGAGTTCTTCTTTGCTATAGGTGTATCCTTCTACCAGTTTGTTGCGGCGGCAACGCAGGTATTCTTGTTTTGATTCGACAAAGAAAGGGGTTCCAGCGCCTTTATCAATTACGTATTGGTAGGCTTCAATGGCTACATCGTAATCTTTGTCATTGGAGGCTATTTGAGCCAGTTGGTATACGCGAAGGCCGTCCCCTTTTTGCTGTTTGTCCAGTGCACGTACCTGACGCAGGGCATTCTTGTAATCTTTTCTCTGCAAAAAGCCCAGGCCAGCATGTCGATGTATTGTACAGAACCGGAGTTGCTCGCCGTTTGGATGCGGTCGTAAAGTTGTTGCTGCAATACGTTCATATCCTCTGCGGAAAGGTAGCGCTGAAAGATACTCTTGATGTTGTCTACTCGTTCTGGAAAAGCATCGAGGCTATTGAGGTATTGTTCGATCATTTTCGCGACATCGCCTTTGCGGCGGTAAAGATCGGCCAGGCTGTAGGAAAAAAATTGCCGGTCGTTGAGCATGCTTGCTCCTTTCTCGTACGTTTCTACTGCCAAATCGTATTTGTTGGCGGCACTAAAAGCGTTGGCCAGTTTGCTCACCGCATACCGGTCTTTGGGCAATTGTTCAATGGCTTTGCGGTACTGTTTTTTGGCTTCTTCTTCTTTGCCTTGCTGCTCATACATGCGGCCATAGTTGACGTACAAGCGGCTTTCGTTGGGGCGTCGGCGGATTTGTTTGACCAGGCTACGCTCCAGATCCTCATAGCGTTGCAGCTCCATCAGGCACTCGATGTATCGATCAAAATAGTAATCATTGTCGTTGTCCTGGGTGTATAATTTTTCAAAAAGCACTACGGCCTTTTCAAATTCCCCATCGGCCAGGTATTGCTGCGCCAACTTGGCGTCCTGCGCCATCGACCATCCTACACAGAGCAACATCGTTGCTACAAGTAACCACATCTTTCTCATTGGTACCGCTTAAATTTTGGTTAGCCTAAATATAGATATAAGGCACTAAAGATAAACTTTGATTCCTAAAAAAAACGGTTGCCGGCCCCAATGTGTTGAAGCACGACCAAACTATTTGCGCAGAAAGGGTAAAAGATGCGCAAAACGGGAAAAAAACCATACACCCAACAAACAACCGACCAGATTGGCAACCATGTCAAAAACATCGAGCTGACGGCCATAAAAAAAGGCTTGCTGCATGAATTCAATACAAATTCCGTAAACAGTGCCCAAAACAACCGGCATTAGCGGCTGCCTAAAACCGTAGTGCAACAAGAAGGCAAGGAGGGCATAGGCTCCGGCATGGGCAATTTTGTCTGGTTGAATCACCCAAATTGGGTGAGGAACGCCCATTTGGGGATGCGCAGAAAGCAATAAAATGATCGAGGCCCAAAGTAGCGCAGGCAGCAAGGATTTAAGCATTTACCGTGATTTTGACTCGACTAAAGTAAACTTTATCCCGTGGTTGGAGATCACAAAAGCCATTTTTTTTGGCTGAAAAATTTCAGAAACTGAAAGTTTTTTTACATTTGGTTAATAAAAAAAGATGCCACGCAAACTTGCGTGGCATGCCAATACGGATTAGTATGAAAAAACTCTCTTAAATTCTTGCATTAATTTCCAAGAATGGGTTGTTGGGATATTGCTCAACAATCCATTCTTTTTTAGCACTTGTTTTCATTTTTTGCCTAAAACAAAAAAATTAGACGTGCGCTAAGCTGACTTGAGACAAAACAAGGCAGTGCTTACAGATGTAAACTCTTTGGAAGTATTTGGTCGGTTTCAAGGCTTGAAAAAACTGACACACGCCAAATCAGACGATTTGTTATGGTATGTTATAGCTCAGTTTAGCCAAGCCCTCAGGCAAGTCAGCCGGATGATTATATTGTTAAAGACGATAAAGCCTCATAAAAGTTGCATGCAAGATGATTTTTTTTTTGCTCCGAAACCGCAATAATCGACAAAATGCAGGAATGTTGCTATAAACGCTAAAAGCATGCGGAGAAAATCCGTATTTGTCGTTCATTGTCAGATGAACTTTTTAATAAAGTCTTAACTTTATCGCCAGTCTTACTTTTGTGGAAAACACCCTGCATATGATGCATAAATTACTACTGTGTTGTTTATTGTTTTGTAGCATTACAACGCTGTCTCTTGCGCAGACCTCTTTGAGCGGTAAAATTACCGATAAAGAGACCAAAGAGCCGATATCCTTTGGCTCTGTGGCGCTTTATAAAAACGGTGTACAACTTACCGGAACCGATACCGACGATAAGGGCAACTTCAATTTTCCGGATCTTGATCCTGGAACCTATGATGTTGAAGTTTCCTACCTTGGCTACAAACAAAGCCGAATCGCCAACATTAAGGTGCTAGCAGGCAAGTCAAACAAGGCTGACATTGAGTTGGAGTCTCAAGGTGGAATTGTATTGGATGTAGTCAACATCACCCAATATCGAGTCCCGCTGATCGAGCAGGACAATACCACTTCCGGCTCAGTGATCACCAGCGAACAAATCCGCAACCTGCCTACCCGCAACATCAATGCATTGGCTGCAACTTCGGCGGGTTTGGCCTCATCCGATGAAGGCCGTGCCATTACGGTAAGGGGGTCTCGCACCACGAATACCGATTATTACATCGATGGTATTCGGGTACGCGGTAACCTCATTCCCGAAACCGAAATCGAACAACTCCAGGTGATTACCGGAGGTATGGAAGCTCAATATGGCGACGTGACCGGGGGCATCATTTCCATTACCACCAAGGGCCCTGCCAGTGCGTTTACGGGTGGCGCGGAAGTGGAAAGTTCCAAGTACCTCGACAATTTTAGCAATACCCTGGCGGGGGTCAACTTGAGCGGACCAATTCTCAAAAACAAACAAGGGCATTCTATTCTGGGGTATCGCTTTTCGGGGCGTTATACCGATCAATTGGATGACAATCCTTCGTCTGTCCCCTTGTTTCAGGTTAAACCGGAAAAACTGCTAGAATTAGAGGCCAACCCAATCATCAGCAGCCAGGGCTCCTTTTTGGTCAATGCCGACTATCTGAAACAAGACGACGTCAATTCACTCAGTACGCGCCCCAACGAACGGTACAAAAGGATTGATGTGACTGGAAAATTGGATGCCAGGCTGAACAAGGCCATTGATCTTTCTTTCAGTGGATCTTATGTTGATGAACAAGACCAGTTTACGCCCGGCGGCTGGCGGCTACTCAATAGTGAAAACAACCCATTAAACAATACCAATACCTACCGGGGGGTATTCCGTTTTCGGCATCGACTAGGAGGCGCCGCAAATCCAGGGCAAAACAATACCAACAACAACTCGCTCATCCAAAATGCTTCCTATACCTTGCAGTTTGGATATGAAAAAACCAAAGGGGATGTAGCCGATGCCCGGCACGGACAAAACTATTTTGCATACGGACACGTAGGCAAATTCGACATCGAGTGGGTGCCTACTTTCAATTTTGTCTTCGATCGGGTTACGCAGCAAAACGTGCTGCAACATACGGATTACCGGCAGGTTCTGCGCAAATATACCCCGGGCACCTCCAATCCGGTTTTGGCCAATTACAACAATGTGATGGGCTTAACCCCGAATGAAGGTGTCAACTCCCAAATTGGCAGAATTTTTATTCCCAGTGTTCAGGAGGGGGGATCTGTACTTGCCTTGGGCAATTTTGTGGCACCCAATGGCTTGATTTCCGACGTCTATACCGGGTCTTGGGGCTTTCATACCAACGTGGGTTCGGTTTACAATCAGGCTAGCTTCAGCAATGGCGACTTGTATACTTTTCACGGGCGAACGAACTTTGACCTGGTGCCAGGAAACTCGGACCAGGGACGCCACAACATCCAGATCGGATTCATCTATGAACAACGCACCGACCGTGGATACGTAGTCGCTCCTCAAACCTTGTGGAACATTGCCCGTCAACAGGCCAACAACCACATATTAGGGATTGTAGAGGGCGCTGAAAACATTGGCAGCATCACCGATACCGTCAATGGCCAGCCGCTCACGCTGAACTTGCGGCAACTCTCGATTGCCCAAAACGAAGACAACAAGTTTTATCGTTCCATTCGGGCAAAAAACAACATTCCATTGACCGAATATGTGAACGTGGATGGGATGGATCCAAGTGAATTGAGTTTGAGCATGTTTTCGGCGAAAGAACTCAATGATCAAGGCATCATCAGCTATTATGGGTATGATTATTTGGGAAAACAATTTGACGGTACCTTTAATGATTTCTTCACCGCCACCGATGCGGACGGGGTACGCACCTTCCCGGTAGCTCCCAATCGCCCCATTTATTCGGCATTTTACATTCAGGACAAGTTTACTTTCCGCGACATCATCCTGCGTTTGGGTTTGCGGGTAGATCGTTACGACGCCAATACCAAGGTGCTCAAGGATCCATATTCCTTGTACGAAATTATGGGCGCCAGTGAATACCACGACCAATTTGGAGGTGCCCGCCCCGGGAATATCGGGGATGAATACAAAGTGTACCTCAACGACGCGGGAACCAATATTGAGGCCTACCGGGATGGCGATCAATGGTATCGCCCCAATGGTTCGCCGGTGAATAGCCCGATTGAAATTTTCTCTGGGGGCTTGGTTTTTCCCAAATACAAGGATGAAAATGCTTCGAAAATCTCTAACTACATCAAATCGAGGGATTTTAATCCGGAAGCCTCTTTTGAAGATTACAAAGCACAAATCAACATCATGCCTCGTCTGGCCTTTTCTTTCCCCATTTCAGACGACGCCAACTTTTTTGCCCACTACGATATCCTGGTTCAACGCCCGGCTACGAATACCATCTCTACGGCCGTAGATTATTTTTACTTTACGGACAACCCAGGAGCGGTGAAAAACAACCCAAACCTTAAGCCTGAGCGCACCATTGACTACGAAGTTGGTTTCCAACAACGTTTGACCGAGACTTCAAAGCTGAAAGTGTCGGCATACTATAAGGAGATCCGCAACTGGATTCAAGTGCGTACCTTTTTCCCGGTACCCATTATTACCCAATATACCACTTACGACAACCTGGATTTTGGTACCGTGAAAGGATTTAGTTTTGAATATGAGCTGCGCCGTACGGGCAACGCCACCCTCAACGCCAATTACACCTTACAGTTCGCGGATGGAACCGGTTCCGATGCCAATTCTCAGCGTGGCTTGACCAGCCGCGGCAACCTGCGCACCCTTTTTCCGCTCAATTACGATGAACGGCATCGCCTCAACTTCAATTTTGACTACCGCTTTTTCAAGGATCAATCCAATATCCCCAAATTTTTGGCTGACGCGGGTTTGAACCTGCAAGCCATTGGCGTGTCCGGTCGTCCTTATACTGCCCGGAGAACACCACTGGAATTGGGTGGAACCCAAACGATCGGCTCCATCAACGGAGCCCGTAAGCCCTGGACCTTTACCCTCAATGCCCGGATTGATAAAACCATCAACTTTGCCAAAGGGGGTGGATTGAACATCTATTGCCGGGTATCCAACCTGTTGAACCGACAAAATGTGCTCAATGTTTATCCAGCAACCGGCTCAGCTACCGATGATGGTTTCCTTGCATCGGCCAATGGCCAGGACAAACTGCGCAACATCCAGAACTCGGTTCGTGAAGTAGAGGCGTATTTGGCTTCTTACCAATGGGCGATCATCAACCCGGGATTGTACAGCCTGCCACGCCGGATTTACATCGGTGCCATTTATAATTTCTAAGCAGAATTGTGCACGATTCAGAATGCTTAATGACACAACATTTTGATTAGTAAATATTTATCGAATATGCGACATTTGAAATCCTGGCTATTGGTTCTTTGTGGATTGGCGCTACTGAATACTACAGCACTGGCCTATCATACGGGGAAAAACAATCCGAAACGGCCAGCGCCCACCAAACCGGAGCTGCGCTACCTGGAGGATTGCAACAATGCCGTGGCCCAGATTGATCAAGCCATCAACAACGTTCGTGCCCGCCTAACTACGGGTGGAGATGTTTGGTGGAACAGTACCGATGGACGTTATGTCGTCCCTAAAGTTGCCCCTGGATTGCCAGAGGTGTCGTCCATTTTTGCTGGTGCAGTTTGGTTGGGTGGGGTAGACCCCGCAGGCAACCTCAAATTGGCAGCCCAAACTTTTGGACGGGCCGATCGGCAGTTTGATTTTTTCCCGGGTCCGCTGAATGCCAGTGGCAAAACCGATAAAGAAACTTGTGCTCGTTGGGACCGTTTTTTTGTGGTAAAAGGAGAGAGTATCCGGGAGCACTTGCGCAATTGGAATGCTGCCGTAAATGCGGGTAAAACCTACAATCCAGATCAAATCCCGCGGGACATCAAGGGCTGGCCTGCTTCGGGCAATGAGTTTTTTGAAGAAATTCACGGCTTCTCACTACCCTCAACTCGCCAGGGATTAGCCGGGTTTTGGGACCAGGACGGGGATGGCAACTACAATCCCGAACTGGGAGACTTTCCGGTGATCGAAATCCGGGGCTGTTTGGATAAACCCCAGTTTCCTGATGAAATGATCTTCTGGATTTACAACGACGCTGGAAACATTCACGCCGAATCTCAAGGTGACCCCATTCAAATGGAGGTACAAGTACAGGCTTTTTCCTATGCCACCAACGATGAGATCAACGACATGACCTTCCAACGGTATAAATTGATCAACCGCGCCGTTGAAAGTATCGATTCTACTTATTTTGCCATGTGGGTTGACCCGGATTTGGGTTGTTTTACCGACGATTACGTCGGTTGTGATACCAGCCGGAGTCTAGCCTATATCTATAACGAAGACGCCCTGGATGGCACCACCGGATGTACTTGTGATGGAGCAGTGAACACCTATTGTGATGAAGTTCCTTTGTTGGGCGTAGATTATTTCCGCGGGCCCTTGGATGAGAACGGTGAAGAAATTGGCATGTCCTCCTTTACCTACTACAATAACCGAAACGTCGGTAGCCCCATACCCGGTACGACCGACCCTGCCAACGCACAAGAATATTACAATTATTTGTCGGGCTCCTGGCGTGATGGTACTCCCTTTACTTTCGGAGATGATGCCTATCAGGATGGCGCCGCAATTAAATATGCCTTTACGGATGCCCCCAACAATACCCGTGGTTGGACCATGTGCTCGGCGGATTTGCCCTTTGGCGATCGCCGGACCATTCAGGCGTCCGGCCCTTTTCGCCTGGATCCGGGGGCATTGAACGAACTGATCGTTGGAGCAGTATGGGTGGCAGATCAGCAATATCCCTGTCCGGATATTTCGAAGTTATTGGAAGCGGATGACATTGCTCAAGCGCTGTTCGACAACTGCTTTGAATTGACCGATGGGCCTGACGCTCCGGATGTGGATTTCATTGAAATGGACAAAGAAATCATTGCGGTGTTTACCAATGACACCATTACATCGAACAATGCTTATGAGGCTTATGCCCAAAGAGGACTGCAAATTCCTGCCGGTGTTGTCGACAGTTTATTCCGCTTTGAAGGCTACAAACTGTATCAACTTTCTGGTTCGGATGTAACCGTGTCCAGCTTGGAAGATCCCGACAAAGCCCGTTTGATTTACCAGGTTGACATCAAAAATACGGTAGGACGGGTATTCAACTGGAGTTCAGTGGACAACCCCACCGGAGCAGATTTTTACATTCCTCAGTTAAAAGTAGAGGGCAACGACCAGGGGATTCAACACACTTTTCGCATTACCGAAGACCAATTTGCTTCTGGCGACCGCCGGTTGGTCAACCATAAAAAATATTATTTTGTAGCCATAGCTTATGCGTACAACAACTACCGACCTTTTGAACCCAAGGTAGTACTGGGGCAGCGGCGGCCCTATCTGGAAGGCCGTCGCAACATCGGGGATGGATTTAATCCTTTTTATACCGTGATTCCTCGACCCATTACCGACCGAAACCTCAATGCGACTTACGGAGATGGCGCGGTGGTCACCCGCCTGGCTGGCGCTGGTACGGGGCTGAATTTCCTGGACATGAACAGCGAAACCCGCAACGCCATTGTTCAGGGAACTTTTGCCCAAAAACCGGAGATCACCTACCGCGCTGGACGGGGTCCGATTGGGGTCAAAATATTCAATCCATTGGAAGTTCAGGACGGAGAATTTGAGTTGCGAATTGTGGATGGGGACATGAACAACGATCGTTTTGATCCGCCAGTGCGCTGGGAGTTGCGCAATTTGAGCAATCCACAAAGTGCGGTAATCCGCTCCGAAAAATCCATCGATGACCTCAATGAGCAGATTGTCAAAGAATTTGGATTTTCCATCTCGGTAGGACAAACCAATGAACCAGGGGTAGATCAAGACGAACAGAACGGTGGGATTGGTTATGAAGAAGAATACCTGCGCTCAGGTGCCAGCCCTTGGGTATTTGGCATCAAAGATGAATTCATCGCCGGGCAAACCGAATTTGACACCAAAGTGTTCGATTTTGTGGCCACTGGAGATGGAGAGCCGGATCAATTATTCGACCCACGTGAGGCATTGACCAATATTGGGCCGGGTTATTTTGCGCCGTTTTTCCTTGCCAATTACCGCATCAAGGACGAGCAGAATACACCTTACATTACACCGGCCTGGTCGGATTTGTCAGGGAGTGCTTTCTTGCGCACTCAAGCCAGACTCTCTGATGTCAACAACGTAGACATCGTATTCACTGCCGATAAAAACCTCTGGAGCCGTTGTATTGTGATTGAAACAGCCAACCGGTATTATCCCTTACAGGGTTTTGAAACCGAACGTGCTCCCGGAGAAACGGCCATTCGCAGGCACTTCGACTTGCGGGGTTCACCCAACGTAACGAAAGAAGACGCCAACAATGATGGATTGCCCGACGTAGAGACCAACCCCGATCCGACACTCTCCAGAGTAGGGTTTGGCTGGTTTCCTGGTTATGCCATTGATGTTGAAACCGGGCAAAGATTGAATGTTTTCTTTGGGGAAAACTCGGTTTATGGCGGAACCAACGATCCTTTGATCAATATTGGGCGCGACATGATGTTTAACCCCAACAGTTTGATCAATTTGGGTGGTTCGGCCAACGGTAATTTAGGTGCTTATTTTGCTGGTGGACAACATTTCGTGTATGTAACGCGTACCGCTTACGATAGCTGCAAGGTATTGAGCCGACAATTGCGGCCCAACAACAGCCCGGTCAACAAGGGTCGGGTATTGAGAGAAGTTACCTGGTCTGGTCTGGTTTTGCCAAGGCCAGGGATCAGCTTTAAAACGTATCGGAATGGGTTGATTCCTGAAGATGTAGTGGTCAAACTGAGGGTCACCAACCCTTATCAGGTAGATCGCCGCACGGGTGTCGCCGGACTAAGAGAAAGGGGCTATCCGGTGTACCGCTTCCGCATCGATGGGAAACAGGCCGAAACCCTGGATCGAAGAGGGATAGACAGCGCAATGACCCTCATCAAGGTGTCACCTAACCCGTACTACGGATTCTCCGATTACGAAGTTTCGCAGTTTACTACTACGGTGAAAGTTACCAACTTGCCAGCCAAGTGTATCATCACGATTTATTCACTGGACGGCAAATTCATTCGGCAGTATCGGCGCGATGAAACAGGTGAAATTCCGAGGGGCAACAACCGGGCCATTCAACAAAAACAGATCACGCCTGCCCTGGAATGGGACCTGAAGAACAACAAGGGAATCCCTATTTCGAGTGGGGTGTACCTGATTCATGTGGATGCCGGAGAACTGGGACAACGTACCATCAAGTGGTTTGGTGTAAACCGGAAATTTGATCCATCAGGACTTTAATGAGTAAAAGCGAAAATGAAAGTGAATAGCGGATTTCCATTGTCGCTATTTGCTTTCACTTTTCACTCTTCTTCCAAAAAGGCTTTTTATGCAAAAAATATACTTTTCCCTCATCATTATTTCATTGTGCTGCAGCGCAGTTCAGGCAGGGAACCCCGACCGTCAAGGTGAAGCAGGTGCCTATGAATTGCTGATGGATCCCTGGGCACGTACAGCAGGGTTGCACAGCATGAGCACCTCCTTGGTGCGCGGGGTGGAATCCATGAACCTCAATGTAGCGGGGATGGCCCGGATCAATAAACTGGATTTTGGTTTTGGTAGTACCCAATACTTACAGGGTACGGGCATTAACCTGAGTTCAGCCGCAGTGAGCGCCAAAATTGGCAAAAAAAGCGTGATGGGTTTGAGTTTGATGGCGGTGGATTTTGGAGACATCGAAGTAACCACGACCAACCAACCCGAAGGTACGGGCGGAACGTACTCCCCCAGCTTTTTTAACCTGGGTTTTGCGTTTGCCCATGAGTTTGAAAACAAGGTATCGGTGGGTGTGCTTTTTCGGGCAATTTCGGAGTCCTTGGCCAACGTATCCGCTTTTGGCTTTGCCATTGATGCCGGAATCCAGTACGTTACGGGAGAGGAAGACAATTTTAAGTTTGGCATCAGCCTGCGCAACGTAGGTTCGCCGATGACTTACAAAGGGGAAGCCCTCTCCATCCAACGCCCCAGCCCGAATGGCCAACCATACGACATCACCGTAGATCAGCGGGGTGCCCGTTTTGAATTGCCTTCCTTGCTCAATATCGGCGCTTCTTATGACTTACTTTTTTTGGAAAAACATCGTTTTACCGTATTGGGTAATTTCACTTCCAACTCATTTTCACGCGATAACCTCGGCGCTGGAGCAGAATACGCCTTCGATGAGCGTTTTATGTTGCGTGCGGGGTACAAGTCCGATTTGAATGTAGCTGATCCCATTCAAGCACCCATTTATACCGGATTGAGTGCGGGTGGCTCGGTGACTTTCCCCTTGAGTAAAGTGGAAAAAAACACCAAAATCAGCGTGGATTATGCTTACCGTGCCAGCAAGGTTTGGAGCGGTACGCACAATGTTTCCGTGCGGATTGCCCTGTAAACTGTATAATCTTGGTGACGCAAGAGGGTCGTTTAGTATATTGAAAACCAGCTTTTAACACCATTTTAACGCAAGCTTGTTTGACCAATTTACTGCGTTGTTGTACCTTGTAGCATACAAAACCCGACGCAAATGAAACTGAAAATTTACTTAAAAACACTGGTTTTTGCCACAGGTATGGTACTTGGCCTGAGTGCCTGTTTTGCTCCGCAGGCCGTGATCCGCATGGAACCAGCCGCCGACCAAAAGGTGCGCTGGGATTATGGACAAGCCATCGTGGAACAAAGCGTAGACAGCCTTTTTGGCCGAGCTGCTTTTGACCATGCCGAGAAAGATTTCCTGATCTTCAATGTCGACATCACCAATTTAAGCCAAAGCGATCAATTGGTGGCACCGGAGCAATTCTACCTGACCACCAATACCGGAACCCGCTACTTTGCTATCGATCCAGAGAAAGAACTTTTTTCGATGGAGGTGCGAGAAAACGTTCGCGAAGCCAATGCAAAAAATGCAGCGGTACTGGCAGGCGTTGTAGCGGTGGCTGCGGTTACCGCTGCGGTCGTCTCGGAAGTGAACGACAAGGACAACAACAACAACAGTAATAACAACAACAACGAAATCCGCAACAACCGCAATAACGACAACACCAATCTGTTTTTATCCGTCCCGCTGGTGATCAATTCTGCTTCTGAATCCGCGGTCCAAGCCAACGTCGGCCCTTTTGAACCCAATGCACCCACCATCAGAGAGCGTGGCTTTTGGATGGATTATACCTTGCGGAAAACAACCCTGGCGCAGGGAGAGAAGGTGCGGGGCAAAGTTTTGTTTCGCCGGCAAGATGCCTTGAGGGATTTTTTGCTGATGGTTCCAGTGGAGAAGTCGGTGTTTTCTTTTGGGTTTAAGCAGAAGGTGTTTCAGCCGGAGTAGGGGCGAGAGGAGGAATTAATTAATGCCAAATTAACACCAGGCTCATTTCTATTGGTTTTATTTGCTTTGTACAAAGCAGTTTTTTCATCATAAAGCCAACTTGAAATGGATCATCTAACCAAATACATCTTCAGCGTAGCGCTACTCGTTGCAATCATTTCAGCACAATTCGCGACTATTGCCCAAGCCCAGGTCTTCAAAGTTGATTCTACCCAAGTCAATCCCTGGACGAAAAAACCTTTTGAAAACGACCCGAAATCCTTTCAATTTGCCATCGTGACCGATCGCACGGGCGGCCACCGCGACGGCGTTTTTGAAAAAGCCATCGAAAAATTGAATCGACTCCACCCGGAGTTTGTCATGTCGGTGGGCGATTTTATTGAAGGGTACAGCAAAGACCAAAAAGAAATTGACCGACAATGGGCAGAATGGGATGGTTTTATGGCCAATTTGCGGATGCGTTTCTTCGCACTGCCCGGCAACCACGACATCTCCAACGAAGTCATGCGCAAGACCTGGCTTGAACGCTACGGCAAAGCCTGGTATCATTTTGTGTACAAAGATGTATTGTTCATCACCATGGACTCCAATGACGGCGATGGCTTGAGCATCAGCCGCAGCCAAATTGATTACGTAACCAAGGCCATCAAAGACAACCCAAATGTGCGTTGGACGATGTTGTTCATGCACCACCCGGTTTGGAATTACAAGGATTTTAATGGGTTTACTGAAATTGAAACGGCGCTTCAATCCCGCCCCTACACGGTATTTGCTGGCCACAACCACCAATACCTCAAAACCCAGCGCAACAGCCGCAACTACTACATCCTCGCTTCAACAGGTGGCGGTAGTCAACTGCGCGGCCCCCGCTTCCAGGAGTTTGACCACGTCACCTGGGTGACCATGACCGAGAATGGTCCCGAACTGCTAAACCTGGCCCTCAGCGGCATGCACAACGACGACATTGTTGATGAAGTGGGTCTAGCCAAAGCCAAAGCCATGCTGGATGCCGTCAACTTCAAACCCCAGGTGTTGAAAATCAATGCGCAGCGGGCGCAGGTTTTATTGAGCATCCAAAACAAAGGCAAGGATACCCTGTTCTTGATGGAAAAATGTACCATCACCATCAATTGAGTCCAGATCAGAGCAAGTTCAAATTGAAAATTGCACCACAAAGTACCGGGCAGCTTGATTTTGAATTTGCGCTCACGGGGAAAGGCTCTTTTGAGAAAGTTGCGCCGCTGGAACTGGATTGGCAAATGAACTTGCCCTCCGCGTTTATGGAAGCGCCTTATCGCTTGGAAGGAACCCTGCCCATCACCATCGATTTTACGCCCCCCAGTCCGGCACTTGAAGAACGGGCCATTTTTTTGACCGACAAAAAAATGGAACTACAACAGCCCCAGCCCGGACTAAGTCTACGCTATACCCTGGATGGCACGGAACCTGGCCTCAACGCCAAAACTTACCAGGGGGCAATTTCCATGACCAACACCACGACCCTGAAAGTTCGTTATTTCAATACCAAAAACGGTGCAAGCAGTAACATCTGGCAGCAGGTTTACCGCAAAGTTTTGCCAATGGAACCGAGCAAAGCCAAGCCCAACAAACCTGGGATGGCTTATCGTTATTACGAGGGCGATTTTCAGGTTTTGCCCAATTTTAAAACCTTGACGCCACGTCGAACGGGCACGGTGCAGGATTTTAACGTAGCATTGCTGGCCGGCGAACGCATTGACCACTACGCGGTGGTTTACGAGGGTTTTGTGGACATCCCCGAAGATGGGCTGTACTACTTTTATACCCGCTCCGACGACGGCTCCAAGTTGTACATCCAGGATCAGTTGGTGGTCGACAATGATGGTTCACACGAAGAGCGTGCGCGGGGTGGAGATATCGCTTTGAAAAAAGGGTTGCATCCGTTCCGGGTAGAATATTTTGAGGATTTTGAAGGGCAGAGTTTGTTTGTGGGGTACAGTGGGGCGGATGGGAAACGGAAGCCGTTGGTGGGTTTGCCCTTGTTTTGTAAGGAGTAGAGGGGATTGATTTTGGAACGAAAAAAGAGTTGTTCCGAATTTTAGTGTTCAATCGCTCTAATGCCGATTATACTTTTGATGCACAATCTGAGGTGACGCTAAGGTTTCTAA
>NZ_JADKCX010000006.1 GCF_016718685.1 Haliscomenobacter sp. | reverse complement strand
ACGATTACGGTATAAGCCATGGCACCAGCATCTTCCAGGGTCTTTGCCACGTTGGCAACCGTAGAAGCCTTTTGGCCAGAAGCGACATAAATGCAGAACACGGGTTCGCCACGGTCGTAAAATTCGCGTTGGTTGATGATGGTGTCCAACGCAATGGCCGTTTTACCCGTTTGGCGGTCCCCAATGATCAATTCGCGTTGACCACGACCGATTGGAATCATGGCGTCGATGGCCTTGATACCCGTTTGTAGTGGTTCGTTTACGGGCTGACGGAAGATTACCCCTGGCGCTTTGCGCTCCAATGGCATTTCGTATTTTGCTCCTGTGATTGGTCCACGACCGTCGATCGGGTGACCGAGTGGATTCACGACGCGGCCTACGAACCCTTCGCCTACTTCAATCGAAGCAATACGGCTGGTGCGTTTTACGCGTGAACCTTCCTTGATTCCATCGCCGTCACCCATCAATACAACCCCTACGTTGTCTTCTTCTAGGTTCAATACGATGGCTTGCACGCCCGATTCGAATTCTACCAATTCACCGGCCTGAGCACTATTCAGACCATAAACACGAGCGATACCGTCGCCTACTTGCAATACGGTAAACAAAACTCTCCAATTCGGAAGCAGATCCAAATCCAGATCTGCTGCTTGAGTATCTGAGAAATTTCTTTTGGTCTAAAGTCAACTATTGTTTATCGAATTTGCACCTCCCGGTGAGCGCTGATGGGAGGTTATTTAAATAAGTGAAGCTATAGCGATTAGCGAATGAGCGGCATAGTTTATGGATCATCTCTTTAGCTATTCGTCAAAAATTTATCTTCCAATCGCGGATTCAAACAAGTTGCCTTTGAACTCCTTCCGCATTTGATCCAATTCGTACTTTACGCTTACGTCGTAAACGTGGCCTTCAAATTCAAGGATAAAGCCACCAATCAGACTGGGATCAATTTTGGTCACCACTTCTACATTGGCGAATCCAACCGCAGCCTGTTGAAGCTTATCTTTGATCTGGGCTTCCAATTCAGGGGTGATTTCTCCTGCGGTGATGATGATCGCCTGAGAAATCTTATTCAAGGTCCGGTATTGGATGATGAATTCATCAGCAATTTCCGGCAAATAAGCTTCCCGTTTTTTGGCAGCCAGCAAGTCGACAAACTTGAAAGTCAAGTCCTCAAATTTGCCTTGGAGCAAAGCCTCCAGTGCTTTTTTCTTGCGCGAATATTGGATCACCGGGCTGCGCAAGAAGTTGACAAAATCCTTGCTGCTCTTGATCATTCGACGCAAGTGCTCCACATCCTGGTGAATTTTCTCCAGGTTATTTTGCTCTACGGCCAAATCGATCAGTGATTTGGCGTAGCGAGATGCAATTCTATTTACCGACATATGAGGTGTGGGTGTGGGTGTGGGTGTGGGTGTGATCGAGACATCTTGGCACAAGCTGCGCTTGTGGTCGTCTGCCTAGAATCTCCCAAATCCCTTACCTCTGCTAATTAAATTTGATTTCCTCCACCAATTTTTGCGCGAGCTCCATATTTTCGGTGTTGCTCTTGAGCTCTTTGCGTACCAGTTTCTCGGCAATGTCGAGGGCCATATTGCCCAGTTCATTTTTGATGCTGGTTTTGAGTTCCAAGCTCATGTGCTCGATGTCGGTTTTGGCTTCAGCAAGCATCGCTTTCACTTTTGCCTTTGCTTCCTCTTCGGCACGTTTGATGGTCGCTTCACGAATCTCTTTTGCCTCTTTCAAGATCGCAGTGCGTTGTTCCTGCGCTTCTCTCAACAAAAGTTCATTCTGCGATTGCATTTTGCCAATTTCTTCCCGGGCGCGTTTGGCTTCATCCAATGCATGTTGGATGTCGGAATCCCGCTTTTTTAGCGCATTTT
The DNA here is from genome assembly GCF_016718685.1 of Haliscomenobacter sp. Classification (GTDB taxonomy): domain Bacteria; phylum Bacteroidota; class Bacteroidia; order Chitinophagales; family Saprospiraceae; genus Haliscomenobacter. Next base: position 156,969 of record NZ_JADKCX010000006.1, on the reverse strand, counting down.
GAATCGGGCGGAAAGCCGCACGACCCAGTACAAACCAGATCAAAATAAAGATCACCGAGGTCCAAAATATCAGACCGGGATCGGGTTGCATGACTGAAAAGCCGCCAAAAAAAACAAACTGCGTCATGTTTTATGCTTTGTAGCGCCGATTCAACGGCGGATATATTAAAAAGATGACTTTCCTGATTGAGTTGGTATGTGTTCCTAGTAGAACCCGTACCACAATGGGCTATTTACCTGATGAATGCCGGACCACGAGCCAACCGCTGCTGTCCGGCATTCCATAGGTGTTGTAGTTCTTGAACTACGGGTAGGTATTAACCTGCCAACAGACCAACTACAATCGCAAACAAAGCAGCACCTTCTACGAAAGCCGCAGTTAAGATCATGTTTGCACGAATGTCGTTTACTGCTTCTGGCTGACGTGCGATAGCGTCCATTGCTTTGCTACCGATCAGACCTACACCGATTCCAGCGCCAAGCGCTGCAATTCCAGCTCCAATTGCTCCCATTGTGAGGATATTTATATTGAGTTAAAAAGTTCGTAGTTCGGGGGTTCGTAGTTCGGGGGTTCGTAGTTCGGGGGACACCCCTCGAACCTTCGAACTTTCGAACGTTGAACCCAGTTTAATGTGCGTGATGCGTCTCGTCGTGATGATCATGGTGTCCTTCCTCGACTGCAGCTCCGATGTAAGAAGCCGTCAGCATGGCAAACACGAAGGCTTGCAAGAACGCAACCAACAATTCGATCAGGTTCATAAACGCGGTAAAGGCTCCTCCTAAAACAGCACCCATGATACCACCACCAAGATTGGTTCCATTTTCACCAAACACAAAAATCAAACCGATCAAACTCAAAATGATGATGTGACCAGCAGATATGTTGGCAAAAAGACGAATCATCAGGGAGAAAGGCTTGATGACCAAACCCAAAATTTCAACCGGAGTCAAAATCAATACCTTCACAAACGAAGGCACTCCAGGCATCCAAAGAATGTGTTGCCAGTAGTGTTTGTTTCCACTAACATTGGTAACGATAAATACAAGAACGGCAAGCACCATGGTAACGCCTAAGTTGCCCGTTACATTGGAACCGCCTGGAAAAAAGGGCATTAAACCCAACAAATTGCAAAAGAGGATGAAGAAGAACAAGGTCATGATGAAAGGCATGTAACGCTCATAGTGTTTTTGGCCAATCATAGGTTTTGCTACTTCATCGCGAATGAACACAAAGAAAGGTTCGAAGAAAGATTGAATGCCACTGGGAGCTTTGCCTTCATTTTTGCGGTAGCCATTGCGTACTGCCGTAAAAATCACAATCAGCAACAAAGCCGCCAGCATCATCGTGAATACGTTTTTGGTGATGGAAAAATCGTAGAAGGAGGTAATTCCTCCACCCATCATGCCTCCATCCAGAGTACTTGGCTTGTCGAGTTTGTATTCCTTTCCATCGTGGTGCGCATAAAAAACTTCAACTTCTTTTTCTTTGCCATTCACCAACATCATTTCCTTTTTGCCGTGTACGCCTTCGATGTGTACCTCGCCCATGGGGAAACTAGCATCGGCAATGCGGTTGACGCGACCGTGGTTGATCACGTAGCGGTCGACGGCTTTATGGCCGTGCTCAAATACGCCAGAAGAGAAGAAAGACCAACCCGTTTCAGGAGCGTAAAGGAAGCAAGGGAGTGGAATATGTACCCCTTCCCACACATGGAATTCATTCGCATCAGAAATGTGGTTCATTACTGTGCCTACCGGATCGTACTTACCGGGTTTCTCTTCGCCGTGGCCTTCTTCGTTGGCCCAGGCAGAATTAAAGCCCAAAATACTGATAAACAACGTCAAAGCTATTCTGATGATCGGCTTACTGCTCACTTTCACCTTGGTTTGTCTTTAAGTGTGAATTATGCTTTCGCTTAAATCGGTGCAAAGGTATAATGTCTATCTCGCTTAAAGAAGCGAAAATTATCTTTTTTTACAATTAAGAAACATAAAGGAAGACTGAGTGACAAACACTTAGGCCATTTCACCCTTTTTTCACATACAGAAAGCGGTAGGGCTCAGATGACGTGCAATGGCATTTGGTAGGTTTTTCTCCCCACAAAATTAAATTTTTACAAGGGTCAATACCCGATCCTGCGTCTACTTTGTAAATTACCGCTCTAAAATCGTACATGCATCAATGGCAAATTTTAACCTGGATAACATCAAAAAACGCAGTTTCGACGCCATCGTGATTGGCACCGGAATCAGCGGCGGCTGGGCCGCTAAAGAATTGACCGAAAAAGGGCTCAAAACGCTGGTTCTTGAACGGGGCCGCGACGTACAACACATCGTGGATTACCCTACGGCCAATAAGATGCCCTGGGAGCTGGAACACCTGGGTACAGTGCCCAGTGAAATCGCTGCGGAGTACCAAAAATCCAGAACCAATATCCACTACATTTTTTCGGAAGCTACCACACATTTTCTGGTCAAAGACAGCGAGCAGGAATACATCCAGGACAAGCCCTTTGGCTGGATTCGGGGCTATCAGGTGGGAGGCCGCTCCTTACTTTGGGCTCGCCAAACCCAGCGCTGGAGTGATTTTGATTTTGAAGGGCCGGCGCGAGATGGTTATGCAGTGGATTGGCCCATTCGTTACAAAGACATTGCGCCCTGGTACAGCCACGTGGAAAAATTTGCAGGCATCAGCGGCAACCGCGATGGGGTGGCCAGTTTGCCCGATGGGGAGTTTTTGCCGCCTCACGAAATGAGCTGTGTAGAAAAACACTTTAGCCAACAGGTTGCTCAAAAATTCCCAAATCGGCACGTCATCATGGGTCGCTGCGCCAACCTGACCCAGGTCAACGAGATTCACCGCCAGCAAGGCCGGGGCAAATGTGCCAACCGCACCCTCTGCGAACGCGGCTGCCCCCTCGGAGGTTATTTCAGTACCAATTCCTCCACCCTGCCCTGGGCAGCCAAAACGGGCAAAATGACCCTGCGCCCGCATTCTCTGGTACACTCCATTATTTATGATGAGCAAAAACAAAAGGCGGTTGGGGTACGCGTGATCGATACCCAAACCCGCGAAACGCTGGAGTATTACGCCAAAATCATTTTCCTGAACGCGAGTGCCATGAACAGCAACCTGGTGCTCCTGAATTCCACCTCCACCCGCTTCCCCAATGGCCTGGGCAACGACAGTGGGGTACTGGGCAAATTCATCGGATTCCACAATTACCGAGGCCGCATCGCTGCCCAGTATGATGGATTTTTGGATAGCACCACTGAAGGCAATCGCCCGAATGGTGCCTACGTGCCGCGCTTCCGCAACGTGTACAAACAAGAAACAGACTTCCTGCGCGGGTATGCCGCGCAAATGGGTTCCTCTCGCGATATCTTACGCGATGGCCTGGGTGTGGAATTGAAGGACAATCTGCTTAAAAACTGGGCCCCTGGAACATCAATGCCGGGATGGTGGGCGAGGTGATTCCCCGCGAAACCAATTTTGTTCGGCTCGATTCGGAGCTGAAAGACAAATACGGCCTCCCACAAATGCGCTTTTCGGTCGATTTTAGCGACAATGAGTTAAAAATGATCAAGGACTTCTACAACACCTTTGAGGAATGCTCGTTGCTGCGGGTTTTAAAAACATTCAAAAAATCGATACCCAGCGGGTGCCTGGACATGCCAACCACGAAATGGGCGGAGCGCGCATGGGCAAAGACCCGAAGACCTCCATGCTGAATGCTTACAACCAGTTGCACGCTTGTAAAAACGTGTTTGTGACGGATGGGGCTTGTATGACCTCAACGTCGACGCAGAATCCGTCGCTGACGTATATGGCGCTGACGGCAAGGGCAGTGGATTGGGCGTGCAGGAGTTGAAAAAAAGTAATCTTTGAGTTAGACTTGTTGCCTTACACCCTTATCTTCCAAATCTCAAACGCCTCCTTCATCAACTGTTCTCGGTGATCCGGGTGGGCAATGTCGATCATGGCTTTGGCCCGCTCCTGAATACTTCGTCCCCACATTTCGGCGACGCCGTATTCCGTAACGATGTAGTGCACGTGAGCGCGGGTGGTTACTACTCCGGCTCCAGGTTTGAGCATGGAGGTGATGCGGCTAATGCCCTTATTGGTGGTAGAAGGTAGCGCAATAATGGGTTTTCCACCCTTGGAAAGCGCAGCCCCCCGAATAAAGTCCATCTGACCACCAACGCCGGAAAAAATACGGCTGCCAATTGAATCTGCACAAACCTGCCCGGTGATGTCCACTTCTATCGCGCTGTTGATGGCCGTTGCTTTAGGATTCTTGCGAATGATGGACGTATCGTTGACGTATTCAATGTCCAGTACCCGCACTAGGGGGTTATCATTGACAAAATCGTATAATTTTTGGGAACCAACCAAAAAACCCGTTACAATGTGTCCGGGGTGTTTGGCCTTGTGTTCATTGGTGATGATGCCCCTTTCCACCAGCGGGATAATGCCATCGGAGAACATCTCCGTATGGATGCCCAACTCGCGGTGATTGCTCATGGCCGCCAAGGCAGCATTCGGAATAGCCCCGATGCCCATTTGTAGGGTAGCACCATTGTCGACCATACTGGCGATGTTCTCGCCAATGCGGCGTTCGATGTCGTTTGGTTCGGGAATAATCATGGTTGGCAAAGGATAATTCACCTCAATGACCTTGTCAAAACGACTGATGTGGATGTTGCCATCGCCCTGGGTGCGGGGCATTTGCGGGTTAATTTCGGCAATCAGCACTTTCGCGGATTGGGCCGCAGCCAGGGATGTATCTACCGAAACGCCCAGGGTAACATACCCGTGTACATCTGGTGGAGAGACATGCAGAATGGCCACATCCAACGGAATCACACCCCGGCGAAACAAACGTGGAATATCGCTCAAAAAAACAGGCACAAAGTCGGCTCGCCCCGCTTGAACCGCATCGCGCATATTGGCTCCGGTAAAAAGGCTGTGCACGTGAAAACTATCCACGTATTGTTCGGCGGCATAGGGTGCAGGGCCTTCGGTGTGCAATTGATAAATTTGGACCCCGCGCAATTCGTCACCCCGATCAGCCAGGGCTTGCACCAATACCTGGGGGGCGGCGGCGGCGGTGTGAATAAAAATTTTATCGCCAGAACGAATGACAGAAACTGCTTCCTGGGGAGATACGGGTGAATAAGATTTTGAGCTCATGGCTAATGGATGACTTGGTTTGAGCCCCAAAATAAGTGGTCATTTTGGGGCTCTGGAATGAGATTTATTGCCAAAGTTAAATGACTTTTGCAATGCGACAAAAAAGGAAATACCTTTGTATGCGTTAGTACTACCAAACGCGCTGCATGGAATTTTCCAATTATTTGCCTTTGCCCTTGCGGGGAGAACATAGCATCTTTTACTACCTTTTATTGGTGGTATTGGCCGTGCAAGTGTTGTATTCATTGGGAATAGGGGTCTTGTTCTTTGGTAAAAGTTCAGGAGAAAAACGTTCTAACGCCTGCTACGGTCTGCTGTTGATCAGTTTTGCACTCACCTTATTGCATTATTGGTTGGTGCTGGCGGGCATTTATGAGCGCTATCCGAGTTTGTATTTTATCCCCATATATTTTACGCTTAGTCTGCCTACCTTGCTGTTTTACCACGTCAAACTGCGCATGTATCCGCAGTACCAATTGCGGCGCAGCGACCTCAAACATTTCATCCTGCCCATCGGGCAAATCGTGTTTTTCATTTTTATGTTTTTTTCCTCCATGGATTTTAAAGCGGATTACGGTCGGCAATTTTTTAATCCTTTTTACGGTGCTTTGGAGCAAGGGCTGTTTTTGACGCAGTTTTTTGCTTACATTTATTTTGCCCGGCGTTATGTGGTGCAAAAACGCAAAAACCTGCGCAACAAAACCGAGTTGCGCAAAGTGTTTTACGCCCGAAAACTCCTACAGGTGCTCTTCTACGTTTTTTGCATCCATACTTTTTTTGTGCTCACGGATTTCATCAGTTACCAGTTTTGGGACCTCAATTTGCGCTCCGTAAAGGTTTTTGCGGCGTTGGGTATTCTATCTTTTGCGGGTATTCTTTTTTGGTTGGGGGTATATGGTTTTCAAATTTTGTTGTGGGGTAGAAAAGTATTGAACGAAGGATAGGTTTGAATGAAGAATTTAAAGGCAACCCTATATTCGTCACTCGTCATTCGAATCATTCGTCATTTTTTCCTACCTTTCCCTCGCTCAAAACTAGATAAAACATGATTTACCGTAGCCTAAGCATTGTCCTGATTAGTTTCATTGTTTCCACCTGTTGGGGACAAAATGAACTTCCCAAACACCTGAAAAAACCATTCGCCAAGGTCTCCGCAGAAGCCATCAAGGGGCATATCGCCTATTTGGCCGACAACCGCATGAAGGGCCGCTTGCCAGGCACACCAGAATTTGAACTGGCAGGGCAATACGTCGAAGCAGAATTTAAAAAACTGGGCCTCGAACCCGCCGGAGAAAACGGTAGCTACCGCCAAAAGGTCGTTGTGCGCACCGCCAAAACGGTCGTGGAGCAAAATGGCATCCATTACCATTCGCCCCAACAACACCTCGATCTTGAGTATGGCAAAGATTTTACCGTACAAGCCGATTTCAACGTGGCGAGTAACCAAATCGAAGCGCCCCTGGTGTTCGCCGGGTACGGTATTTCTGCCCCTAAGCTCAATCACGATGATTACAAAGGGCTGGACGTTAAAGGTAAAATGGTGATTGTGCTCAGTCGGGTGCCCGAAAACAAATTTGGCAGCACCGAAACTGCTCACCTGGCTACCACCCGTGCCAAAGTAGACATGGCTTATCAACACGGTGCAGTGGGCGTTTTCGTCATGCCGCCGCCCACCGTTGGAGGGCCGCAAGGTGGGTCAGGGTCAGCAAGAGGAGTGGTGTTGCCCAACGGAAAAGCCGAGGGTCGCGGGGTCAATCCTTACCCTTCCATCAAAGTAGTGGGTACCCTAACCTGGGCCGGTTTGGGCAAACTCATGGGCAAACCCGAATTGAGCAGCCGAGAATTGGCGGCCTTGTTGTATAACCCAACTGCGCCCGTGGTCATTCCAGGTACGGCAAGGGTGCAAACCGGTACGGTGTACGAGCACCTGGAAACCTTTAACGTGATTGGTAAAATCCCGGGTTCTGACCCCGTACTCAAAGAAGAATACGTGGTGCATACCGCGCACTTGGATCACGTGGGCGTAGGTCGGCCCGTCAATGGCGATTCCATTTACAACGGCGCACACGACAATGCCTCTGGAGTAGCCAGTTTATTAGAAATTGCCAAGCTTTACCAGGGCTTTAAAAAAGACCGCCCCAAACGCTCTGTCTTGATTGTGATGGTAACCGGAGAGGAAATGGGACTCTTGGGTTCAACATACTTTGCCAATAACCCCACAGTACCCAAAGACAAAATTGTCGCAGACATCAACACGGACATGCCCACCATCCTGGCGCCACTTTTGGGCATCGTGCCACTGGGCGCGGAACATTCTACCCTGATGGCAACCGTGCAACAAGCGGCGGGCTACCTTGGCCTGGAAGTTATGCAAGATCACATGCCGACGGAAGTGCGTTTTGTACGCAGCGACCAGTACAGTTTTGTGTTGCAGGGCATCCCAGCCTTACACATCAAGTACGGTTTGAAAACCAGCGACCCCAATTTTGACCTGGATGGTTTGATCAAGGATTTTACCAAAAACAACTACCACAAACCCTCCGACGAGCTCAACGATTCGTTCAATTTTGAAGCTGGACGCACTTACGTTCGATTGAATTTTTTGATCAGTTATTTGGTTTCCCGTGCTGCGGAGCGCCCGAGCTGGAAGCCCGAGAGTATTTTTGCCACCAAGTAATTTTTACTTTTAATACTGACTAACCATGCGCAGAACCTCGCTGTTGTTGCTTGTACTGTTTCACTCCCTGTTGACTTGGGCCCAGATCGATGTGCAAGCCCTGGATCAATATTTTCAACAAGCACAAAAAGATTGGAATGTACCCGGCTTGTCCATCGCTGTGGTGAAAAATGGAAAAGTTATACTGGCCAAAGGTTACGGGGTATTGGAAAAAGGGAAAACAGCCCTGGCAGATGAAAACAGCCTGTATGCGATTGCCTCCAATACCAAAGCGTTTATTTCCGCCTCGATCGGGATATTGGTCGATGAAGGCAAACTCAAATGGGATGATCCCGTGCAAAAATACCTGCCCTATTTTGAATTGTACGATCCCTACGTGAGTAAACACGCCACTGTGCGCGACCTATTGTGTCACCGCCTGGGCTTGGGCACCTTTAGCGGCGACGCCATCTGGTACAAAACCAATTACAGCGCGGAAGAAGTAGTCAAACGGGCGCATTTTTTGCCCCAGGATTACGAGTTTCGAGCTGGCTACGGCTATACGAATTTGATGTTTATTGCTGCCGGAGAAGTGATCCGAGCAGCCAGCGGCCAGCCTTGGGATGTGTTTGTCAAAGAACGCATCTTCAAACCACTGGGCATGGATCGAAGCCAAACCAGCACGAGTGCCTTGAGCAGCATGAGCAATGTGGCCATGCCCCACAAGAGTATTTACGGCCCGGCCGAACCCATTCCTTACGCGGGTTGGGACAATATGGGTGCCGCAGGGGGCATCATTTCCAGTGTGAGTGATATGGCCAAGTGGATGAACCTGCAACTCAACAAAGGTAGCCACAATGGCAAGGCCATTTTCAGCCCTCAGGCTCAGGAAACCTTTTGGACCATGCACAACAGTTTCAAGGTAACTGCTGGCCAAAAACAACGCTATCCGACCCGCCATTTTGCTGGGTACGGTTTGGGTTGGAACATTGCCGACCACGGCGGTCGTATGATCGTATCCCACGGAGGTGGCTACGATGGCATGTATTCCCAGGTGATGATGGTTCCTGAAGAAAAACTAGGCGTGGTAGTCCTCACCAATAGTATGACGGGCATCAGCCCCAATCTTTGCTTTTACGTAGTGGATCAGTACCTGGGGCAGCCGCGCAAAGACTGGAGTAAACTTGGGATCAGCGGGGAGTTACAATACCAGGCTGAGCGGCGTAACATTGTAGAAACGCGCAAAGCAGCACGGGTAAAAAATACTACTCCCGCTTTATCCGCTTCGGCATTGGTAGGAAAATACACAGACCCGCTTTATGGTACAATTGAAGTAAAAATGATAGGCGATAAGTTAGAAATGCATTTCCCGCATGGTCCGCAGCTGGATGCAGTGCTCGGCCACTGGCATTATGATACGTATGAGATTCAGTGGAAACAAACCCACGCCTGGTATGACTTTGGCACCGTACAGTTTTTAACGGACAATAACCGCAAGGTGACCGGCATTCAATTTGACGTGCCGAATGAGGACATATTTTTTGAAGAAATACATGCAAAAAAACAATAAATCGTTGGGGCGACTCTTGCGGTCGCCCCAACTGTTATTTTCCTCTAAACAACCCTGCCACAAAAAGCACCACAACTGCCCCAATGACCGATTGGATGATGGTATTCACTGTTGCGCTACCCACGTTCAAAGAAATGTTGAGTTGGCCTAATAACCAACCGCCAACAAAAGAGCCAACGATACCCAGAATGATGTTCCACAAAAGGCCAAAACCACCACCTTTCATGATTTGGCCAGCCAACCAGCCGGATACCGCGCCGATAATGAGAATGTAAATGATTTCCATAAGTATTTGGTTTTTTTAGGAAATGATGAGAACATGTAAATTAGGCCTGTAAAATAATAAAAAATGGAGAATCAGCCAATAAATGTATTCTCAAACAAATATTGGCCATTTTTTTAGATTTATATTTTGTATAAATCTAAAAAGGCAGAATTTTAGCAAATGGCGTTGTTGGATTACCTAATCATGGTATCAAAATCTTCCATGTCTCCGGAATAATTTTTTCGTGGTTGTTCATCATACCTCATTTCGGTCATCCCTCGGTCTCGGGGAAGCTTTCGTGGATCAAAAGTTTTGAAATCGTGGTGCAGTTTATTGAGCATAGCGATAAACTCTGGCTGAGGGAAACAATCACTTTTGTCTTTGCGTACGTTGGTATGTGTCCAGATCCCTGGGTCGTAGGCGGCACGTGAGTTGAATTCAAACCAGTTTGCATCATACTTCTGATCCGGCATGAGGGATGTTGAAAAACCAGGCCATACTGAGGATCAACTGTCTACAGGCTTCGATTTGTGCGGCTGAGTAGCGGTGATAGTAACGACTATTGCGAAAGGGTTGCTCCAGTTCACAGACTTGATCAGCTGGCACCGGATAATCTTTGAACCCGGTTCCCACTGCGAAGCGAGCAAAAAAGCTGCCATCTACGGCTTTTTTTACTGGTCCAATGGCACAAATCTCGATTCCGATGGAGGTACTACTTATCTTGGCATTGAGTTTTGACAAGGCTTTCCCGGAGGTTTTTTCACCCATTCCCAAGTGGTGAGCCCAATGATACTCCTTAAAGGCTCGACAAATTTTACCATCCATTTCAGTCTTGCCATCCAAGGCTTTACCCCCGATGACGAAGGCGGTACCCACCCGGAAAGGTTTGATTTTTTGGTCTGCGGGGTCTCGTTTGTCATCTATTGACCACCAATGTACAACACCGGCAGGGTTGTGAAAACCAGCCGTATGGTGCAAAAAAATGGATGTTTTGGGCTGAATGTCTTGAAAGTATTCTTCTTTAGGTAAAAATATTCGGCCAGATGAAGACTGCCAATCTAAGATATGGGAATCGTAAATATAGCAGTGCTCGTACAAGAGCGCCCAGGTTTTTGGCCCTAACTCCGTCTGCTCTTAGCTTGTGTTGGCTTTGGAAAGCTTTGACTTGAGCCAGGGTTTTTGGCCCAAATTCACCATCTACAGAAATGGGTTGACCGATGGTTTTGAGGAAGTGCTGAAGCACAATTACAGCGTGCCCAGTGGAGTCCAGTTTTAACGTCTGCATAGGGTTTATTTTAATTTGTTCATTAACGTTACAAAATAATGATTTTGACTGAATTATGGAATTTATCTGCAAAAAAATAGATGAATGACAAAAAAGAGCAACCTCAACTCTTCCGATTCCGCGGATGAAACCTCAATATCGTCTCCCGCAGGTAATCCGTATCCAAATGAGTATAGATTTCGGTGGTCAAAATGGACTCATGTCCGAGCATATCCTGAATGGCCTTGAGGTCTGCACCTCCCTCCAGCAAATGTGTCGCAAAAGAATGCCGAAAGGTGTGCGGACTCACGACTTGTTCAATCCCCGCTTGTGTTGCGGCTTCCTTTACGATCAAAAAAACCATAACCCGACTAAGTCTTGCACCCCGACGGTTCAAAAAAACGTAATTCTCATGTCCTTTTTTAATCTGTGGAAGCTGTTTGCGTACACCTTCCAAGTAAAAATTCAGGTGCTTGATCGCGTCAGTGCCGATGGGCACAACTCGTTCTTTGTTGCCCTTACCGATGATGCGAAGGAATTCTACGTCCAAAAACAGATTGGACAAGCGTAAATCGCACAATTCGCTCACCCGTAAGCCACAAGCGTACAATATTTCTAAAATGGCTCGGTTGCGCTGTCCCTGCGCTGTACTCAGGTCAATCGTCGCCAACATGGCTTGAATGTCATCATAACTCAAAACAGAAGGAATGGAGCGCTGCAAGCGTGGGCCTTCCAATAAGGCGGTTGGGTCATCTTTAATTCCCTCTTCTATTAGCAGGTATTTGTAAAAAGTTTTCAGGGCGGAAAGTAGTCTTGCCTGCGAGGGCGCACTCAAACCGAGTTCATTCAGCCAAGCTAAAAAGGTGGTCAAATGTTCCGCTTGCAAATCCACAGGGCCCATGTTTTGCTCATGCATACCGAGGTATTCGGCAAGTTTTCCAATATCCCGGGTGTAAGCTTCGATCGTGTTACTAGCCAGGCTCCTTTCCAAAAGCAGATAAGCTTCAAAGCCACGAATCCAGGGTAACCAAAGGGTATTTTCCATGGAGCGAAAGATAAGGCATTGTCGTAAAATTATGAACCCTTGCTTTGGGTTTTTCAATACGCTTACTATCAATTAATTGTGACCTTCACTTTTTTTTGTTTAATCTTTTCTCGAAAAATATTCAACAGATACTTGCGTGTAATAAATTGCCTGACTATCTTTGTTGATAGTAATGCTATTATTTTACAAAGTAAAAACTTATCGCCATGTCAACGATCGAATTTTCAACTCAGTTTGACCGTCTGCGCAGAACGCTTTTTTCTTTTGCGCTTAACCTCACAAAAGATGAAGAATCTGCTCGCGATTTGGTGCAAGAAACTGCTTATAAAGCTTTTAAGTATTGGCATCGCTATGAGCCTCAAACCAACCTGCGGGCCTGGTTGATGACCATCATGCGCAATTCATTCATCAATGAATACCGCAAACGCAAACGCCGCCAAACCCTCAATGACAGTACCAACAATGATTTTTTGATCGACTCTGGTCAACAAACCGTGATGAACCAAGGAGAGTCTGGTTTGATGAGTGAAGAAATTTTAAGAGTCATTGAACAATTAGAAGACTGGGTACGTATTCCATTTTTGATGCATTTTCGCGGATTCAAATACGAAGAAATTGCAGAAGAACTGGAGGTTCCTCTGGGTACCATCAAAAGCAGAATTTTCTTTGCACGGCAAAAACTGCAAGCCCAAATGCGTGGAATGTATTCCGCTAAACAAATTGAGGATATTTTGGGTTAATTCTAGCGTTTTGATTTCAATCTAAAAACTTAAATGTGAATGGCTGGTAACTCCAATATTCATCCTCTAAAGCGTTTTTTCCAATTGTTACGGCTAGACCGCAAAGACATCTACTACATTTATCTCAATTCCATCTTTGCCGGGCTAATCGGGTTGATTTTACCTCTGGGTGTACAGGCCATCATCGGCCTGATCAGCGGGGGCGATTTTTCTGCTTCCCTCTGGATGTTGATAGCGGTAGTGACCATCGGTACTGCCTTAACGGGTATCATCAAAATCATGCAGATTACCATTATGGAGACCATTCAGCGACGGGTCTTTGTGCGCAGTTCTTTTGATTTTTCTTACCGTTTACCCCGTTTGAAACTGGATTCCCTGGCGCGATTTTATCCGCCAGAGCTGGTCAACCGTTTTTTTGATACCCTCAATTTGCAAAAGGGCTTGCCTAAAATCCTGATCGATTTTTCTGAAGCCATTCTCAATATTACTTTTGGGGTGATTCTGATGGCCTTTTACCATTCCTTTTTTGCCTTTTTTGGCGTGCTTTTGGGGTTCTTGCTCTTTCTGGTCTATCGATTTACGGGGCCACGGGGCTTATCGACCAGTTTGAGCGAATCCAAATACAAATACGAAGTAGTATATTGGCTGGAAGAAATGGCTCGCTCGCTGAGTACCTTCAAAATGGCGGGTTATACCCCCTATCCTTTGCGGCGTACCGATGGTCTGGTGTCCAAATACCTCGACAATCGGGCCGAGCACTTCAAAGTGCTTAAGTTCCAGTACGCGGTCATCGTGGCTTTCAAAGTGTTGATCACTTTTGCGTTGCTGGCTTTGGGTAGTTATTTGGTCATCAACAACGAAATGACCATCGGTCAGTTTGTAGCAGCAGAAATTGTGGTGATCCTAGTAATTGGCAATGTGGAAAAGGTGATCCTAACCATGGAGGCCATCTACGATGTCCTGACTGCCTTGGACAAACTTGGTTTTATGACGGACCTCCCCATCGAAAAAAGTGACGGCTTGCGTTTCGATCAAATTGACCGGCAAAAGCCGATGCATTTGCAGGTCGAAAACTTGAGTTTCAAATTTGAAGACGCCGATCGCCCAACCTTAAATGGGGTTTCTTTGGAAATCAACCCGGGGGAAAGAATCTGTATTGCGGGCAGTCAAAGTTCTGGCAAAAGCACCTTGCTCCAGCTCATCGCCGGGATATACGCCGATTTTGAGGGCAGTATTGCTTACAACGGTTTCCCTTTAAAAAGCCTGGATTTGTGCAGTTTGCGCGGCAACATCGGCGACTACATCCACGAGTCCAATATTTTCACCGGAACCATCCTCGAAAACATTACCCTGGGGAATCCCGACACCCCCCTGGAAGACATTGTAGACTTAGCCGAAGAATTGGGTATTGCCAGTTACATCCGCAATTTGCCGAATGGCTACAACACCATTTTGTTGCCGGAAGGCCGCAATATCCCCCACACCATCCGCACCAAACTGATTTTGTTGCGGGCCGTAGTTACCCGGCCCAAGTTGCTTTTAGCCGAAGATTTTTTCAAAAGCCTGGAGTCCAAAGACCGCGATTTTATTGCCAGTTTCATCGCCCGTCGCGATGCCCCCTGGACGCTGATCGCCGTATCCAGCGATCCGGTATTGGCCGCGCAATGCGACCGCTTGTTGCTCATGGAACAGGGGCAAATCATTGCCGAAGGCACCTGGCAATCCTTGCAAGACCACCCGGTTTTTAACACGGTGTTTCGCAGTAAAGAAATTGAATTATTAATGGGTTGAGAAGGTTGAGGAGGTGGAGGCGCGCGAGATTGAAGCGTCAAGCGAGCCTCACCCTCTCACCTTCTCAACCCCCTAAACTAAAGAACATGCTCAATATATCACCAGACTCGATCACTGCACAAATTCAGCAGGAGAAATACAAGTCATTTGAGAAGACTTCCCTCTCCAGTGCCAACGTCATGTTTGCGCGCTGGATGGGTGGATTGTTTTTACTGGCCCTCATTTTTATGTTTTTGCCCTGGACCCAAAACATCCAATCCAAAGGTAAGGTCACTACCCTGCGGCCAGAACACCGCCCCCAAACCGTACAATCCACCATTGCCGGGCAAATCGAACGATGGTACGTGCGGGAAGGGGATACTGTCCGCAGAGGAGATACCATTTTGCATTTGACCGAGATCAAATCTGAGTATTTTGATCCCCAAATCGTCGAGCGTACCCAAAAGCAGGTCAATGCCAAAACGGGCTCCATCGGTGCCTACCAACGCAAGGGCAATGCCTTGAGCGAACAAATCAGCGCTTACCAGGAAGAACTGATCCAAAAGCGCAACCAACTGCAAAACAAGGTGCAACAATCCCGGCTCAAAATCATCACCGACAGCATCGCTTTCCGACGGGCCATTCTGGATGACTCCATCGCCCGGGTCCAACTCGCCCGTACTGATGCCTTGTACAAAGATGGCATCAAACCGCGCACCGAGGTGGAAGACAAACGTTTCAAAGTGCAAGAAACCGAAGCCAAAGTGGTGGATGCCCGCAACAAAGTGAACATTGCCCGGCAGGAGCTACAAATCGTCCGCACCGAACTGCGCCAGGTTATGGCTGAAACTGCCCAGAAAATCGCCAAAGCCGAGTCGGATATTGCCAGCGCCTTATCCGAACAGTTCTCCACTGAAGCCGACGTCAGCAAACTGTCAATCCAGGTAGCAAACTACCGCCAACGCAATACCTTTTACTATGTATTGGCGCCTCAGGATGGTGTGGTGGCCAAAGCTCTACAGGCCGGGATTGGCGAAAACATCAAGGAAGGTGAAGCCATCCTCAGCATTCTGCCCAAGCAGTATACGCTGGCAGTAGAAATGTACGTCAAACCGCTGGATTACCCCTTGCTCAACCTCGGTCAGGAAGTGCGCTTTCTTTTTGATGGTTGGCCCGCTATCGTTTTTTCGGGTTGGCCAGGCTTTTCTTTTGGGACTTTTAAAGGCGATATCGTTGCCATCGACAACATCATCAGCGACAATGGTAAGTACCGCATTTTAATTGCTCCCGACGAAAGGGATGGAAAAAAATGGCCCACGGCCTTGCGACCGGGTTCAGGTGCCCAGGGCATTGCCCTTTTGCAAAATGTGCCCCTGTGGTACGAATTGTGGCGTCAGCTCAATGGCTTTCCGCCCTTGCCCGCAATGCCGATTTATTGGTTCGCCAGGCCGAAGCCCAGGTTCGTCAGGCGTGTGGGGCTTTTGACCCCAAACTCTATTCGGATTGGCAACAAAAATCTTTTGATGGAACGCTATTACCGCATAGGAGAAATGGGGGCAAAGGTCACGACCCAATGGGGTGTGGAATTTAAAGGCGCTTTTAATAGTGCCAGTGGTACTTACCTGAATCCCGAAAATAGGCTGCCCGACCCTGGTCAGGCAGTGTTGGGGCTCACCGTCCCCTTGCTCAATGGCCTGTTGTTTGATGGCAATCGGGCTGGTTTGCAAAATGCCCAATTGGATCGGGACGGACTGGCCGCCGAGCGCCAGGGCTTGCTCAATGATTTGCTCCTGCAAGCGGGCATCACTTACATCAATTGGGCCATTGCCTACAACCAGTGGCGCGTCACCGAGCAGGCTTACCAACTTTCCTTGACCCGCTTTCGGGGTATCCGGGCGAGTTATTTTTAGGGGATAAACCAGCGGTGGATACCATCGAAACCTTTACCCAGGTGCAAAACTGGCAACTGGAACTCAACGATGCCCTGGTGACCTACCGCAACGCCACCTGAGTATCCAGGCTTTCCAGTGGGATCAAGGGCGAGCTCCCTTGATCAGCGAAAGCTGGAATTGGCAACCTCTCCCTTTACAAAATGTGGTGCAATTGCCCAGTCTGCCCGTTGATTCTTTTGCTCAACAATCACTTCAACATCCTGACTTGCGAGCCTTACAGGTTGATCTGCGCCAACTGGAGGTCGACCGCCGCTTGGCGGCCGAGCAATTCAAACCGCGTTTGGATTTGAGCTACAACTTCCTGGGGCGGGGTTTTGACTTTACCGCCCCTACCAAAGAGGATCCAACACTGACCCTTACCGAAGCCTTAGGAACCAACTTCAAATGGGGACTCAATTTTTCATTCCCCCTTTTCCTGCGCAAAGAGCGGGGTAAAATGGAATTGGTACAAATCAAACAACAGCAAACTGGCAATAAATTTGAGCAAAAACAGATCGAAATCGAAAACAAACTCCGAGGGTATTACAATGATTTCGGGAAACAGTCGCAATCAAATCCAACGTTACGAAGTGCTGCTGCGCAACCTGCAAGGCTTTGCTCCAGGCCGAACAACGCAAGTTTGAAGTAGGAGGAAAGCTCAATTTTTTAATCAACAGTCGGGAGCAAAAACTGATCGAAACTCAATTGAAATTCAATAAGTTACAAGGGGAGTATGCGAAGAATTTGCTCTCTGTTTATTGGTCAGCAGGGAGGCTGGTGAACAATTTTTAAGGTATAACTAAAAAATACGTCAAAAAAATACTTCAATAGTTGCATAACTAAAAAATACGTCACATCTTTGTGTCAACAAGTTTTACAAGTTGATCGATCGATATGAAACAGTTGACCAAAGCCGAAGAAGAGTTGATGCAAATCATGTGGGACCTGGGGCCGTGCACCGTATCCGCCATGCGGGACTACATCGCCGAACACCAACAACAGGAAAAACCACCCCACAGTACCGTATCCACCATCGTGCGCATTCTGGAAGAAAAAGGATTTGTGGGCCACAAAGCATATGGGCGCACCTACGAGTATTTCCCCTTGGTGAGCAAAGATCAATACGGCAAGCAAAGTTTGAACAAGTTGGTCAACGACTACTTCGCTGGTTCAACGCTGGATCTAGTTTCGTTTTTGGTCAAAGAAAAAAACCTGGGCATCAAAGATTTATCCGACTTGATGGAGGTATTGGATACCGATGAATGAGATCAGATCAAGCCATGTACCCGATGAAAAGGACTTTTGTGCTGTCTTTTGTGGTGTGAACGGCTTTTGCAGGCGCAAAGTTCAGTCGCCGTCATGACCCACAGCAGGTACAAAAACTCATCGTTTTTGCGATTCGGAAATCTGCTGCGCAGGGCAAGGTGGTGTTGAATTGGCGTAACCCCCACGCGACAGCCTGTACAGGTACTGCTTCCATGATTAAGTCCTGGACTGCTGGTACTGGGATTTTGATCGACCGCCGCTGAAGGCGTTGAGGAAGTGCACCTATTTCCCGAATGGAAAGAGGATGCACCAAAAACGTTACCATTCAGCATCGAAATGCGGCGGCCCAACGCAAAGGTAAGGGGCGTGTGAGCAAAACGAACATGAACCAGTACGTCTTGGGCTTGAATCTGGACACCTTGCCCGATGTACGATTCAATTATTCCAATGAGTCGGTACAACTGCTAGGACTGATCATTGAAAAAGTAAGTAAAAAACCACTGGATCGGGTATTTACCGACCTGTTGTTCAAACCATTGTGCATGGACTCTACGCGGATGTCCCGCGACAGCGAAGGCAATGTATCAGCTTTTGGAGGAGGCATTACCACCCTACAGGACGCTGCACAAGTTGGTTTGCTCATGCGCAACATGGGACAGTACCAAGGGCGACAAATTGTATCCGAACAATGGGTGAAAGCATCCATCACGCCCTCCAAACGGGCACCATACTATGGCTACCTGGTGGCTGGACAACACCTCGAAACACAAGAATTACGCTGCTACTGGAGATTTGGGACAAATGACCATTGTTTTTCCCGAGCTCGACCTGATTTTTCTACGGCGCCAAAATTGTGATCTATCACCTGCAAGTTTATCGATGCGCTGGATGGGCCCACAGTTTTTGGAATTGATTGCCAATACCCTTAGCCCCAACAACAAGCCTTAAAAAATCCAATTGGATTAACATACGTCGTCGAATCTTTTTGTTCATCATTCATAGATCATCGCGATGAACTACCTACTCAAAGTCGCCATTTGTTGGCTGGTATTTTATGTGTTGTACCGTTTGATTTTGGAAAAAACGACCTTTTTCCGACTCAATCGTGCCTACTTATTGATCACCCTACTGTTGGGGCTGGTGGTGCCCATGGTGCGTATTTCCCTGGGTGCCCCAGTCGATCCTACCGAGAGCACCAATTGGTTACCCGAAGTGGTAGTACGAGCCAACAACCTGGTCAACCAACCCTACACCCTACCCGAAATCACCATCCAGGTGCCGGCCAGCGCAGCTTGGGATATCTGGCCCTGGCTGTATTGGGGCGGTGTGGCCTACTGTTTGTTGCGCTTTTTGGTGGGGCTTTTTCAGTTGTACCGCATTTACCGCCGGGGCAACAAACAAGCGATGGGCAAGTATACCCTGGTATACAGCACGGAGGTAAAAGCGCCGTTTTCCTTCATGCATTGCCTGTTTTGGCCTGCTGAACTCGAAGATGAAAACCTTGAACGGGATTACATGTTGCGCCACGAGGAAACCCATATCCTGCAATACCATACGCTGGACGTACTGTTCAGCGAAATCATCAAAAGCCATCTGTTGGTTCAATCCACTGGCTTACCGCTATTCCCAGGCATTAAGAGACGTGCACGAATATTTGGCCGACGCGGCAGTGCTTCAAAGCGCCAACCGCAAACAATACGGTCACCTTTTGATTAGGCAATCCTTGTCCGGACCTTCGATTGCCCTCGTAAACCATTTTTCTACATCTCAACTCAAACAACGTATCCACATGATGATGCGCAAAAAAACACAAGGCCGGGCACAATTGCGCTATGCGCTAACACTGCCACTGCTGGTTGCACTGGGCTTTTTGTTTGCCCAAATCAACATTGAGGCCCAAGTGCCCACCACTTCGCAAAATTCAACCCTTCCACCACCACCGCCCATGATGGCACCCGGCGCGGTTGAGAAAGGAAAAGCAGAAGCCCCGTATAGCAGTATGTCCAAAGAGGTGATCATTCGTACAGATACCACCCCGAAGGTGTTTGAGGAGCGGGTGGTACAAGATTTTCCCTCGAATACCAATCAGCTTAAAGGACAGGTGATAAACGGCTACCCATCCAGGACAAATTCGATCAATGAGCTGGTTGTCGTAGGTTATACCCCTATACGGGATTCCATTCCTGGCGAAGTGTTTAAGGTGGTTGAAAAAATGCCGGAATACCCTGGCGGCTCGGTTGAATTACTCAGGTTTTAGCCCAAAACATACTGTACCCCGAAGTGGCCAGAAAAGAAAACATTCAGGGCCTGGTGGTGGTGCAATTCATCATTGGCAAAGATGGGACAATCATCGATCCTCACGTGGTGCACGGCATCGGTGGTGGTGCCAATGAAGAAGCCCTGCGGGTGGTGAAAACGATGCCCAAATGGAAGCCCGGCACGCAGAAAGGACAAGCCGTAAATGTACAGTTCAATCTGCCGATCCGCTTTTTGTTGGACGGTGGGGTGATTGAGAAAAAAGCTGAGGCACCCAAGGAGGTTTTCAGAGTAGTGGAGCAAATGCCTGCCTACCCAGGGGGACCAGCAGATTTGCTCAAATTTTTAGCTGCAAACATCAACTACCCCAAAGCTGCCAAAGATGCTGGCATAGAAGGCATGGTTGTGATCCAATACGTCATTGAAAAAGACGGCAGCATCAGCAACGCTAAGGTAGTCAAAGGCATTGGGGCGGGGTGTGACGAGGAAGCTTTGCGCGTGGTCAACGCGATGCCCAATTGGGTAGCAGGCAAACAACGCGGTCAGGCAGTGCCCGTCCAGTTCAACCTACCCATTCGCTTCAAGTTGGACGATAAGAAGTCAAATGCCTTGCCTACCAATGCGAGTCCCCTCAAAGTACAAGACTTCAAAGCCTCACCCAACCCCAGCAAAGGGCTCTTCAACTTGAGCTTCCGTGCCGAAGGCAAGGCGACCAACATCGAAGTGTACAACATGGCCGGGCAGCGGGTTTACCAGCAGTCACTCACTAACTTTGACGGGACTTACAATGGTCAACTCGACCTGAGCAAAGAACCCAAAGGGGAGTATTTGCTGCGGATTACCCAAGGTAGCGAGCAATACAGCCAGAAGGTGTTGAAGCAGTAAGGATTGCTCCTGTTTGAAGGTTTGAGTAGAAAAAAATACTCAAACCTTCAAACAGACTTGACTCTTAATGAATAATAGGATATTTTTGCAAAAAAACCCCAGATTATGAAAATCAAACCAACCAAACTTGAGCTTAGGCTCAGCTTTTCTCTTCCTGCCTTTTTGTTTTTCTTGCTTTCAATGGGATCCCCAATGCTCACTGCTCAAGAAAGCCAAAATACAATCCAAGACGATGATAGTTATCCAATCACAATTGAAAGGATGCCCGAATACCCAGGAGGAGTTGAGGAGCTGATTAAATTTCTTTCAAAGAATGTACGTTACCCCGCTAAAGCCAAAAATAATTACATTCAAGGCATTGTCGTTTTACAATTTATAGTGGAAAGAGATGGTTCAATATCAAATACAGAAGTCGTTGAGCATGTTGGTGGCGGTTGCGACGAAGCAGCCTTAGCCGTATTTAAAAAGATGCCCAAATGGAGTCCAGGATTAAAAGAGGGCGGAGTGCCTGTGCGGATCAATACAAACTTACCCATTCAATTCAAATTACCCATTGGCTTTTTATGTGAATTGAACTACAGCATATAAAATCAAAGTTCATAAATTATACCTTACCACGTCAGATTTTGTGCAGTGTGTTTTGGAAACTCAAGGTGTTGCAGAGTTCTGCTCAAATGATTTGCACAAAACCTGGCGTGGTAAGGCATAGCTCATTTTCAAGATCGAACAATAATGCTTACCTTCGGGCAAACTCCCGAACCAAGTGAATCGCGTTCAATACCTGCAAAAACTACAGTCCGAAAAATTCGACATCTGCATCATCGGCGCTGGCGCATCAGGCGCTGGCTGTGCGCTGGATGCAGCCCTCCGTGGCTTCAAAGTAGCCCTGATTGAAAAAGACGATTTTGCGTCAGCTACCTCCTCCAAATCCACGAAACTGATTCACGGTGGCGTACGCTACCTGGAGCAGGCCGTCAACAATTTTGATTTGGCCCAGCTCAAACAAGTGCGGCACGGACTCGAAGAACGCCACATCGTCATCCAGAATGCACCGTTTTTGGCTCATCCCCTGGCCTTGCTTACCCCTTGCAATTCCTGGGTGGAAGGCTGTTACTACGCCATCGGCCTGCGCATTTACGACGCTTTTGCCAAAGGTGATTCCCTGCCCAAAAGTCGTTGGATCAGCAAAAAAGAAGTCCTGCAACGCACCACCGGCCTCAACCCCGACCTGCACAGTGCTGTATTGTACTACGATGGTCAATTGGACGATGCCAGGTATTGTATGCTCCTGGCCAAAACCGCTGCCGAAAAAGGTGCGATCATGGCCAACCATTTGCCTTTGTTGGGTTTTGAAAAAGACGAACAGGGCAAACTCCTCGCCGCTCAGGTCGAAGATGAATTGAGTGGCGAAAAATTCTCCATCCAGGCGCGTTTGTTCATCAACTGTACGGGTGCTCACGCCGATTTTGTGCGCCAACAGGCCAATCCAGAACTGGATCGCCGCATCATTCCCAGCAAAGGAGTACATGCGGTACTCCCCCTTCATACCCTCGGCAGCACCGATACCGCTCTGTTGATCCCCAAAACTACCGATGGACGGGTGATTTTTGCCATTCCCTGGGAAGATAAACTGCTGCTAGGCACCACCGACACACCTTATTCTTCGGATGAAGAGCCGAGCTTGGAAAAAGACGAAACCGAATTTTTGATCGAAAATCTCAATCGCTATCTGGCCCAGCCAATTGGATTAGACCAGGTAAAATCGGGCTTTGGGGGCTTGCGCCCGCTGATTGCCTCCGACCCCGGTCGCTCCACCAAAGCCTTGGTGCGCGACCACGAAGTGGAATGGGATGTACAATCCGGACTACTCAGTTTGTTAGGGGGAAAATGGACCACTTACCGCCTCATGGCCGCCGATACCATTGATGAAGCTTGTAAGCACCTGGATGATGCCGAACCTCCTTGCCTTACCGCAGCGCAATTGCTTGCTGGCGCGGAAGGCTACGATTTCCAAGCCTGGAAAACCTGGCCAGCCCAAACGGGATTAGATGCCAGTACTTGTGAACATTTGTCGCAAAAATACGGGAGCCGCGCCCAGGCTATTCTGGCCTTACTGGATGAGAACAACACCTGGCGTACTCGCCTGCACCCCGATTATCCCTTCATTCAAGCCGAAGTCATTTACCAAATTCGTGAAGAAATGGCGGTTAAACCACGTGATGTACTGGCTCGTCGCCTGCGCCTGGAAATGCTGGATTGGCAAGCCACCATCCAGGCAACGCCGATGGTTTGTGAACTTTTGGGTCTGGAATTGCAGTGGAATGACGAGCAGGTTCAGCAGGCTAGCACTGCATATCAACACTTGATTGCCGGGTTTCAGGCTAAAATTTAAGGGCTTATCTTCAATCCTAAGTAATAGATTTGTTGTAGAAGGCTTCATCGCGCCTTAGTAGTGGGGCAAAAATAAATGTTCATTTTTCCTGAGCCAAAGGATTAGATAAGACACTTTAAATGAACCAAAGTTTGGGAAAATGTTCCACCAGATAAGCGTAACTGTTTACACCCCATTTTTTATTCGGGCCGCCGATCCAGTACACCCGTATTTTGCTTTGAATTTCCAGGGCATCGTGCAAAGCCTGGGCCACATCTTCCAGTCCGCCCCATACCAATATCCAGAGGGGTTGAGTGCTCTGTTTTTTGGCACATTTGATGATCCAGTCCGAACCCTCGGTCGCGCTCGTATATCCGTGGTAGGGCGCAGCACCACGTCGCCCTTGTTTGCTGATGGAACGCAAATAATCAGGGGAAGGAAAACCTTGGCGATGCTTTTCCAGTTTCGGCAAATCTTTTTCATACAACCCAATCATGCGCAAAATTTCTGCTTTGCTGCCATTACCATAGGAAGGGGAAGAAACCAGTCCTTCCAGCTCAAACTGGTCGCTGTACATCAATAAATGCGCCATCGATTGATTGTCATCTGGATCGGTACCGCCGATGTCGGTGCTGATCAGTACGCGGGGTTTGATAGGTACGGGTTGTTGAGCAATAAGTGCAAGGGAATAAAGGCAGAGGGAAAATAGGAGACTGAACTTATTCATTGGTTTGGATGTAGATTTGTTTTGGCAGCATTGATTGCTTGTAAAAATAAATTTTTCTGCCTTCACAGATCAAACATTCTTAGGAACGGGTTCAAAATAAAGTAACAAAATTGAGTCGGCTATTTTTTGATTTGGCAAGGCGCGAGGAAGGCGCATAGTGAACTACGCAACTGAGGAGCAACGCAGCAAAATCAAAAAAGAGTCCAGTCAAATTGTTACTTTATTTTGAAACCGTTCCTTACCCTTTACCGACTGCTTTTTATTCCCAGGGCCCATTTTCCCCCACATGCGCAATCTTCGAATCTTTAAGCCGAAAAAGCCCCCCTGATAATCCAAACCAAATCCTCCCTTTACGATCTTCCAAAATGGCTTGAATGCCATAACCATAAGGCATCAGGTCTGCTCGATCGGTTTCGCTGTACAGCGTGAATTTTTTTCCGTCGTAGCAATAAGCCCCCACACGATTGGCCCCAATCCAGATTTTTCCGGAACGACCTGCGTGGATGGCGTAGGTTTCATTTTTATTTAAGCCCTTTATAGCCGGGTATTGAATGATTTTTTTACCATCATATCGACTAAGTCCCCCATCGCCAGTTCTGCCCTTCGGGTCGGGATTATCATTTTCCGTAATTCTGGAGCCGAACCAAATATTGCCATGCTGGTCTTCTTGAATGGCTTGTACATTGTTGGAGGCCAGGCCGTCCTTTTTGGTGAAATGGGTAAAGGATTTCCCATCAAATTTACAAACACCGTACCCATCTCTACAAAACCAGATATTGCCCTTCTTGTCTTCCATGATTTCAGTCACCCAGTTCATGGTAGTTTGATAACTCAATAGCTGTAGATTGGGGATAGGGAGGGGAAAACTGGAAAAAGTACTCCCATTGAAGCGAAAAACCCCACCCCAGGTTCCCACCCAAACGTTTCCTTTTTTATCGATTAAAACATCGGAAACCCGGTTGTTCATAAGCCCATCTTTGTGGGAAAAGTTGGTAAAGGTTTTGCCGTCGTATTTGGAAAGACCGGATTGGGTGCCAAACCACATATTGCCCTTGCGGTCTTCAACAATGCTGACCACCGCGTTTCCGATTAAGCCTTGTTTAGTGGAAAGATAGCTGAGTTTTTTCCCATCATAACAGGCTGCCCCTTTGGACAAGGTTCCAAACCAGAGCTTGCCTTTGGAGTCTTCAAAAACTTCTACCACGTATTGGTCGATGGGTTCTTGGGCAACTTTGGTCTGTCCTAAGCAAAGTGGATGGGCAGCTGCCAAAAGAACCAGAGCGCAAAAAATTAGGCGAGAGTGATTTTTTTTCATGGAAAAACCTTTTTTGCTAAGGGGCGATAAAAAAATAAGTGATCATTTTGCCAAAGGATTAGATAAGTAAACGTTTCATTTCAAGTTCCTTATCTAATCCTCTGGCTCAGGAAAAATGATCACTTATTTTTGCCCCACTGCTAAGGTAGATCACTGGGCATTTTGGAAGGCTATATGGAGTGTAAAATGATGTAAAGGAAGTGTAAATAGTTGAAACACTTTAAAAACTTAGAGCTTGTCAAAATTGAAGTGAATAAATTGCGCTTATGTTTACGGATATTTTAGGTTTTGTAAATGAGTCTAAACCTGTTCGTGATTGAATAACTAACGGTGACAATGTATGCAGTATTTCGTTGAAAAAAATTCTGTCGTCAGGCAAATTTGGGGCAAAAGCGACACCATCCTCTTCATCTTTGCGGGTGCTGCAGCTGAATTTGCCTTGAATAAAGCGGTGGATTGGCTGTACTTTACGGGCAGGCTGCCTTCCGACCCTTTAGGCAGGCTGTTTTCTACCGTTCAATACGCCAGGAGAATCGTTTTTGCTCCTTTGGAAGGCGCCCATGCTGCCATTGACACGATGCGGCAAATCCACGAGGTTGTGGAAAAAAAACGGGGCGCACAAATCCCCGACTGGGCTTATCGCGATGTGCTGTTTATGCTCATCTATTATTCGATTGCCGCGTATGAATTGCTGGAACGAAAATTAAATGAGGCAGAAAAAGCGGAGGTCTATGACGTTTTTTACCGCGTGGGCAAACGGATGGGTGTAAAAGAACTGCCTCCTACCTACGAGGAATGGCTACCTGTAAGGGCAGCTCACCTGGCCGCCGACCTGGAACAAAGCCCTTTCAGCATCGACCTTTTTCAACAGTACAAAAAACACCTGGGGGCCATACGGTTTCGGGTTCTGATCGAAGGGCAAAAACTGGTGGTTCCTGATCGGGTGAAGGAGCTACTGCATTTCAGCGATTTTTCACTGCTGACTCCGGTCGTGCCGCTGTATAAAATCAGTAGATTGATGAAAATGGACTGGTTGTTGAAAAGTATTTTGCTGCCCGGGGATTATAAGGCGCAGATTAATGCGTTGGATGTGGAGTGAGGGTAGAATGGCATGTACGTTTGTATTCTCCAATTCAGCACTTCTGACTAAAAACAAAACTACAACTTGCTTGGAACCCTTTTCAAGGCATGGAATTGTAGTAAGATGACGCCCAAATCCATCAAGCCAGCACTGCGCATCAACACTTGATTGCCGGGTTTCAGGCTAAAATTTAAACACACTCTCGATTTTTACTTTAAATTCGCGGTGCTTTTATTTTAGCATAAAACAGTATGGAAAAAAATGCTTTTGGTCGGGCATGGTGGATGGTGGTTTTGGCAGCAGTTTTTTTGCTGGCCTACCCCTATTTACACGATCGTGTACCATTTCTGAAAGACAAGTTGCGCGCCTATAATTTTTATGAATCCCTGCGCAATACCCAGCCAAAAAACAAAAAAAATAAAGCAGTAAAGGCCAAAGCGAAAGTCCCTGCACCCGTGGTTGTGAATCCTGCCACCGAGGTTCAAATCAGCGCGTATGCTGCAGACAACCAGTTTCACGGACTGACGTTTTTGACCCCGTTTTTTGAAAAACTGCGTCAAAAAAAAGGACAGATTCGGGTAGCTTATTACGGCGACTCTTCCATTGAGGGCGACCTCATTTGTCAAACGGTTCGCGACAGCCTGCAAAAACGCTTTGGTGGTCAAGGTGTAGGTTTTGTCGGCATCAGCAACCCCATTCCCGGGTTCCGGCAGTCGGTGCGTTTGAGTTTTTCCAATACCTGGCAACGCAAAACGGTGATCGACAAAGACCCCGGGCGTTTTCCATTCGGCATTTCTGGCGAAAACTTTCGGGCATTGTATCCCCGGCCAGCGCCACCCGATACGACACAAACACCAGCTGTCCTTGATACAGCTCCGGCCCCCAAACCCGTCGTGGTCAACCATTGGTCGGAATGGGGCGGCAGCAAGAGCTTTTTTGGCACCCGCGCATTTTCCCTGGCGCGTTTGTTTTATGGCCAAACCATGAAGGATAGCCTGGTTCATGCCAAAGGTAAAATCAGGGCAAGTTTCAATGGCCGCAGCCGGGAAATTCCCTTGGAAGGCACCGAAAGACTGAACTCCGTAGTCATTGCCGACTCCCTCACATCCCGGGTTCGGGTCGATTTTAAAGTGCCCGGTACTTTACCGCTTTATGGGGTCAGTTTGGAAACACCAGCTGGCGTGATTGTGGATAATTTTTCCTTGCGGGGCAATTCCGGCCGGAGTTTGATGCGCATTGAAGCAGAGGATTTGACGGCTTTCCAGCAGGTTTTGGATTACGACCTGATCATTTTTCAATATGGCTTAAATGTGCTCAACGCCAAGCTCCAGGACTACAGTTGGTATACCCGCGAAATGCACCAGGTGATTGCCCATTTTCAAAAAGCCATGCCGGGAGTGCCCATTCTCATCGTTGGTCCCTCGGATAAATCCATCAAATCGGGCGCAATCATGCATTCCGACCCCAGCGTATACCGCATCACCGAAGCGCAACGGCAATCGGCGATGGACAAGAGCTGCGGTTTTTTCAGCTTTTACGAAGCCATGGGTGGCGAAGACTCCATGGTAGAATGGGTAGAAAAACGACGCCCCAAATTGGCCAACCTGGATTACACCCACTTCAACAGCAATGGCGCCAAAGTTGCTGGAAACTACCTCTTGACCTTTTTGCTGGGAGGTTTAAATGAATATGAGCTTGCATACCAGAAGCGACCGTTGTAAATTACAACATCAATCCAGTATTATGCCAATAGACAATGTTTTAGACCACTTTGATTGGGAAGATGATTTCAAACAAACGACCAAAGCCAATGCAGATTTCTACGTTGGCTTTGATCCTAACGTCGAAACCATACGCATCAGCCGTTATGCCTTCAGTTGGCAGGCTGAATTGGCCGCAATTTTTTTACGCAACAACAAAATACCCTGTTTCATCACCAATGCATTGACCAGCAATATTTTGCACTTGGAATGGACACAGGTAGATTTATATGTCCGCACAGCCGATGCAGACTACACCTTGGCAATTCTGGAAGAAAACACTGAAGAAGAACATTAATATGGCTTTGATCAAACCTGTAAAGGGTATAGCACCACAATTTGGAGACAATTGCTACCTCGCCGAAAATGCCGTAATCGTTGGCGACGTCGTGATGGGCAATGATTGCAGCGTCTGGTTTCACGCGGTAATACGCGGCGACGTCAACGCCATTCGCATGGGCAACAAGGTGAACGTACAAGATGGTGCCATCATCCACTGTACCTACCTCAAAGCAGCCACGACCATTGGCAACAACGTATCCATCGGCCACCGCGCCATCGTACACGGCTGCACGCTGCACGATAATGTTCTCGTGGGCATGGGTGCCATCGTGATGGATCACGCCGTAGTAGAAGAAAACGTATTGATTGCTGCCGGAGCCGTGGTCTTGGAAAATAGTCGCCTGGAGGCTGGGCACATCTATGCTGGTGTTCCGGCTAAAAAGATCAAGGCCATCAGCCCCGAGACGTTTAAGGATACCATTGAGCGGATTGCCAACAATTATGTGATGTACGCGGGATGGTTTAAAGAGGAAATCTAATCGCAGCCATCCACATCACAAGCCTCTCCATCTTCAACCACCACTGCCTGCGTTTTTTCCCAAACCGCCTCCAAAGTCTGTACAAATGCCTCTACGGGTTGTGCCCGCGCAGGGCGTATTTTTGGTCAAATACAAAAAAAGGTACGCCTTGTACGCCCAACTCATACGCCTGTTCCTCGTCGTTGCGTACGTCTTCAATAAATGCATCGGATTGCAGTGTGCTTTCAACCAGTACTGCATCCAGGCCAATGGCTTCACCCAAGGCAATCAAAGTTGGCAAATCCGATAAATCTTTGCCTTCACTGAAATAGGCAGCAAAAATTTGCTCATTGGCCGGGCTTTGCAAACCGTGCTCGGCAGCAAGGTGCATCAATCGGTGTGCAGCCAAGGTATTGACGGGTACGGCTTTTGCAAAGTCAAAATCAATGCCCACCGCACGCCCCATGTTCTCTACGGATTGGGTCATTTGTTGCGCCTGACTGCGCGGCATCCGATATTTGTGCGACAATACGTCGTACAAATCACCAGGAGATTTAACCGGAGCATTGGGGTCCAGCTCAAAGCTGCGCCAATTGATGGTGACGGTTTCTGACTTGGGGAAACGGGCAAGTGCAGCCTCCAGGTGGCGTTTGCCGATATAGCAATACGGACAAGCTACGTCCGACCAAATGTCAATTGTCATTGAGGTAACGATTTTGATTGAATACAGCTGAAGCGGCCTTTTGGTTTAGCCAAAATGCTCCTTAAAAACACCCCGTACTTCTCCAATTACCTGCGGGGCACCCGCCAGCACTTCTTCCCCGCTCCAGAAACGATCTCCGCCACTAAAATCACCCACGATACCGCCGGCTTCCTGCACCAAGAGCGCCCCAGCAGCTACATCCCAGGGTTGGAGGTGGTATTCAAAAAAGAAATCGTAACGGCCACAGGCTACATAAGCCAGGTCAACCGCTGCAGCACCCCATCGCCGGATGCCCCGGGTGTTGCGCATGAGGTATTCGCTTACTTTTTGGTAGGCCTCAATCCGGCTAAAATCGTGGTAAGGAAAACCAGTAGAGACCAGCGCCTCGCGCAGTCCATTCCGTTGACTCACTTGGATGCGCTTGCCATTGAGGTAAGCTCCGCCGTTTTTCCAACCGTAAAAAGATTCCTTGCGGGTGACTTCATGCACGACGCCCAATACCATTTCGCCTTGGTGCTCCAATCCTACACTAATCGCAAAACAAGGCAGTTGGTGCAAAAAATTGGTGGTACCATCCAGTGGGTCGACGATCCAGCGCCATTCGCCCATTTCCTGGGCAGAGGTTTGCTCTTCTGCCAGAAAGACCGATCCGGGGAGCAAATCACGCAATCCCGCAATCAGTTTTTGTTCTGAAGTTTTGTCTACATAGCTCACCAGGTTGTTGAACTGTTCGGCTTTCACTTCAATTGATTCAACTCTCCCCAGTTCGTTGGCGATGAATACGGCTACCTCTTGCACGAGGGAGAGGGTTTGGGCACAAAGTTTTGAAAGATCCATAAGATAGGGTGTGAGTTTGGGTGTGGGTTAGGGTGTGTTGGAGCGTTGTGTTGAGCATTCCGAGGAATACACCATCATTCAGCCAATTGGAAAATTTCCGGCAACTCTCTTCCCGCCTGATTGTAATCCAAACCATACCCGATCACAAATTTGGAAGGAATGGAAAAACCCACGAAGTCAGCTTCCAGGGGAAACTGTAGGGCATCGGGTTTGAGCAAAAGGGTAGCAATGGCGACTGAAGCAGGGCCTTGCTCTCGCATTTTTTTGGCCAACTCATAAAGGGTTCTACCCGAGTCGATGATGTCCTCCACCAGAATCACGTGACGGTCTTTGATGTCGATGTCCAGTCCCATGTTGGTGATTACTTGCCCGGAGGATTGTAGGCCAGCATAGGAGGAAAGTCGCATAAAGGTCACCTCACATTCGAGTCCGGCTGACCGCACCAAATCAGCGGTAAAGATGAAAGCGCCATTCAAAATACCAATGAACAAAGGGTGTTTGCCTTCATAACGTTGGCGCAACTCCGCACCAAGCGCATTTACACGTTCCTGAATTTCACTGGCTGCAATAAATGGTTTAAATTGAAGGTTATTAACAGTAATCATCATTGCGGGATTGGGCACTTGGTCAAGTGCCAGTTTTGAAGAAAATCAAAGTCGCAATGATACCAACAAAATCAGGCTAAGACTAGCAAATTGACAAGGTTTTTTACTCCAAATCAATGAAAACAATGTTGTTAACCATCTCAATGATCATCTTGAGCTGGGCTTGCCGTCCAACTCCAAGCCCAAATGATACCGTAAACGCACCCGAAGTATTTCCAAAACCTTCGTTTCCTTACCGGGTAAATGAACCAGATCGGAGCCTCTCTATGCCCCCTATGCTCAAAGAAGTTTCAGGGCTCAGCATGGGTTACAATGACAAGTATTTGCTGGCCGTACAGGATGAATCGGGGATTTTATTCGTGATCGATCAGGTTACAGGCAGCGTTAAAAGAGAAATCCCCTTTGGCAAACTTGGTGACTACGAGGGCGTAGAAATTGTCGGTAAGGACGTTTACATCCTCAAAAATACGGGTACCCTTACCCGCATCAACAATGTAGACAGTTCGGAACAAACGACCGAGTCCTTCAATACTTTTTTGAACAAAGAAAATGATGTGGAAGGTTTAGGATATGATGCCGCAAACAACCGGCTTTTACTGGCTTGCAAAGGCAAGGCTGGAGAATCCCCGGCATTGCAAAACCGCAAAGCCATCTATGCGTTCGATTTAAATAAAAAAATACTCGAACCCGTACCAATCCTCAGCATTGGTCAAACCGAAGTACAAAAATACCTCGCTGCACATGCGAATGACGAACGGGTGGAAAAACTCGTAGAATTTTTTGCCAACCCCAATGCCTTTGAATTCAGCCCTTCTACCGTAGCCGTTCACCCGCAGAATGGCAATTTGTACCTGCTTTCCGCCGTGGGAAACATCTTTATGGTGATCAATTTCCAGGGAGAAGTTGTTTATATGGAGAAATTAAAGGGCAAGGTGCATCAACAACCCGAAGGCATTTGTTTTGATTCAAAAGGTGGCATGTTCATCTCCAACGAAGCTGGCGACGAATTGCCTGGCATGATTTATTATTTCAAACCAATTGGAATGGAATAAACCAAGCCTTTTGTTTGTTTCTTTAGCACAATTGCCGGAACTTCGCAGCGCATTTCAATTCAGCGTGTGTTTTGAATGCTGATTCGCAAGCGAAAACGAGCTAATATTCGCTCCAATGAGGCACGAAAAGCGGAGTTTAGCAGCGCTAAATGAGCATTTTCGGAACGAAATTGGAGCAAATATTAGCCGTTTGCAGCGCGAATTAGCATTCAAAATACACGCTCATACCTCGATACCACTATGAGTGTAGTAGAATTACGGGTTCCCTCGGTGGGCGAATCCATAAACGAAGTAACCTTGTCCCGCTGGTTAAAAGAAGACGGGTCATTTGTCAAACTAGACGAATCACTTTGCGAATTTGAATCCGACAAAGCTACGCTTGAATTTCCTTCTGAAGCGACCGGAAAACTGATTCATGTAGCCAAGGAAGGTGATGATTTGGCCATTGGTGCCCTGGTTGCCAAAATAGATACCAGCGTAAGCGCCGGAGAAAGTGCGCCAAGTACGCCTCCTGCCGAAACACCCGCCAGCACTCCAGCGGTAAGCAAACCCGCTGAACCTGCTCCAAGCGCTACCTCCAATTATGCGACGGGACATCCTTCCCCAGCAGCGGGCAAAATTTTGAAAGAAAACGATATTCCGGCTACAGCAGTTGCCGGTACGGGACGCGATGGGCGCATCACCAAAGACGATGCCGTCAAGGCCGTTGAAAACAAAGTGGCTACTCCTGCCGCAAAGGTTGAAGCCCCAGCGGTAAAAGTTGAAGCACCGGCGGCAACGCCCGCTGCTGCGCCTAAAGCCAAGGATGTACCCGCATTCTCCCGCGATACTGAGCGCAAAAAAATGACCCGCATGCGCCGCACCATCGCCAAACGTTTGGTAAGTGCCAAAAACGAAACGGCGATGTTGACCACCTTCAATGAGGTAGACTTGACCGAATTGATGGCCTTGCGCGAAAAATATCAGGATAAATTTGTGGCCAAATACGGCATCAAACTGGGCTTCATGTCCCTGTTTGCCAAAGCTTGTGCTAAAATTTTGTTGCAAATGCCCGAAGTCAATGCCATGATCGATGGCGAAGATTTCGTTTACCACAACTACGCGGATATTTCCTTCGCGATTTCTACGCCAAATGGATTGGTGGTACCGCCGATTCGCAATGTAGAGTCCCTGAGTTTTGCCGAAGTTGAAGTGGAGCTCAAAAATCTGGCTGGCAAAGCCCGCAATGGGACCCTCACCCTTGAAGAAATGAGCGGTGGTACCTTTACCATTACCAATGGCGGGGTATTTGGGTCTTTGCTCAGCACCCCCATCATCAATGAGCCACAATCGGCCATTCTGGGCATGCACGCCATCAAGAACCGCCCGATTGCCGTGGGAGATAAAGTCGAAATCCGCCCGATGATGTACCTGGCCCTGTCTTACGATCACCGGGTGATCGATGGCAGTTCTTCAGTTACGTTTTTGGTCAAAGTGAAGGAGTTGCTGGAAGATCCAATCGCGATGTTGTTGGATATTTAAATTCTAATTGGCCACAAAGACACAAAGGCACCAAGAGCAGATGTTCTTGGTGCCTTTGTGTCTTTGTGGCCAATTAGAATTTTGCAAAAAAAAAGCGCTCCTTCTGTGGAGCGCTGCGAAGTTTGGATGAATATGAAAACTTGCTGGCATGGTTTGTCAGGTGATTTCTTAAAACAAAACTAAGGGCATTTTATTCGCCGCGTTTTTTTTGTGGCCAATCCCAAAAATCGAGGGCTGAAATGCCAAATTTTGGTTTTTATACGTTGATAAAGGCCAGAAAAGGGAGTTTGAAGAAGGAATCACATATTTGTCGGTTTTGACTTCAAAAACTGCTCATTGGTGGTAGAATTCACAGGAAGTACCCCTTAATCCTTAATTTAGCGGCATGTTTCAAAGAATTGCCAAGCACGTCCTGTTTTGGGCCATCATCTGGTTGTGGACAACCATGTTGTGGATGAACATGGATTGTGAATTTTCCAACCTGGCCTTGGCGAGTTTGTTTCGTATGCCGCTTTTGATGGCCGCCACCTATTTCAACAACTATTTCCTCATTCCGCGGTATTTGGTCGGCCAACGCAATTATCTGGCCTATGGGGGGCTTTTTTTGCTCCTGGTCGGTATACTCTGGTTTTTGGATCGTTCCTGGATGTTGCTTTGGGTTTTTTCCGCCTTTATGGAGGATCTGGGCTACAATTTTTACTTCTTTTACTACCTGCCCAACGTCCAAAATCTGTTCATTTTTATCTCCGTAATGTTGTTCGCGGCCGTCATTCGCTTTTCCCGCATTTGGTACGAAACCGAAATGACCACCCGCAAACTGGCTGCTGAAAAACAAGCCACGGAATTGGCTTTTCTCAAAGCTCAGGTCAATCCGCATTTTTTGTTCAACACCCTCAATAGTTTGTACGCGCTGGCGGTGGAAAAAAACCAGGAAGAACTGGGACAAAGTATCGCTTCCCTGGCCGGAATGATGCGCTACCTCACCTACGAAAGCAATGCCGAAAAAGTGCCGCTGCGCCGCGAGGTAGACCAAATTGGTGGGTTCATTGAAATTCAACACCTGCGCCTCAGCGACGATGACGACGTCATCATCAGCCTCAATACGCAAGGCGAAATGGATGGAAAAATGATTGCTCCGGCCATTTTGATCCCTTTTGTGGAAAATGCCCTCAAACACGGAATCGATGTCACCAAGCGCTCGATGGTCA
Organism: Haliscomenobacter sp.; assembly: GCF_016718685.1. Lineage (GTDB taxonomy): Bacteria > Bacteroidota > Bacteroidia > Chitinophagales > Saprospiraceae > Haliscomenobacter. Next base: position 122,147 of record NZ_JADKCX010000006.1, on the reverse strand, counting down.
AAATAGAAGTCATTGTTGAGGACAAGACCTTGCATTTCAGCACCAAAAACACCAAACAGACCGCTACGACGCTCAATCAGGAGGGAATTGGACTGGAAAATGTACGCAAACGATTATCTTTATTGTATCCCGAGCGGCATACCCTGCGCATCGTGGATGAAGGAGGTTATTTCTCGGTACACCTTACCCTTACCCTGGACGAATGAAAGAAGTACTGATCATTGATGATGAACCCAAAGCGGTCGAACTCTTGAGCAACTACGTCAATCGTTTGCCCTGGCTGAAATGTGTAGGTACTTACCGCAATCCACTCGAAGCACTGGCTTTTTTACAAAAACATCCCGTTGACTTGTTGTTGCTCGACATCCACATGCCCCAAATCTCCGGGGTAGAATTTTACCGCGCACTGCCCCAGAAGCCCAAAGTCATTTTCACCACGGCTTATTCCGAATACGCGGTGGCCAGTTACGAGCTGGAGGCCATCGATTACCTGGTCAAACCCATCACGTTTGAACGTTTTTTGCAAGCTTGCAGCCGTTGCACCAAAGAAGAAACTGCGGTTGCCGCCGTACCAGAACCAAATCCGCAGGCCCAGGAAATTTTCATCAAAAGTGGCCCCAAGTTGTACCGCCTCAATTGGGAAGAGGTGCTTTTTTTGGAAAAAAGTGAAAACTACGTGGTGTTCCACACCTGCGATCGCAAAATCCTGAGTCGGCAAAACATGCAAGACGTACAGGAAATCCTGCCTGATTTTTTCTGCAAAATCCACAAGTCGTACATCATCTCCCTGCGGCATCTCAATGTGGTGGAACGGCATCAGGTGAGCATCGGCAAACACGAGATTCCGATTGGGCAGAGTTATCGCCCGGCTTTTTTCAAAATTTTATCGGAGCGTTGGGGCCAGGACAAGGTGTTTGACGCTGTATAAGTTCTGTGCAATAGATCACAGCACAAAGTCCCACTTTCCCTTATTTTTGTAAAAAAATCCAGACATGCCGATTTTGTTTTTACTCCTATCCTGGTTTTGGACACTACAAGCTAACCCGGAAATACCCCCAGGCATTCAACGCCTGCAAAAGGCCTATCCCGATTTTATCGCCAAAGCCGACGCCAACAGCATTACGTTTAAGGACGGAACCGTTTTTACGTACGATGATGGCAAAAAAAACAAGAGCTTCCAGGAATTGTTGGATCAGCCCGATTTGGAAGACCAGTTTCGATATGCCTATCCACAAAAATTTCCGGGCAAAGACGGCATTCTGGTCAATCAAGACCCGGGTCGCATCCGCTTTATGCCTTTTTACATGAAAATGTACGGGAATACTCAGGAAGAAGTCCGCGCCAATTTGCGCGAAATCGTCTGGTTGCCCAAAACGATTGGCGCCAAAATTCTGGTGACCAAAATAAATGGAGTAGACAAAAAACTGGAAGCCATTTCGCAAGAGCTGGACAAACTACCCGCACTAAAACAATACCTCGAAAATCCCGGCGGCACTTTCCTTTGGCGGGTCATCAAAGGCACCAACCGCCTGAGTATGCACAGTTTTGGCATGACCATTGACATCAACGTGAAATTCTCACACTATTGGCAATGGGACTGCAAGTGTACCAATGAAGACGCCAAGTTGGGCTACAAAAACAGCATCCCCAAACAGGTGGTAGATATTTTCGAAAAACACGGTTTCATCTGGGGCGGCAAATGGTATCATTACGATTCCATGCATTTTGAATACCGTCCGGAATTTTTATAATTGTTAAGAAGTTGAGGCTACCGAAAACGGCTTTGACCCACCCAACTTCTCAACTCCTCAACTTCATTACCATGAAAACAGTACTTTATCTTTTTCTGCTCATCGGTTTTACTTCTTGTGTACAAGCTCAATCCCCAGGCATCATTACACAGGATGTAGCGGCCTTCAAAAAAACCATCCAATCCAAAAAAATACAATTGGTGGATGCACGCACCCCCGCTGAATTCAGTGCCGGGAGTATCGAAGGTGCTCAAAACATCGATGTCAAAAGTAGTGAATTCAGAACCATGGCGGCCAAACTGGACAAAAAACGCCCCGTAGCCGTATACTGCCTATCGGGCATCCGCAGTGCCAGAGCAGCCGGTATTCTGCAAGAAATGGGCTTCAAGAAGATTTACAATTTGGATGGAGGGTATACGGCTTGGACAAAATAGTTGAGGAGTTGAGGTGTTTAGAAGTTGAGGCTACCGCCTATTATCGCTCGCGGTAGCCTCAACTTCTAAACACCTCAACTCCTCAACAAAATTCCTTATTTTTCGGCGCAAAACTGTGCCATCATGTCCAAGCCGAAGAAAAAACCTGTTGCCCAGCGCCCTTCCTCCGGGGCCAAACCAATTAAGGCTGCATCTCCTCGTAAAGACGCGACGCAGTCTGTCTCTACCCCCAATCCCATGGTCTGGTTGTGGGTCGCCCTTTTAGCCGCCTGGGTATTCATCGCTTATATGCGGGCTTTGGACAATCAGTTTGTAGACTGGGACGATCCCACCTACGTGACCGAAAACCCCTACCTACAGCCTGCCAATCAAGAAAACCTCCACGTTTTGCTGCGTTCGGTGGTGTCCCTGAATTACCACCCTTTGACCATGGCTACGCTGTGGTGGAATGCCGCCAATTCGGGTATTGAAAGTGCTCGCGCTTACATCTGGTTCAATCTCATTTTCCACATCTTCAATACGGGTTTGGTTTTTTTCTTCGCCTTTCTGCTCAGTAAGCGCAATGTGCTGATTGGGCTGGTTACGGCGCTGGGTTTTGGACTTCACCCCATGCACGTGGAGTCGGTAGCCTGGGTATCCGAGCGCAAAGATGTATTGTACGTATTTTTCTTCTTGTTGTCGGCACTGGCGTACTGGAAACACCTCGAAAAGGGCAAGTTTGGCCTGTGGTGGGTTTTGGCCTTGCTGGCCTTTTTGTTGTCCTGTTTGTCCAAAGCGATGGCGGTTTCGCTGGTTCCGGTATTGTTTCTGCTCGATTATTGGCAGGGTCGAAAAATACTCTCCCTGGGTAGTCTTTTGGAAAAAATCCCTTTCATTGCGCTCGCGGTTTTGTTTGGGTTGATTGCGCTGGATGTGCAGGACGGTGGCAGTTTTTACGGCATGTTTGGCATGGTGGAAAAAAACGATGCCCTGGCCGATTTTGATGTATTCAGTCCTTTTCAGCGCTTCAAGTTTGCCGGTTACGGGTTCATGATGTACATCGTCAAGCTGTTTTTGCCCTTTAACCTCTCGGCCTTTTATCCATATCCCAGTTTGGATGCCGTGAAACAAGGTACGGAAGGAAGCGTCTATCTCTTCGGTTTGCTATTTACCCTGGCAGTGGGTGCCTGGAGCCTGTGGAATGCCCGCAAACACAAGATTTACCTCTTCGGTTTTGGCTTCTACTTTTTTACCATTGCCTTGGTATTGCAAGTCATTTCGGTAGGCGCAGTGGTCATGGCTGACCGCTATACCTATTTGCCTTATGTGGGGTTGTTTTTTATGCTGGGCTACGGTTTGGATGCGTTGATTCGCAAAATGTCGGCCAGCAAATACGCAGTTTGGGGGGCAATCCTAGGCCTCAACCTGTTTTTTATGCTGCGCACCCGCGAACAAGTGGACATCTGGCAAAACCACGATACCCTCTGGACCAACGTGATCAAGCTCTACCCCAACGCAGGTGAACCCCGCAAAATCCGGGGGCATTATTACGGCAAAACGGGCCGCATCGATTTGGCCATCGCCGACTTTGAAGCCGCCCTACAGAACAACTTCCAAAACGTATCCATCTACGAAGGTCTGGGCAACGCCTACGGCACCCAGGGGAAAGTAGACAAGGCCGTTGAGATGTTCAATCAAGCTTTGAAACTCGATTCAAGCAATGTCAGCGTGCGCTACAACCGCTCGATTGCGCAATTGAATAAAAATCCCCAGGCGGCCATCGAGGATTTGACTTTTGTGATCAAAAACTCCCTCTTGGAAAAAGCCGCCAACTACGGCGCACGCGGCTATGCCTACCTGCTCACTGGCAATTACGCCGCCGCAAAACAGGATTACGACAAAGCCATATCCCTCGATGCGCAAGATCCCTATCATTTTTTCAACCGTGGCCAGGCCAAACAACTGAGCGGCGACAATGCCGGGGCAATTGTGGACTATGAAGCGGCACTGAAGTTGAAGCCGGGAATGGCGGAGGCGTTGGAGAAGTTGAAGGGACTGGGGCGCTGATGTTTTTTTTGCAATTAAGGAAAAAACACCGATCCGAACGTTTTTCCCCCTTTTACTGTTCTATGCCATTAGAACCAAGGCTTTTATTACTTTTGTGGCTTAGCGCCAAACTCTTGAAAAATAGCGATTGATGTTTCCCGAATACGATGTGATAGTAGTGGGGGCTGGCCACGCCGGTTGTGAAGCCGCGGTGGCCGCAGCAAATTTGGGCTCCAAAGTGTGCCTCGTGACGATGAACATGCAAACCATCGCCCAAATGTCGTGCAACCCTGCCATGGGCGGGGTGGCCAAGGGGCAGATTGTGCGCGAAATCGATGCACTGGGCGGCTATTCTGGCATTGTGACCGATCATACCATGGTGCAGTTCCGCATGCTCAACCGCTCCAAAGGCCCGGCCATGTGGAGTCCACGCGCCCAAAGCGACCGCATGTTGTTTGCACGCAAGTGGCGCAACATGTTGGAGGAGCACCCCAATGTAGACTTTTGGCAAGACATGGTCAAAGGATTGGTCATTCGCGGCGGCGTAGTGCGCGGCGTGGTGACCAGCATGGGCCTTGAAATACCCGGCAAAGCCGTCGTGCTCACCAACGGCACCTTCCTCAATGGCATCATCCACATTGGCGAAAAACAACTCGGCGGAGGCCGCGCAGGCGAAAGCGCTGCCAAAGGCATCACCGAACAATTGGTGGAACTGGGTTTTGAAGCTGGCCGGATGAAAACCGGCACTCCGCCCCGCGTGGATGGCCGTACCCTGAATTACGACGCCATGGAAGTCCAACCTGGTGACGAAAATCCGGGCAAATTTTCCTATACCGATACGCCGCCCATCACCAAACAGTTGCCCTGCCACGTGACCTATACCAGCACGCAGGTGCACGAAACCCTCAAAACAGGTTTCGACCGTTCGCCGATGTTCAACGGGCGCATCCAGGGTTTGGGACCGCGTTATTGCCCTTCGATTGAAGACAAAATCAACCGCTTTGCCGACAAAGATCGGCACCAGCTTTTTGTGGAGCCCGAAGGTTGGGATACCTGCGAAATTTACGTCAACGGCTTTTCTTCTTCCTTGCCGGAGGATGTACAATACAAGGCGTTGCGCCTGATTCCGGGTTTTGAAAACGTCAAAATGTTCCGTCCGGGGTATGCGATTGAGTACGACTATTTCCCGCCCACCCAGTTGGAAATGACGCTGGAGACCCGTTTGGTGAAAAACCTCTTTTTTGCCGGACAAATCAATGGCACTACGGGTTACGAAGAAGCAGCCTGCCAGGGCATGATGGCGGGTTTCAACGCCCACCTGGCCATCAACGAGCAGGAACCCCTGATCATCAAACGTTCGGAAGGTTACATTGGCGTGCTGATCGACGACTTGGTGAACAAAGGTACGCAGGAGCCTTACCGCATGTTTACTTCCCGCGCCGAATACCGCATTCTCCTGCGTCAGGACAATGCGGATTTGCGCCTCACTCCGCTGGCTTACGAACTGGGCGTACGCGGGATGGATGAGCGTATGGAACGTGTGCAGACGAAAGAAGCATCCGCCAAAGCCATCGAGCGCTTTCTCGAAGAGTACAGCATTGCGCCTGAACAAATCAACCAATACCTGGAATCCAAAGAAAGTTCAGCTACCCGACAAAAGGTGAAGTTGAGCACCATCTTGCTGCGCCCCAACATCAATCTTGATGACTTGCGCGAAGTTGTGCCCGATCTGCACCAGTTTCTGCAAGCCCATGCCCAGGAATGCGTCGAATTGGCCGAAATCAATATGAAATACGAGGGCTACATCCGCAAAGAACAGGAATTGGTGAACAAAATGAACCGCCTGGAGGAAGTAAAATTGTGGGATACCCTGGATTACCATGCCTTGCCTTCCTTGTCAAAAGAAGCGCGGGAAAAACTGACCCGCATGCGCCCCCGCACCATCGGACAGGCGAGCCGCATCAGTGGCATTTCGCCGTCGGACATTTCGGTGTTGTTGGTGCATATGGGGAGATAGATAGGGTGTGAGTGTGATGGTGTGGGTGTGTTGTCGACTGCCCTTGAGATTCTTTTTCATTGAACCGAATTCCTTTAATCTTAAACAAAAATACACAACTATGTATCCAATGCTTATACACTCCCATTCTGGTTTGCGCTGGGTGGTTTTGTTGTTGCTGTTGGCAGCCATCTTCAATGCCGGAACCAAAATGGGAGGCAAAGCCAGTTATACCGACAGAGATAAAAAACTGGGCTTGTTTGCGCTGATTTTCAGTCACCTGCAATTGGTGGTTGGGCTTGCGCTGTACTTCGTTAGTGGAAAAGTACTTCCTATTGGAGAGGCCATGGGCGATAAAGTGCTGCGTTACTTTGCCGTAGAGCACATGACCATGATGATCCTCGGGGTCGCGCTGATCACCATCGGATACAGCCGCGCCAAGCGCAAGTCGGGTGATGCGGCCAAATTCAAAACCACTTTCTGGTTTTATGCGTTGGGCTTATTGATCATTCTGGCGGGTATTCCCTGGCCGTTTTTGTATATTGGGTACGGAAGTGCCTGGTTTTAGTCGAAAATAATCATGCATGCATGGAGGGGATATTGGCAATTAAATGGTTGATATCCCCTTTCTGTATTTTAATGAAAAATATCTCGTTCAACTTTTCCACCAACCATCTGTTCTTCAAATAAAATTGTTAAATTTGTGCAGCGTACAAAATATGCTCCGATTTTATGAAGCGTTTTTTTCCTTTTCTTTTCCTTTTTATTCTATTTTTGAATGTAACCATTCCTTTGGTGGAGCAGTTGCAGGGGGGGGATTTGTACGAACTTGTCGAATTGGGTACCGATGATGCCGATGAAGAAGGAAAAACCGAAACAGAAAAGGAAAAAGAGAAGGAATCCATTTCCTTTGCACATCAGCAGGTCTTTGGTCTGTATACTTTCAAATTAAAAAAACTCAGAAAATCGTTGTTCCCTACAGACAACTTGCCCTCTTCTGAGCTTTATACCTCCTCACCCGAACTGCCTCCCGAGGTATAGTTGTTCCGTTCTGTATTCATCCTGGATCAGCTCCGTGCATTTTGAGTCGCATCAAATTGCTGCATGCTGCTTGCACATGATCTAATTTTTGCTCACGCAAATATTAGCGTTTCCGGGACACCATTCATCGTGATTCTTCCATTTTTGAATTCATCTAATTCCTACTAAAGGGACAGTTACCCTCTGGAAAGAGTTGGACTATACATCGTAAAACTCAATTGCACAATGAGGAACAAAGCGAATTATTTTAAAACCGACATCCAGGCGGGTGTAGTGGTTTTCCTGGTAGCCCTTCCACTTTGTTTGGGCATTGCGCTGGCGAGTGGGGCACCATTGTTTGCAGGAATTATCTCCGGAGTGATTGGAGGTATCGTTGTCGGGGTACTCAGTAAATCTCAATTGAGTGTATCGGGCCCGGCTGCCGGCCTAACCGCGATCTTGTTGGCGGCGATCAGTAGTTTAGGATCTTATGAAACGTTTTTGATGGCCGTTGTTTTGGCGGGTGTCTTTCAAATTTTACTCGGTTTGGCCAAAGCCGGAACGATATCCAACTACTTTCCTTCCAATGTCATCGAAGGAATGCTTACAGCCATTGGCATCATCATCATCCTTAAACAATTGCCGCATGCCATTGGGTATGATGTAGACAACGAAGGAGACTTTTTCTTCATTGAAACGAAGACCGGGCACAACACTTTTTCAGCCATCATTGATGCAGTCAACTATTCACACCTTGGTGCAATCATCATCACACTGGTTTCACTGGCGATATTGATTGCTTTCAATAAGGTTCCCCTCCTGAAAAAACTGAAGGTTGTTCCTGGAGCGCTCGTAGCGGTTGTAGCTGGAGTGGTGCTGAATGAGGTATTCAAGACATCGGGTTCTTCGTTGGCGATCAGCCAGGAGCATTTGGTCAATCTGCCAATGCCCAAGTCTTTTGACGATTTTATCGGGCAATTTTCCAATCCTGATTTTTCTAGCATTGGAAAGCTAGAAGTATGGATCGTGGCGCTCACCATTGCCGCTGTAGCCAGTATCGAAACCCTCTTGTGCATCGAAGCCGCAGATAAATTGGATCCAATGAAACGGTACACCAACTCCAATGCCGAACTTTTGGCGCAGGGAACCGGTAACATCTTGAGTGGTTTAATTGGCGGCATTCCGATGACCTCGGTTATTGTAAGAACCTCGGCCAACATCAATTCAGGCGGGCGCACCAAAACAGCAACCATCTCCCATGGTATTCTATTGTTGATCGCCGTACTTGCCATACCTAGCATCCTCAATAAAATCCCCCTGGCCTGTTTGGCGGCTATCCTGTTGATGATTGGTTACAAGTTGGCTAGTCCAGCGGTGTTCATCCACATGTGGAAAAGTGGTAAATACCAGGTCATTCCATTTATCGTGACCGTAGTTGCGGTGGTGTTCACCGATTTACTCGAAGGAGTCGCCATTGGACTGGTAGTCAGCATCTTCTTTATTTTGAGAGCGAACTTAAAACTCGCTTATTTCTTCAAAAGAGAAGAATACCACGAAGGCGAAGTCATCAACATCAAATTGGCTCAAGAGGTCTCCTTTTTGAACAAAGCGGCCATCAAACAAACCTTGAACCACCTGCCTGCTGGCAGTAAAGTAGTCATCGATGCTTCCGACACCTTCTACATCGATCATGATGTGGTCCAACTAATCCGGGATTTTTTATCCGTCGGTTCGAAAGACAAGGACATTGAGCTGACTTTGGTTGGATTCAAAGACGATTACAAAATGGAATTTTCAAACCATGTTTCTTCCAATTAATAAAATCAACACATAGTGATTATGAAAGCGCATTCATTTGAAACACAATCAAGCATTACTCCGACCAAAGCCTTGGAATTTTTGAAGGAAGGAAATCAGCGGTTTGTCAATAATTTAAAAATCAGCCGCAATTTGCTTCAACAAGCCAACGAAACCCGCGATGGTCAGTGGCCCTTTGCCGTGATTCTAAGTTGTATAGATAGCCGTACCTCGGCAGAGTTAATTTTCGATCAGGGTTTGGGCGACGTATTCTCAATTCGCATCGCCGGTAATGTAGTCAATACCGATATCATTGGCAGTCTTGAGTTTGCCTGTAAAATAGCTGGATCAAAGCTAATTGTGGTATTGGGACACACCAGCTGTGGTGCCATTAAGGGCGCTTGTGACCACGTTGAAATGGGTAACCTGACCGACTTGTTGGCCAAAATCCAACCTGCCGTCTATCAGGAAAATACGGTAAGCGAACCCCAAAAACGCAATTCCAAAAATGCTGACTTTGTGGAAAACGTAACCGATATCAACATCAAGCGCTCGGTAAAAACCATCCTCAACCGGAGTTACATTTTGGAACAGATGGTTGAAAAAGGGGAAATAGCCATCATTGGTGCCAAACACCATCTGGATTCCGGAGTCGTTGATTTTTTTGAGGATACTTGGATTCACAATAAAAGCTCGGTTGAAGTCCATATGGCTTAGACCTGATTTCAAAATTAACGATGATGATCAAGTCGCAAGTTGGTGTTGAATTCGCTGCAAAAAATCCAGTGTCCATTGAATCGGTCGATGCTCAAGATGCTTATCTGAATGGTAAAATCCATCCCCCATTTGATGAAGCTCATGTTTTGCACGAAATCAAACACCATTTGCCGGCTCAATCAGCGCTAAAAGATTTTATTCACCACAATTCTTTGCATGCGTATCAGCACCTGAAATTTTACGAAGCCATTTTTAAAGCTGCAAAAATTTTTGGTTACCAGGTTACGCTACAGTTGGAAGAATTCCGGCAATTGTACAAAAATGGCCGCATTCGGGAAGAAGTGCTCAATCGAGTAATAGAAGACAAAAGGAGCCAGACAGGTAGCACAATGGAAGGAAAAATTGATTTCGGCCCCTTACGATACCTCCACTATTCCCCGAATCAACAGCTTGAGAGCACATTGGAAAAGCCAATTTCACCTTGACTTGGACACATTGGTTCAGCCCTTACTTTTCCGGGTGCTGTGTAGTTATTTGGATCAGGGCATTTCCCTCTGGAAATTTCCGGGCAATGATGTCGGATTTTTGGCCGCATTGAAGGAATTGGAGCGCAACGGGTTTACGAGTTTTTTCAAAACCCAAAGAGCCCGCAACCTGTTACTTCAGGACAAACTGAAAATCAGCGACTTATTGGGCAGAGTAGTAGGTGACGAACGTTACTTCGAGCAATATCTTTTTGATCAGCAATTCAGCCACCAGGGCTGGTCCGGGATTGTATCCGCCATAGAGGATAAACCCGAGGCCTTACTCGATAGCCGAAAAATATCGCTGCGTGAGCTGATTATTTTTGAATTGCTGTTGGAAATTGATGCCCTGGAAGCGCAGCTAGGAAAGGGATGGCAACCCCTCTCTACACGTGTAAATACCCCTCCCCAGAATCTGTTCGCCGAAGTTGAAGCCACTGAATTGCAAGAAGTTTTTTCGCTTTGGCAAAACGCTTTTGAGTGGGATTATTACGATGCAGTACTTGCCGGGATTGGCAAACGAGAACAACTCCTTCATCCAGCAACCATAGCCAATAGTTTCCAAGCGATCTTTTGTATCGATGAACGGGAATGTTCCTTGCGTCGGCACATCGAACATGTAGATCCAAGCTGCCAAACGCTAGGAGCTCCAGGTTTTTTTGGGGTGGAGTTTTTTTTTCAACCTGAAAATGGGCAGTTTTATGAAAAACTCTGCCCAGCACCCGTAACCCCTGCTTATTTAATCAAAGAATTTGGAGCAAGCACCCACCGCAAAAAGGTGCTGTTGTTCAGCAATAAAACACATACCCTCTTGCCCGGCTTCGTCATCACCCTGACCCTCGGTTTCTGGGCAGCGGTCGAAACCTTTCTGACCCTCTTCCGCCCCAAAATGAGCCCTGCCATTTCCGATGCTTTTGCACACATGAACAATGATGCCGAACTCAGCATTGAAAACAAAAATCCGGATGACCGTGAAAATGGTCTACAAATCGGGTTTACCGTGGAAGAAATGACCACGCGGGTGGAAGGACAATTGCGCGGCATGGGTTTGATCAAAAATTTTGCGCCCATTGTATACGTCATTGCCCATGGGTCGAGTAGTGCAAATAACCCCCACCATGGTGCCCACGATTGTGGGGCATGTAGCGGACGACCAGGCTCGGTGAATGCCAGGGTATTTGCCCATATGGCTAATCATCCTGGGGTGAGGGCTGGTTTGAAATCAAACGGCATAGACATACCTGTGGAAACACAATTCATAGGTGGACTGCACGATACCGCTGCTGATGAAATGGCCTATTTTGATACCCGTATCCTTACAACTGAAAATTTTGGATTGCACCGGAAAAATGTTGCCGCTTTTGAACTTGCACTTGACCTGAACGCCAAAGAACGCTCGCGGAGGTTCGCATCTATCAGTAGTAAAATGCACATTCGAAAAATCCGCAAAGCCATCAAAAACCGCTCGGTTTCCTTGTTTGAACCCCGACCAGAACTGGGTCACGGAACCAATACCCTTTGCATCGTGGGGCGCCGCGATTTGACCAAAGGTTTGTTCCTGGATCGCCGGGCATTTTTGAACTCATACGATTACCGCACCGACCTGAAAGGGAAATTGCTTCCAGGCATCATGCGCCCCCTTGGGCCGGTTTGTGGCGGGATTAACCTGGAGTACTATTTTTCGCGGGTAGACAATTACAAACTGGGCGCGGGAACCAAATTGCCCCACAACGTCATGGGTCTTTTTGGCGTAGCCAACAGCAGCGATGGTGATTTGCGCCCCGGCCTTCCGGTACAAATGATCGAAGTACATGATCCAATGCGCTTGCTGATTATCGTGGAGCATTTCCCGGAGGTGGTGTTAAAAACCATTCAATCTGCGCCGGAAATGTACGAATGGTTCATCAACGAATGGGTGCATTTGGTGGTCCTCAATCCTGAAACCAAACAGTTCTACTATTTCAAAGCAGGTGCATTTGTGCCATACAACCCATTAACACGACATACTGCAGTAGTCCAGGATTTCCATATGCTGATTGAAACCGCAAATGAAATGGAAACGAACCAGATTGCCAATGCCACCCAGGAAAATTTGCCCGTTTTCACGCTCAATTGACGTTCTACCATGCAAGTTATACTGCAATTCTTTATTGTTCTTCCGATACTGGCCTTTTTGACCAGCCTGTTGGTATCACGTAAAAAGAATCCATCCTTTCTGGCCTTGCGATTGCCAGCGTTGGACTGCAATTGTTGGGAACCATTGCTTTTATTCCCTGGTGGTTGGTGAATCATTATCCTACACTGGACGTCAAAAGCATCGTATTGTACCAAAGCCCCCATTTTGAGTTTTTTATTGATTTCTATTTCGACAAAACCACTGCCGTCTTTGCGTTTATGGGTGCGATTCTGACGTTTTTAGTGGTCATTTTTAGTCGGTATTACATGCACCGGGAAGAGGGATTTAAACGCTTTTTTACCACTCTGCTTGCCTTCTTTGTGGGTTACAACCTGATTGTTTTCTCCGGTAATTTTGAGACACTTTTTGTCGGTTGGGAAATTCTGGGCATCACCTCATTCTTGTTGATTGCCTTTTACCGCGATCGTTATTTACCTGTAAAAAATGGATTTAAAGTCCTGTCTTTTTATCGACTAGGCGATATTTGTCTGATCCTGGCGATGTGGATGAGCCATCATTTGTGGCACAAAAACATCACTTTTATGGAGTGGAACCAGGTCGAGCCGGTACTGTATGTATTCCGTGCGCACCATTTCCAGTCCATGTTTATCTCTATTATGATTGTGATTGCGGCTGCCATCAAATCAGCACAATTGCCTTTTTCCACCTGGTTGCCCCGGGCCATGGAAGGGCCAACCACCTCAAGTGCCATTTTTTATGGCTCCCTTTCGGTACACATCGGGGTATTTCTGTTGTTGCGTACCTATACTTTTTGGGGAAATGAATGGATCATCAAAGGATTGGTCATTGCGGTCGGTTTACTCAGCAGCGTCATTGCGACCCTGATTGCCCGGGTTCAATCGACGGTTAAAACCCAGATTGCTTATGCTTCCATCGCTCAAATCGGATTGATTTTTATTGAAGTCGCCCTCGGTTTTCATGTATTGGCGCTCTTCCATTTTGCCGGGAATGCTTTTTTGAGAACCTATCAGCTTTTGGTTTCTCCTTCGGTGCTGAGTTATTTGGTACACGATATGTTTTTCAACTTTAGGCCTCGCAATACCGTTGAACCCGATTCTTTGTTCAAAAAAATAAAACAAGGTGCTTATATTTTAAGCCTCAAGGAATGGAATTTTGATTATTTACTCAGCAGCTACATGTGGCATCCTTTCAAGTGGATTGGCCGTCAATTGAGTTTCATGCGCCGGACTTGGGGCTTGTCCCGATGGTTTGCTACAAGCTACCGGCACTGCAAGTATTCTATTCAAAGGAAGCATCAGTGTTCATGCGTACACTTATCTACCCATTGTTTTTCGGTTTGGCCTTGCTGATGGTACTGAAAGCGTTTACGGAGCGCAAAGATGCGCAGCAAGCCTGGCTGACCGCATTTTTTAGCCAATCGTTTATCGCACTTTCGATTTTATGGAACAAGGATGTAGAGCTCCTGGAAATCGCTTTTTACTTGAGTGGCGCGCTGATAGCGGCGATAGTCGGATACATTTGCCTGCACCGCATCAAAGCCAAAGAAGGAAGTCTTGCCTTAGACCACTACCACGGTCACAGTTACGAACACCGGGAGATTGCCTTGGTTTTTCTGTTGTCTTGTTTGGGTTTTTCAGGTTTTCCCATCACCCCAACTTTCATTGGCATCGACTTGATGTTTACCCACGTTTCGGCCAATCAACTGGTTCTGGTCGGATTGATGGGATTGAATTTTCTGTTTCTGGAATTGACCATTTTGAGAATATACACCCGGATTTTTCTGGGCCAGCATAAAAAAGCTTATCATCCTATCGCTTTTAGATCTTCCTAAGAAGATTTTAGCCCGGCAGTCGAATGTTCGCTGCCGGGCTTTTTTGAGCTGTCTTCACAATTCTAGCTACCCCAGTACCTTCAATATACCTTTTTTGAATGCCTCCAATTCTTCCATTTTCCCGGTACTCACGCGGCACCACTCCGACAAGGGCAAAAACGGACGGCCTACTTCAATGCCCTGCGCCCGCATGTCGCGGATGACCCCGCCAATGTCTTTGCCTGTTTTGAAAAAGACAAAATTGGCATGGCTGCGCACATAGGGCAGCTTCAACGAATCGAGGGTTTGGTAAAGCAAGGCTTTGCCCTCGGTATTTTTTTGCAGGCTAAAACGGTAAAAATCCTGATCGACAAGAGCGGCATTGGCGGCGTGTAACGCCAGCATATTGGGTTGATCGATCTGTACCGCTTTGAGGCGGCGAATGAGGTCGGGGCGTGCAATCAAGTAACCAATGCGCATCCCCGCCATGCCGTACACTTTTGAAAAGGTGCGGGACACAATCACGTTGGCGTTCTTTTTGACCAGCTCCACCATGCTGGGATAGCCCGGCTCGGTAATGTAATCGAAGTAGGCTTCATCACTAAACACCACGGTGCGTTTGGAAAGGCTTTCACAGAAATCCCTCAGTCGGGCGGCGGGAAGAATACTTCCAGTGGGGTTGTTGGGATTACAAACGAAAACCAGGCGGGTATTGGCCGTCACGCGGCGTTCCATCTCGTCGAGGTCGAGGGAAAGATCCGCGTTGTCCAGCACGGGGACTCGATTGACGTAGCCGCCCATGGCTTCGGCGTATACCATCAAAGCATCAAAAGTGGGTGCAGGGGCGATCACTTCCCCTTCGAACAGGCGCAGCGCCAGCGCAGTGATTTTTAGTCCTTCGGTGGAGCCAACGGTGAGCAGCACCTGGTCGGGGTTAACGCCTTCTTTGGCGGCAACTTTTTCCACCACTGCACTTGTTTCTGGAAAGGTATACCGACAGGCTTTGTCAAAGGCATTCGTGATGGCTTTGCGCACGAACTCCGATGGCCCGTAAGGGTTTTCATTGGAATTCAGTTTGGCGATGATGCCGGGTGGCAGGTGGTTCAAGGAGGCTAAAAAGCCTTCAAAAGAAGCGGCTTTTCCAGCAACACTCATCAGGGGTAAGGCTCCGGAGGCTAGACCGGCGGTTCTGAGCCATTGGCGGCGCGAGAGATTGGACATAGGTGGTGGTTTTATGGTTAGTGGACTGCTTGCATAGAGGTGCCTGTAAATATAACGTGAATCCTGAATTAATCCTATTGATAATCAAAGAAGTGCGACTTCTCCGAAGTCGTAAAAAAACTGCTGATACAAATGCTACAAACATGCGACTTCTCCGAAGTCGATAAAATGACCTCGGAGAGGTCACACGTTTGTAGAACATATTGACAATCCGGGGTTCCGACTTCGGAGAAGTCGCACATTCTTACCTGATTAACTCAAAACTCACGCTAATTAAGCACTTGTCGCGTTTCTCCCTACCCCCGCACCGCCACCGGAAAATCCGGCACATTCGGCGGATACACCGTAGCCGGGTGCTGCTTGCCACTCGTCAGTTCCTTCACCCGTTCCGACACATACACATCCAGGGATTTGACCGTGATTTTGCCTTGTTCGTTGGCCAGGGCTTTGCCCGACAGCCCTTCCACCAGCGCTTTGGTAAAGGCCCCGTTTTGCCAGCGGGCGTCTTCGAGGGCATATTCACGAGAGGTGGCACTGGAAAATACCACAGCCCCGTTTTCAGCGGCACAAAGTTCATTGACCACCGCCGCGATGTCGGGCGGCAAGCTCCGCGCCGTGAGTGGATGCATCAGGCTACCCGAATGGCAAGCATCCATAAACACCGCGATTTTGCCCGCCACCGAGCGGATGGTGGCTTGTACATCCCCTTGCGAGAGGGCGCTGCGCCGCAGTGCTCCCGGATCAGCATTGACGGGCAGGTAATAAAAATTGCCCTGGTTGTCTTGAATGCCGTGCCCCGAGAAGTAGAGCATGGCCACATCGCGGCTATCGGTTTGTTGCACCAGCCAATCGAGTCCATCCAGGATATTGTCTTTGTGGGCGTCGGCCTCGGTGAGCAGTTTGATCTCCACGCTGCGGTACAGCAGGTTGTGCTGGCGGCGCAGGCAAGTGGTGAAATCTTCAGCGTCTTTGGCGGCAAAGGCCAGCTGATTGATGTCCGCGTGTTGGTAGGCGCTGACCCCGATGGCCAGCACGTAGAGCACTGGCCGAATGTCCACGGTACTGGCTACTGGCTCGGGTTTGCGCCGCAAGACCTGCACGGTAGCCGCTACACCCGCCCCGTGGCGGTTTTCGGCGATGACCGATACCGTAGATGCGCCTGCTGGAATGGGCACCTGGGCGCTCAGCCGCTCCCCCACGGGTTTGATGCTCCGCTCCACGCTGACCGGACGCCCATCTACCGCGATGCGAATGCCCGTGATGGTTTCGCCATTGGGTGAATGGACCTGGTACTCCAGCAGGATCTGCTCACGATCCGTTTCGGCACCATCGCGTGGGCTGTGGATGCGCACGCTGGGCGGCAATTGGCTGGTGATTGGCAGGGTGCTGCGTTGGCGCTGGGTGGCCTGGTTTGCTTGTTTTAGTGCTTCTGCCTCATCCAGGGTTTCCAGCATCAGATCGATCACATCGGGGCGGTGGTAGGTATCCCGAAAATGCGAGAGGGGGTAATACTCTGCGGCTCTATCTGGCCCCTGGTTGACGTGCCAGCCCAGGAATTCCTCGGCACCGGGTGCGGCATCGTAATACCCTGAGGGCGTCCAGAGCACCCAGCGTTGGTCGTCGGGATGCAAGAATATAGTGAGCAGGGGCTGCCCGTCACGAAAGCGGTAATAGCGGATGCAGCCATCGCCGCAGCCCGCAGCAACTACTTGCTTCTGGGTCGATTTTGACGCACAAGGCGGTTGCTTGCAGGGCTGCTGCCAGCGCAATTGCCCCTGGGCGTCGGCGCAGTAAAGCGTCCAGTTAGGCACCCAACACAAAACCCTGGCCTCCGTGGCAATGTCCACACTATAGCTGTATTCGTATTGCTGGAGGAACTTGAGTGCCTGGCCATTGAGTTGGGGACTGGGGGTATCATTCCAATCGCTGAGTTTTAAACCAAAGGCATCTGCTTGTGCGGCGGGGTCATTGGACGCGCCTAAACGCAGTTGGCGGGTAGGGACTTGAAACTGCCGGGGAGATTGATACAGCGGGGTAAAGCCCAGCGACTCCCCATTGGTACCCAGGCGAAAATGGGATTTGTCTTTGGCTCTAAAACTATAGGCATCTACACTCAGGTGGCGCTGGCGCTCCCCGGCTGCTGGATCAATGCTGCCCCAATCGGGTTGGAATCCGCCAAACACAAAAGTTCCATTGGGCAGCGCCTTGAGGTCCATAATGGTATTTCCCGCGGCCAGCATAATCGGTATACTCGCCCTGCCCGGCTTGTTTCCAAACGCGGATTTGGTTCTGCCAGCGGCCATTTTGGAACAACTGATAAACGCCACCCGCCGCGAGGGAATGGCCGTCGGCGGAGAAGGCAACTGACATCAAGTGTTGGTCAAGGGTACTGCCCCATTTATATTGGGTGTATACAAGACTTGCAGGGTTTGGGCATCCAGTACCTGTATTGTGGGGCTATCATTATAACCAATGGCCAGCAGCCGTGCATCTGGTGAAAAAGCGAGGGAGATGGGTCGACTTCCACCCGTGGTTTTGATTTTTTGCAGCAATTTACCTGTGGCATCGTGTAAGCGCAGGTGGCCATCGTAGCAGACGGTAGCCAGGCGCTGCCCCTAGGCATCAAAGGCGAGTTTGTAGGCGTCACCACCATAGTTTTTGTCTTCTGCGTGCAAACCCCAATCGCTGCAGCGCCAGATTTTGATGCCGTTGCTGCCGGCCAAGGCAGCAGCAAGGTAGTGACCATCGGGCGAAAATTGCAGGTCAAAGGATCACATTGGGCAAGCCGCTGAGCCGCCGGAGTAACTCGCCACTGGAGGGATCGAAGAGATAAATGGAGGTTCAATCCGTCTTTGCTAGTCCAGCCCCTACCGCCGCTACCTGCATCTGGCGAAAGTGCGGCAGCGTACAGCATCCTTCATTGCCAGCTCCAATGGGTGGGCGTAAGGTGCGCAGTAAGGTGCCGCTGCGCAGGTCCCAAAGTTTGGCGGTTTTGTCATTGCTGGCAGTCAGCAAATAGCGGCCACCTTGGTCTACGCTGATGCGGCCGATTTTGGCCGTATGCATGGGGGTATTCAGGGTCAAAAAAACGTCGGTATTGCTGGGCATAGTAAGAGGTTGTGGGTTGATGGTATGGGGAATAAATATAGGAAAAATGGGATATGGGAGAAGGGGTGGGGTGGAAATTGTTGTTTTTTAAAAATTGGGGTATCTATTGGGTGGATTTTTTGGTTGGGGCTAGGTTTTGGGGCAAGAGTGGATTGAGGCTTTCTGCCTTGAGCTTCCGAACCCCTTTAGGGAGGGGTAGATGGGTTCTGTTTAGTGAGCATCTTACCTTTGGCTGCGCCAAAATGTTTTGACCCTTGAAGGGGAGACAGCGACCTTTTGAAGATTCTACCTTTTTGAGCAAAAGGCAGCGTTTTAACTTACCTGAATGTACGCCCTCCCAGGTGTCGTTGGGCAGTCACCAGTAAAAATCTTGCCAGCAATGCATATTTGTATAAAATGGGTAGCCTGAGGAGTCGGGCTTGCCTGTGAACAGTACGATTTTCACTCGATGTACAAGTCAATATTCTAATCGTTCTCACGAGTCTTTCCCACTCAACTCCTCAATATTCTCCTCCAATTGCGTCATCAAATTCCCAAACATCTTGCGATTGATGAGCCGTGTAAACCACCAGAACAGTGGGGTCACGATCAGCATCCCCACGAACAGTGGAATGAAAAACTTGGGCGTCTGCAATACCTCCACTACCCCCCGATCCGGGCGGATCAAGGCGTAAAAAAAGCCCAAGGCAAAAGACATCGGATAAATGAACCAGCCCGCAATGGCATCGATGCGCAGGCTGTTTTTGACGATGCGGTAATACGCTTCGAGGGTATGCAAAAGATCGCCGTCCATGCCCACTTCATGCTGTCGCAAATGCCAGAGCTGCCCGGCGCTGAACACCAAAGCGACCACGTAATAGCCTAAAACAATGCTGGCAATGGGGAATTTTTCGGGGTAATTCCAGTTGAACAACAGGAATGCCAGGGCCAGGAGCAAATACGCGACCACCGCATACAGCCGGAATTTGATCACCCGCTCCACCCCCGCCAGTGGTGCGCGCGAGCGCTGCTGCAAGGCCGCGAGGATCTCGGCCTCGGGCAGTGGCGGAGCGGCCAGGTTCGTTTCCTGTAGTTTATTCCATTCTTGCTGTAGATCCATAGTCCCTCAAATTTTGCTAGTGGTCCAGGTTTTCAGGCGTTGCACAACGGCTTGTTTGGCGCGGTGCAAACGCACGGTAGCATTGTTTTTGCTCAGGCCAGTGACCTGGGCAATCTCTTCATTTTCGTATCCATCCAGGTGCAGGGTGATGATCACGCGGTCGATTTCATTGAGCTGTTTGATGGCCAACAGGAGCAGTTCACTATCCTCCATTGGCGGGCTTGTATGCTCGGCAGACTGATCGTATTGGCTCGGGAGTTCAGTGTACACTACTTTTTGGCGGCGGCGAAAGGTCAGTACGGTATTCAGGCTGATGCGGTACAACCAGGTGGAAAAAAGGGATTCCCCCTTGAAGCCAGCGTAGGACTTCCAAGCCTGTAGCAATACCTCTTGATAGAGGTCGCGCCGATCTTCGGGATGCTCCACATAAAGCTGAATGACTTTATGAATGATCCCCGCGTTGCGTTGTACGAGCTGGACGAATTCTTTCTCCACAAAATAAAATTAGCTGGCTCTTGTAATGTTTTAGCCAGAACAACGACTAGTTAATGAGTTGTCAATTAAAGTAAAAAATTACAACAAGTTCCCATTTTTTGCTCGATTTGTACTATAATTGAGCGCTGTTAACAACAATGCCAGAATCTATGCTCTTGAATTTCGTCCACTGGAACGCTTCTCCAGAAATAGTTTCGATAGGTCCGATTACCCTGCGTTGGTATGGTCTATTGTTTGCCTCCGGCTTCCTGACCGGTTTGTTCATTGTGCGCAAAATGTTTCTGGAAGAAAAAGCGCCCGAAGAATGGCTAGACAAAGCCTTCGTCTACATCGTGGTGGGCGCAGTGGTTGGTGCTCGTCTGGGGCATGTGTTTTTTTACGACTGGCCCTACTACAGCCAGCACCTGGCCGAAATTCCACAAGTGTGGAAAGGCGGTTTGGCCAGCCACGGGGGGGCCATTGGCGTCATCCTTTCTTTGTGGATTTTTTCCAAACGGGTTTCCAAAAAACCCTTGCTCTGGATTCTGGATAAGGTGGTGGTGCCCACGGCTTTGGCGGGTTGTTTCATCCGCCTAGGCAACTTGATGAACTCGGAAATTCTCGGCAACCCAACTACGGTAAGCTGGGGCTTTATTTTTGAAAAGGTGGATGGACCCAACGGTTTAGCCCGGCACCCAGTGCAATTGTATGAGTCTTTAAGCTATTTGATCAGTTTTGTTGTTCTGTATTATACCTACTGGCGCACCGAAAAACGCCATAAGTTGGGCTACCTGTTTGGCTTGTTTATGATCTTCATTTGGGGCATCCGCTTCATCATGGAGTATTTCAAAAGCAGCCAGGGTGGTTTTGAAACCGCATTCAATAATGTATTGTCAACTGGCCAATTGCTCAGTATTCCTTTTGTGTTGATTGGGGTGTACTTTGTGTTGCGGCCAGGGAAGGCGACGACTTAGGAACTTTATTGTTCCGAAAAATAATTGAGCCTTCAGTGTAGAATTGTGCATTGGTTTACCAACCCCCGACCCCTGAAGGGGAGTACATTCCCGGTAAATCTGCATCAATGCTTTCTGCTAGAAAAGGCATAATATTTGATTAATCAAGAATGTACTCCCCTTCAGGGGTCGGGGGTTGACAAACTTGGCTGAAATCATGCAGGCAATGCACCAAAAAAACTTTGGTGCATTGCCAATCCCAATATGAAAGACGTCCAAATTCTCCGCGTGTTTTTCCTGGGGGTGATGGCCATCATCGGGATACTGTCTTTGCAGACGTATTGGGTAGTCAATACCTGGAACAACAACGAAGAAGAATTCAACGAGCGGGTACACAGCGCCTTGTATCGCGTGGCGCAGTCCATCGCCAAGATGGGCGATATTTCCTTGCCCGCCCGCAACCTCATCAAACAACGCAGTGCCAACTACTACATCGTCAATACCGAAACGGAAATTGATCCGGTGGCGCTGGAGTTTTATTTGCAAAAAGAATTGGAGCGCCAGCAGTTGCGCATCGATTTTGAATACGCCGTATTTGATTGCAGCAATGGCCAGATGGTGTACGGTGATTATTGTGCTTACGACAAACAGGACAACTTGCCCAGCGCCCAGGAGCGCAGTTTGCCCTCCGATCAGGAATTTACTTATTACTTCGGGGTAAGGTTTCCCAACCGCAGCAATTTCCTGTTTGGCAAAATGCAGATTGCCCTGACCATGACGGGAATCTTGTTTGTAACCGTGTTGTTTTTCGCTTATTCGCTGTGGGTCATTTTTCGGCAAAAGCGTTTTTCGGAAATGCAGAAGGATTTCATCAACAACATGACCCACGAGTTCAAAACGCCGCTTTCCACCATCCAAATTGCTGCCGACGTGTTTCTCAAACACGCCGAGGTACAAAAAGACCAACGTTTGTTCCAATACGCGGGAATCATCAAAGAGCAGAATACCCGCCTCAATCAGCAAGTGGAGCGGGTATTGGACATTGCCCGTTTTGAAAAAGACAATTTTGACCTCCGCCAGGAATGGGTCGACTTGCAAGATTTGATCCTCACGGTGACCAGCAGCGTTCGTTTGCGCATCCAGGAACGGGGAGGAACACTGAAGTTGAACCTGGCAGAAGACCTGGAACCCATCTGGGCCGACCGCTTTCATTTGACCAACCTCCTGCACAGTTTGCTCGATAATGCCATCAAATACAGCAAAGATGCCCCGAATCTTGAGCTGGACTTACAACCCAGCGGCACTGCATCAGTGCAACTCAAAATTCAGGATCAAGGGATTGGCATTGCCAAAGAGTACCAGACCAAGGTTTTTGAAAAATTTTATCGAATCCCTACGGGGAATGTACATAATGTAAAAGGATTTGGATTGGGCTTGTACTACGTACAGCGAATTTGCTTTGCGCATGGCTGGAAAATTCGGCTGCAAAGTGAAGCAGATCAAGGGTACCTGTTTCGCCATTCTGATTCCACGTTCCCATCCCAAAAACACACTCGTTTATGAAGGCGCACCTGCTGTACGTTGAAGATGATGCCAGTTTGAGCTTTGTCACCCGCGACAATCTGGAGCTGAACGGCTACCAAATCACTTGTTGTGCCGATGGCAAAGAAGCCATGGACTTGATTAAAAACCAACGTTTTGATCTTTGTATTCTGGACGTCATGCTCCCCGAAGTGGATGGCTTTACCCTGGCCAAAGAAATCCGTAAGTACGATGGCGAGGTGCCAATTTTGTTCCTGAGTGCCAAATCCTTAAAAGAAGACCGCCTGGAAGGCTTGCGCATTGGTGGCGATGATTACCTCACGAAGCCCTACAGCATTGAAGAATTGTTGCTCAAAGTGGAAATCTTTTTGCGTCGCCGGCACATGGTGGCGCCCCAGATGCCCAAAATGAGCCGCATCGGGAAATACCTTTTTGATTATACCAACCTCACGCTGGAGCAGAATGGGGAAATTCGCCGCCTGACCCAACGCGAAGCCGATTTGCTCCGCTACCTGATGAGCAATCGCGGGCAGGTGATCCGCCGTTCGGCCATCCTTGAGCAGATTTGGGGTGAAGACGATTATTTCCTGGGCCGCAGCTTGGATGTGTTTATTTCCCGCTTGCGGAAGTACTTGCAAAAGGATGAAGGGATAAAGATTGAGAATGTGCACGGGATTGGGTTTCAGTTTGTGTGTCCGGAGTGAAATTCATTCAGAATTCTGCACCGCCTACGGCGGAATTTATGTGTATTCCCCCCGCAGATCACGCAGATTTACGCAGATTATTATTGGGAGAAGGTAATTGTTTAGCACCTCGCCTTCGGCGAAGCGCGACAACATTTTTTTCAGCCACAAAGGACACAAATTTCCACAAAATAAGGCACGAACTTCGTTCGTGTCGGAAGCACAAACGCAAGTTTGTGTCCTAATTTGTGAAAATTTGTGTCATTTGTGGCTAAATTTCTAAAAAACACTCCACCGCAGGTGGGGTGCTAAACATTTACGGCAGAAGTATCTAAATCTGCGTGATCTGCGGGCAATTATTCTCGTCTCATCCGCCGCAGGCGGGGGCTAAACTTATACAAAAAAACGTACCTTCCCCTCAAATCCTCCATCATGTCGCAAACCCACTACCGCAACTGCAACCTCTGCGAAGCCATGTGCGGCCTCGAAATAAAGCTGGAAAACGGCCAGATCACGAGCATTGCCGGAGACAAACAAGACCCTTTCAGCCGTGGCCATATTTGCCCTAAAGCGGTTGCCCTTAAAGACATATATGAAGACCCCAATCGCCTCAAAACGCCCGTCAAAAGAACGGCACAGGGCTGGCAAAAAATCAGCTGGGAAGAAGCCATGGATGCCGTAGTGGAAGGCATTCAAAGTACCCAGGCCGCGTATGGCCACAACGCGGTAGCCTTATACCAAGGCAATCCATCCATCCACAACCTGGGCACTACGCTGAACTCGCCAGCCTTTGCCAAATCGCTGCGCAGCAAAAACCTGTACTCCGCTACTTCTACCGATCAATTGCCGCACCATTATGCCTCCTGGCAATTGTTTGGACATCCTTTGCTCATTCCCATTCCCGATATCGACCGTACCCAATTCATGCTCATCATTGGCGGCAACCCCATTGCTTCGAATGGCAGCATGATGACGGTTCCGGATGTGGCCGCCCGGCTTAAAGCGATCCAAAAACGGGGCGGAAAAATTGTCGTGATCGACCCTCGGCGCACCGAAACTGCCGAAAAAGCCGACGTCCACCACTTCATTCGCCCCAATGCTGATGTCTTGCTCTTGTTGGCCATGATCCAGACCTTGTTTGCGGAAGGACTGGTCAACCTGGGGCATCTGGCTGATTTTACCGATGGGGTGGAAGAACTGCGTAATGCCACTGCATTTTATACCCCCGAAAAAGTAGCCCCAGCTACCGGAATAGCGGCGAAAGACATTCGGCAGCTGGCACGCGATTTCGCGCAAGCCGAAAGTGCCGTCTGTTATGGCCGGGTGGGGGTGTCCACCCAGGTTTACGGTGGTCTTTGTCAATGGCTGATCAGCGCCATCAACATCCTTACGGGCAATTTAGACCGTGCAGGAGGAGCCATGTTTACGCAACCTGCGGTCGATTTTATTGCGCGGGGAAAATACGAGCAAAAATTCCGGCGCTGGAACTCCCGGGTACGGGGTTTGCCGGAATCACTAGGTGAACTTCCGGTGGCCGCACTGGCCGAAGAAATGTTGACACCGGGAGAAGGACAGATTCGCACCCTGATCACCAGTTGTGGGAATCCCGTTTTGTCGACGCCCAATGGCACCCAATTGGAAAAAGCCCTGGCCAATCTGGACTTCATGGTGAGCATCGACATTTACATCAACGAAACCACCCGCCATGCCCACATCATTTTGCCTCCCGCAACCGGATTGGAAGTGCCGCATTACGACCTGACTTTTCATGTATTGGCCGTGCGCAATACCGCCAAATATTCGCCAGCTTTGTTTGAAAAAGCCGCAGAGGCTCGACACGACTACGAAATTTACCAGGAACTGGCCCATCGCCTCAATGGGAATAATGAAGTTTTTCAGGCGGAGCCGCCGGAAGTGAAATTGAACCTCGGTTTGATGTACGGCCCTTACGGCCTTTCATTGGATCAATTGAATGACCAGCCACATGGGGTTGATCTAGGGCCATTGCAGCCCTGTTTGCCCCAACGTTTGTTTATTCCGGGCAAACGAATTCCCCTGACACCCGCAGCATTGCTCCAGGATTTAACCCGAGCCAATGAATTATTGGCAGACCATTCGCCATCCCAGGATTTCCCCTTTTTGCTCATTGGCCGCAGGCACCTGCGCGACAACAACTCCTGGATGCACAACAGCACCCGTTTGATGCGGGGCCGCAATCGCTGTACCCTGCACATGCACCCTACAGACGCCCTCCATTTAGGTTTGGAAAACCAGCAGACTGTAAAAGTCAGTTCTCGCGTGGGTGAGATTGAATTGCCCATCGAAATCAGCGCCGACATCATGCCCGGGGTAGTCTGTATGCCCCATGGTTATGGGCACGCCCGCGAGGGCGTTGAACTTGACGTGGCCAAACAGCATGCCGGAGTCAGCATCAATGACCTGACGGATGAGTTTGTGTTGGATGAATTGACCGGAAATGCGGCCTTTAGTGGGGTACGGGTACAGGTGGGGATTGCCAGGTAATGATTTTTTATTGCCTGAGTTTTAAGGCAAGCGCTGTTGCATGATTCAACTTTTTACCCGTTCAATTGTATCCATAACAAGATTCCACAACGAACCTGGAAACCTACTTAGACAAGCTCTTAGAAACCTGATAGGTATGAAAATTGGTATTGTATGTTACCCCACTTATGGCGGTAGCGGCGTATTGGCGACGGAATTAGGCATTGCTTTGGCCAGAAATGGACACGAAATCCATTTCATCACCTATAAACGTCCAGCTCGTCTCACCCATTTCCACGAAAATGTATATTTCCATGAAGTAGATACCGAGCAGTATCCGCTCTTTGAATATACGCCATATGATACCGCACTCACCAGCAAACTGGTCGATGTGGTGCAGCACGAAGGCCTTGATCTGCTGCATGTACACTATGCCATCCCGCACGCAGCGGTGGCCTACATGGCCAAAAAATCCTGCTGACCCAGGGTCGTTACATCCCGGTGGTCACTACCCTACATGGTACCGACATCACGTTGGTAGGCAAAGACAAATCTTTTGCCCCGGTGGTTGAGTTTTCCATCAACAAATCGGATGGTGTAACCGCTGTGTCCGAAAGCCTGCGTCAACAAACGTACGATACCTTCAACCTCACCCGCGAGATTGAAGTGATTTACAACTTTATTGATTTTTCGCGCTTCCGCAAAAGCAACAAAGACCATTTCAAAAAAGCGATTGCACCCAAAGGAGAACGGATTCTCATCCACGTCTCCAATTTCCGCAAGGTAAAACGCATCAACGATGTGGTACAGGTGTTTTACCGCGTCAATCAGCAGATGCCATCCAAATTGCTCTTCATCGGTGACGGCCCGGAACGCCGTGCTGCCGAAGACCTCTGCCGTGAACTAGACATTATTGATGACGTACGTTTTCTGGGCAAACAAGACGCCATTGAAGAATTGATGGCTGTAGCTGATGTATTCATCATGCCTTCTGAGAGCGAAAGTTTTGGCTTGGCGGCCCTTGAGGCCATGGCTTGTGAAGTGCCCGTAATTTCTACCAACGCGGGCGGTCTGCCCGAAGTGAACATTCATGGCGAAACGGGTTTTCTGAGCAACGTTGGCGATGTAGAAGATATGGCACGGCATGCCATTTTCATTTTGAGCGATGATGAAGTCCTGGCACGGTTCCGAGAGAACGCCCTGGCCCAGGCGAAACGATTTGACATCCAGGAGATTTTGCCAAAGTACGAGGCGTATTACGAGTCGATTTTGAAAGCTACGGTGTATTGACTAGAGGTATTATTTTTCACAAAAAAGGTTTCTCTGCTTAAAAAGCAATCACGGATTTATTGTATTGGCGGCCAAACAATAATGTCCACCCGCCGGTTTTTCCTGCGTCCTTCCCAGGTTGAATTGTCAAAAAGTGGGTTGAATTGTCCAAAATCCCGAATGGAAATCATCTCAGTGCGCAAACCCTTGTCCAATAATTTTTGCAGGGTATTGTCGGAGCGCATTTGCGAGAGCCATTGATTGTACTCTGCACCACCGATGTTATCCGTATGTCCGTGGATGCTAACGTCGTGGCTATCTACCTCCGGGATGCCGTCCAACCATTTGTACAAGGCATCGATTTGTTCTTGATCAATGTAATGTGAACCTCCCCCAAAATAAATGCTGAAGATGTGATAGGGGGCTTTTCCATCGCTGATGATGGTCTCTTGACCAAAAGCCCAGGTGCAATTGATCAAAAACAAAAAGGTGTAGAATAATCCTTTCATGGTCAGCGGGTTTTCGCTGCCGAAGATGCAAAAGTATTGGCAAAAAAACAATACAAAACGACATTAAGCCAATTACGCGACCTCTTTTATCCCACCTTACATGATGAACCGCAGGGCCAAAAACTGTCCAATCAGGCCGATGGCATACCCTCCGTACAAATCCATCGGTTGGTGCGCTTTTAAACTCAGGCGGGAGGTACCAACCAGTCCGGCAATCACGATGACCAATAGCAGCATTACGGTTAGGCTGATCTCTACCACATTTCCTCCCCGAAGTTGAAGCACAATGCTGTCGTATTGTGGAAAATAGGCCATGAGCAAGAGCAGCATACCGATTACCCCACCCATACCCACTGCATGGGCACTGATTTTGGAAAAAAGATTAATAAAAAAAGCCAAAAAAAGCGCGATCGTTGCGCCCAGCACAAAACTGGTAAACAAACGCGGAACCGTGGTATTGTCTAACAAATTGCGGAACAACCAGAGGTAAAAAATTCCGGTGACAATATATGGCCCGATCCGCTGCTCGCGTTGGGGCATCTCCATAGATTGAACCAAACCTGTGAAATGGAGCATCAGCACCGCAACCATGGGGATGAAAAAAGAAGACAAGAATACCCGCAGAATCAACTGCATTCCAAAAGGCTCCTGAATATTGTGGACGCCAAAAAGATAGGGATTGACCAGCAGAAATACCACCAACATATAGGTGAGAACCAACAATGGGTGGAACAAGATGGAAATGATTTTGGCGAAAATTTGCATGGACCTTGAATTAATTTTTGCGGTACAAAGATAAGGGACTTGTTGCAACCAGACTATTTTAAGTGCTAGCACTCATATAAACAGTTCTACAAAGGAGAATTCTTTCCCACTGAACAAACCCAAATCACTGATTTTGAGGTCGGGAATGACCAACAGGGCCATGAAGGACAAGGTCATAAATGGTGCACTCAGCGTAGACCCTAGTGTGTTTTTGACAAACCCATCAATTTCGCTGTACAATTTGGCGGTTTGGTAACCATCAGCATTGGTCATGATGCCCGCGACGGGCAGGGGCAAAACTTTTTCACCCTCCGCATTGACCGCCGAGATACCGCCCCGGTTGCGGATGATGGCATTGACTGCGGCACAAAGGGAGACATCATCAACCCCAACCGCAATGATGTTGTGCGAATCATGCCCAACGCAGGAAGCAATGGCGCCTTCTTTTAGTCCAAAGTTTTTGATGAACGCGATGGCCGGAGCAGCGTTTTTGTACCGATTGACTACCGCAATCTTTAGCACATCCTGAGCAGGGTCACTGCATACACAACCTTTGCTAATCGGTAATTTAACGGTTGTACTCCGGGTTACGATCTCCCCGTTCAAAGCTTCGATGACCCTTACTGCAGCTCCTGTCCGGGCTTTTACCACAAAGTCTGCAGGGGTTTTTATTTCGGTATTAAAATGGTTAGGCACCTCGGCTTTGACAGCGTCCAGCAGGGTTTGCCCCCGGCGGGCCACCATTTGGCCATTGATGTAGGTTTCAACGACTTCAAAAGTGCTCAAATCCTCCACTATGATCAAATCAGCCGGATCACCTTCGCGCAACAAACCCACTTCCAGGTGATAATGTTGCACTGGATTAAGCGTAGCTGCCCGGATGGTATCGTACAGATCACAGCCATTCATCAGTGCCCGCGCAATCAACTGGTTGATGTGCCCATTGATCAAATCATCGGGGTGTTTATCGTCCGAACAAAACATGATTTGAGCGGGGTATTGCGGCAAAAGTTCAATCAGGGCATTAAAATTTTTGGCGGCGCTTCCTTCCCTGATGATGATTTTTACCCCCAGTTTTAGTTTTTCAAGTGCTTCTTCGTAAGTAAAACACTCGTGATCGGTGCTGATGCCTGCGCCAAAATACCGTTGAGCGTCCACGCCAATTACTCCTGGGGCATGCCCATCGATGGGTTTGCCCAATTGCTGGGCGATGCTGATTTTGGCCATCACCTCTTTATCCGCCATCAACACGCCGGGATAATTCATCATTTCGGCCAGGTATTTGATTTCTGGCATGTTGAGCAACGTTCTGACTCCACTGGCATCAATACTGGCTCCGGCGCTTTCAAAACCCGTAGCGGGCACACAGGATGGTGCACCAAAATAAAACTTAAAGGGAGTCAATCGCCCATTTTGGATCATGTATTCCACACCAGCAATGCCCAAAACATTGGCAATTTCGTGCGGATCGGATACCGTAGCCACTGTGCCGTGTACTACAGCCAAACGTGCGAATTCAGAAGGCACCAGCATCGAACTTTCGATGTGTACATGAGCGTCTACCAAACCCGGCAGGATATACCGTTGGGGGGCCGAAGCCAAGGGGCGAATGCCTTTGATGCGTCCTTGAGAAACTTGTACTTCCCCCGGAAAAATCCGACGCAAATGAATATCGATGATCTGGCCTTGGATGATCATTTTTTTTTAGCGTTCTTTGATAGACTTTATGTTCCTAAAGTCTAATACTTGTGTTGAATTAACGAATATGGAAAACTTCTGGTCCAAAATACTCTTCCAAGTAGGTAGTTTCCAAATAAGTGGAGGACAATTAACACTTGGCATTTTATTGGTGCTTGGCTTGTTGATACTCGATTGGTTGGTTTTGTTCTGGATTTTGCCCAAATTGTTTCGGCGTTTCCAGGTAGAACAGGCTCGGCGCAGGCAGGT
This sequence comes from Haliscomenobacter sp., assembly GCF_016718685.1. Lineage (GTDB taxonomy): Bacteria > Bacteroidota > Bacteroidia > Chitinophagales > Saprospiraceae > Haliscomenobacter. Next base: position 91,843 of record NZ_JADKCX010000006.1, on the reverse strand, counting down.
TCGTCGGCGATTTCAACCCCTGTTTTTATATGGAATTGTACTAAGCTGGATGTGGGTCAGCAAGATGGATCATACCTTATATGAAGATCAAATTCGCCGGATCAATGTATCTACGTTGATACAGGGCTTGATGTTGTGGCAAATTGCCTTCATCGTCGACCTCATTTTGGGACGGGTGATCTTACGTGGTTTTTTCAAAGCGCAAGAAAATTTAAAAAACCCCATCCTCATGGGTGGTACCAGCGGCCTTCAACGTACCTGGAATACCTCCAACCGCTACATCAAATATGCGGTGTATGTAATGACCTGTTTGTTCTTGTTGCGCCTGTTTAATACCGATTTTACATTTTTTGAGGGAAAAATCGGAAAAAACCTCTACGCTTTGCGGATCTCCAATGTATTGGGTGCCGCGCTGGTCATTCTACTGGCTCAGTTGGTCATTTGGATAGTCGTGCATCTTTTTTTGGGTAATTTTTACCGGCGCAGGAACATCAACATTGGTTCCCAGTTCGCCTTTAATCAGTTGGTCAACTACCTTGTTTATTTTGTTGCAGGCCTCATTGCACTGCATTTTGTAGGGGTCAATATCACCGTAATTGCGGGTGGTGCAGTTGCTTTGCTCGTAGGGGTGGGGATAGGTTTGCAGCAAACTTTCAACGATTTTTTTTCCGGGATTTTACTGCTTTTTGAGCGCTCTATAGAAGTAGGCGATTGGGTTGAAATCGACGGGCTGGTCGGAAAAGTACGCCGCATCGGTCCGCGTACTTCGGTAGTACAAACCCGTGACAACCGCAGTGTAATTGTTCCCAATTCCATGTTGGTCGTCAACAATGTGACGAACTGGAGCCACGGTGATGACCTCGCTCGTTTCAGGTAGAGGTAGGTGTTGCCTATGGGGCAGACACACCAACTGGTCATGAAATTACTCAAAGAAGTTGCCCAAAATCACCCTAAAGTGTTACCCACCCCCGAAGTCAGTGCCCGTCTGGTGCTGTTCGGCTCTTCCAGCCTGGATTTTGAAGTCTATTTCTGGTCGAATGAATTTATGCTCATTGAAAATGTAAAAAGTGACATTCGTCTAGGCATTGAGCAAAAGTTTCGCGAAAATAAAATCGAAATCCCTTACACCCAGACAGATGTTTGGGTTAGGAATTGGGAGAGGAAGGGTTCGTAGGTATGTGAGTTCGAGGGTTCGTGAGTTCGGGGGTACAAACCACAGTCAGGGTATGGCCTGGAGCCCTCGAACCTTCGAACTCACGAACCCTCAAGCCCTCCCCTTGGTTAAGCATTCGTTAAACCCGGCACTTCCCCTTTCCTTTTCGACTTACTTTCCGTTACATTATCGCATATTTTCGTCACAAAAACAAAAAGAAACTTCCATGAAGGAGCAAACATTCAACCTCATTAAGAAAGCATTATTGGTACTGGCCTTAGTTCCAGCCTTCGCCATGGCGGTTCAGGCGCAACGCATTGCCAGTGTGGATGTATCCCGTATCCTCGAAAGTGTCGGCGAATACAAGGCTGCCGAAGAGGAATTGGACAAAATGGCATCCCGTTGGCGGCAAGAAATTGCGCAGGAATACGACAAAATTAAGAGCCTATACAACCGTTTTCAAGCGGAGCAAGTCCTTTTGAGTGATGAGGCTCGCAGGCAACGTGAAGATGAGATCATGAACAAGGAAAAAGAAGTGCGCGAAATGCAACGCAAACGCTTTTCTCCCGACGGAGATCTTTTCTTGCGCCGCAAAGAACTGGTGCAGCCCATTCAAGACCGCGTTTACGCTGCGATTGAAGCCTACGCCAAAGAACGGGGTTACGATTTTATCTTCGACAAAGGAGGCTCTGCGGGCATGATTTTTTCTAACCCTCAGTACGACAAGACGGAGGATATTATCAATCGCTTGAAATAATCCGAAAAAGATTATTTTTGCGCGGTTTTCGAACGGATCGAAAATTTATAATCGCAAATACGGACAACAATGAGTAAGTTTATGAAGACTGGCAGTTTTTTAATCATCGCTTTACTTTGTACGGTAGCTCTACAAGCTCAGAAGTTTGGTTACATCAACTCTCAATCGTTGATGGCAGAGTTGCCAAAGGTGAAGCAGGCCGATTCGGACATGGAGGCTTTCCAAAAGCAATTGCAAAAGAAAGGTCAGGATATGGTCACTGCCTTCCAGACTAAAGTACAGGACTTTCAGAAGAGAGTAGAGGCTGGTGAAGTACCACCAAAGGCGCAGGAAGAAGAAGAAAAAAAGTTGGAGGAAGAGCGTCAAAAGATTCTGGCTTACGAGCAAGAAATGACGCAGCAACTGCAAACCAAAAGAGATGCTTTGTTGAAGCCGATTTTGGATGAATTCAATGCTGCGGTTAAAGCGGTAGCAACCGAAAATGGATACCAGTACGTCTTCGACCAAGGCATTTTGCTTTATTTCGATGCAGCTATGGATGTAGCTCCATTGGTAAAGAAAAAGCTCGGACTTACGCAGTAAAAGTTGAAAAGTTTAGGGTTGAAAGGTTGAAGAGTTGCAGCGAGTGCTGGATACTGGCAACTTTTCAACCCTTCAACTTTTCAGCTCTTCAACTTTAATGATGACTACCGCATCCCAACCTATTGGCGTTTTTGATTCTGGAATTGGAGGTTTAACGGTTGCCAATGCCATCGTTAAAAAGTTACCGAACGAAGAAATTATCTATTTTGGCGATACAGCCCACCTTCCTTACGGCGACAAATCTGCCGACGCCATCCGCTATTATTGTTTGCGCATTAGTAAATTCCTGCTCGATCAAGGGTGTAAAATGATCGTGGTCGCTTGTAATTCTGCTTCATCGGCGGGTTATGACGTGCTCCTGGAGTTTTTTCGGGATCAAGCCTTGTTTGTCAATGTGGTAGACCCCTTAGTGAGCGCAGTTGCCAAAAGGGGCTTCGACAAAGTGGGCGTGATTGCAACCAAAGCCACCGTACAATCGGGTATTTACCACAAACAACTACACCGGGTATCACCCACGCTGAATGTAGAATCCCTGGCAACCCCACTACTGGCACCGATGATTGAAGAAGGCTTTGTACACAACCAGGCCAGCAAGGCCATTTTGGATATGTACCTCGCGCACCCTGGATTTGTAGACATTGAAGCCCTCTTACTCGCCTGCACCCATTATCCCTTGATCCGCCCGGAAATCGACGATTATTTCCAACACCAGGTCGAGGTCTTTGACTCTACCAGGGTTGTGGCCGAAGAAGTGGCTTTAAAACTTGCACAAAACGGATTGCTCAATCCTGAAAAGCGGCATCCCCACCGTTTTTACGTTTCCGATTACACCAAATCTTTTGAAGAGACCACCCGTTTGTTTTACGGGGAGGCCATCCAGCTGGAACAATACCAGATTTGGTAATTCATGCTGGTCTAGGAACCGTTTCCCGGCAATTCACTCCGCAAAACACTGGGGAATTCGGCGGCATACAAGCGTAAGTCGGCACTCCGATAAGGATAATGCACGGCATTGAATCGTTTGGTTTTGTGCATACAGTAAGGGCTAAGTGAGCAGGCCGCACACTTTTTTGCATTGACCTTCAGCACATCAAAATTAATATTGCCTCGCTCTTTGAACGTTTGCATTTCGTTGAGGTAGCGCTGATACAGAGCCATGGTCTCGTTGGTTAAGCTCAGTTTTTTTACCCCGGCCTTGTGTACATAGGGTTCTCCATCCTTAAAATCGTATAGCCAATACACCAGATAACCGTAGCTCAGCGGGTACTCAACGAGGTTGTACAGATAGGCCAGGACTTGCAAGATGTGGTTTTCGAAAAAATAAAAGGCCAGTTTTTCCCACTGTTGTTGCCTTTCCAAATTTTTTTCTTCCAAAATACCCTTGAGTTCTTCCCGATCCAGCTTTAATGCTGAAGGATTCATGGGATCGCGCTGCTGGATGAATTTTTCTTCCACGACAAAGAATAACCCATCCCGGTCATTAAAAATATAGTCGGGACTACCCACAAAACCAGTTTCATCGTTGAAAAACAACTTTGCCAACGCTGCATGCCCCATATAAATGGGTTCGGATCGCATAATTTTACCAATGGCTGGATTTTGCCAGGCTCGACGGTAAAAGGGATCCTTGTTTTCCCGATAGTTGGAGTGCTGTGCGCTCAAACGCAGGGTTTGGTGCAAGTGATCTCCAAGTTCGATCCATTCGTTAGAAGTGGTAGAATTCTGCTCAAATGAATCAGCAATCGAAAATGCTACTGGACAAAAAGCATAACGCGCCAGACTGGTAGCGGAAAAATGCGGGCCCAATGGTTGGCGCAAAGCAATTTGTTTTGGCGATTTTTTGAGTTCTACTTCGGCCAGTAGCGCATCCATACAGGCTTTGGCGGAGTAATGCCAGCGTTTGAAAGGGTTTTTGGCTTTAGGATTAAAATGGTAGCGCCCCTTGACCAAAAGCAAGTGCTGCAAATAAGCATTGATGTCCTCTTGAGGCAAAAAACCGACGCGGCGCAACAGGTATTGCGCAAAACTGAATTGACGTGGTGTGTACTTCATAACTAGCCTCTGTTGTTGGTAAAAAATAATCAGAGGCTGTGTAATCTGCTAATTGAAAGGCATTGCGGGGGTATAAATTTGGCAGTAAAATTAAACATTTTTTTTCATAAACAAAAATAAACTACGAAATACTTAATTCGGGTGTAAAAAAATGCACTCTTTGCGTCCTTGCGCGCTTTTCACTTGCGCATTACGACTTTTTTATTATATATTTGCACAAAGAACCAAAAGAACGTTTTCATCCGGACAGGATGGAAGCGTTCTTGTTTTTTTTCTATGCAGGAACCCACAGATTGGGCAGACTGTAAGTCCCCAGCGGTTTGATGACAAGCAAAACTGTAACCCATCAAAAAAGTTACAGTTCAAAACCCACCCAAATCTTGTAGTCCAAGTTGCGATTTTCCCATTACAACAAGGATGAAAATTGGAATTCGGTCGGCAAATAGGCCCGACTGGGGAAGGCGTTTAATCATTGGAAAATTTATGTGTTATGACAATCAACTATTTAACCAAGGAAGGATTTGAAAGATTGACGGGAGAGCTTGACGATATGAAAACACGGGGTCGTGCGGAAGCGGCTCGCGCAATTGCCGAGGCGCGTGAAAAAGGAGACCTTTCTGAAAATGCCGAATACGATGCAGCAAAAGAGGCACAAGGTTTATTGGAATTGCGCATCAATGACTTGGAAAAACAGCTGGCCAATGCCCGGGTATTGGACGCTAGCGAGGTAGATACATCAAAAGTTACTGTTTTGGCTAAAGTGACCATTATGAACACGAAAAATAAAGCCAAAATTACTTACCAGTTGGTATCTGAATCGGAAGCTGACCTCAAAGCCAAAAAGGTTTCGGTAAGTTCGCCCATGGGACAAGGTCTTTTGGGCAAAACCATCGGCGAAACCGCTACGGTAAGAACGCCTAATGGAGACATGCAATTCAAAATCGTCGATATCTCTATTTAATGTGCTGGTGTGTTAATGTGCTGATGGGTTAAAACGCTAATGTAGATCAGCAAATTAGCACATCAGCAAATTAGCACATCAACAACATGGCTTCTATATTTACCCGCATCATCAACGGCGAAATCCCTTGTCACAAGGTTGCAGAAACTGAGGATTATTTCGCCTTTTTAGACATTCGTCCCATGGCCGTGGGGCATACCCTGGTCATTCCTAAGAAAGAAGTAGACTACATCTTTGACCTGGAAGATGAGCAACTGACGGGCTTGCATTTGTTTGCCAAAAAAGTCGCCAAAGCCCTGGAAGCTACGGTACCCTGCAAACGCATTGGTATGGCGGTGATCGGAATCGAAGTGCCGCACGTGCACATCCACCTGATTCCGCTCAATAGCCTGCAAGACATCACTTTTACCAAGCCACCCGTAGAGGTAAGTCCAGAAGAAATGGCGGGTATTGCTAATTCTATTCATGTGCTCATGGGATAATATGCCAATGTGTTGATTGGGCACTTTGCTGTCTCATCAGCAAAGTGCCCAATCAGCACATCAGCACATTACCGACGGCGCTTGTTCTTTCTTCTCCTGTTATCTCCTCCCTGACCTTGGGCTGGAGTATCAGTTCCACCTGCATTGTTCTCTGGCGGATTGTTTTTATTTCCCGTTTCGGTCCCCTGGTTTTGGGGTGGGCGCGGAGGCTGTGGCGGCCGCGGGTTGGGACGTCCTCCTCCTCCAGTATTGCCACCTCCACTATTGCGATTGTTTGGATCGTTATTTGGTTTTGGTCCTTGTGGGTTGCCTCCACTGCGGTTGTTTGGGTCGTTATTTGGCCTTGGTCCCTGTGGATTCTTACCTCTGGGTTCCTGAGTAGGATTATTGTTTCCTCTTGGCGGTTGTTGGTTGCCGCGCTGCTGATCGGGGCGACGGTTTTCAGATCGGCCTTGTCCCTGATTTTGACCACCTGGTGATCTTGGCCGTTCATCCCGATTTTGGGTATCCCCTTCTCCACCTCGCTCTTGTGGCCGTTTTTTCTTTTTCTTTTTGCGGCGTTTTTTGTCGTCGGGGAGTTCAATTTCACCCGTTACGTCCACAAACACATCTTCTTCAGGTACAAAATTAGTGGTGGCAGCAACGTCAAACTGTTCTGGCTTTTCACCCCGGGAATTCATTTCCTGAATCTCCTTCACCTTGCTCAGATCCAGCGGATAGATGGCTCCACGGCCACGTTCGTGGTCATAAACGTAGTAGAGTATTTTTTTGAAAATATCGGTTTTGATCAACGTTGCTGAACCTTTTTGGGTCACCAAGCGGTCGGCGCCACTAGGGAAATCCGACAAAGCGTCCAGATAAGTATCCAACTCATAATTGAGGCAGCACTTCAGTCGGCCACATTGACCCGATAGTTTCACCTGATTGATGGCCAGGTTTTGGTACCGGGCTGCCGCAGTAGAGACCGATTTGAAATCGGTCAGCCAGGTAGAGCAGCACAATTCGCGTCCACAAGACCCAATGCCCCCAATCAGGGCGGATTCTTGACGGGCACCGATTTGGCGCATTTCAATTTTTACCCGAAATTCCTTGGCAAAATGCCGGATCAATTCCCGGAAATCCACCCGACCGTCGGCGGTATAATAAAAAGTGGCTTTACGCTTGTCGCCCTGGTATTCTACATCGCCAACTTTCATGTCCAGGCCAAGCGTACGGGCAATAGCGCGCGCCCTGACCATTGTTGGTTGCTCGGCTTCCCGAGCCTCCTGAAGGCGCTCAAGGTCGCGCTCGTTGGCCCGGCGCAGCACAAAATTGGTCAAAGAACGTTCGTCAACCCGGCGTCGTTTCATTTGTAAGCGCACCAGTTCACCCGAAAGGCTCACCTTGCCCACATCGTATCCATTTCCCGTTTCGGCGACTACCATATCGCCCGTGACGACGCGGACTTGATCGGCTACCCGATAAAACTGTTTTCTTACGCCATTTTTGAAACTCAGTTCTACTATATTTAGCGGGTCGATATCGATGATATCCAAACTGGACAGCCAGTCATAAGTATTGAGGCGGTTGCAACCACCCGTTGAACAGCCGCCATTGCTGTTGCAACCTTTGGTCCCGCTACTGGTTCCACAACTCGTACAACCTAAACATCCCATCGTTTCATGGTTTTATGTAGTTGGATGGAAGCGTCCAAAAAAAGAATTTTTGGGTTGGCATTCCGCTCCACGTATTGATAACAATCGTTGAATAAACGTACTATTTGTTCAACTTGGTCTATGTTCAGTACTTTCGCCAAATTCTGGGCACTGCTCAGTTCCTCCGCCTGTAGTCGGGCGTTGGAGCTTCCGGTAGCCAGCATGATGAGGAATTCACGCATGAAGTGTAAGCCATAAAGCAAAAAATGCTTCTGGTTTTCTCTTCCCAGAGTGGCAAAGCTTTCACTCCACTTTACCAAATCCGGGCCGTAGCCTTTGTAACATTTGCGCAGCCAGTCCAGCAGCAGACCGGCATCATTGCTCACTTTATTGCCAGCAATAGTGATCGCCTCATTGAAATTTCCATTGGCCAGGTGGGCAATGCCCCAGGCTTTATCGTTGGTACTGAGTTCCCAACGTGACAAGCCATCTACTACATCCTGATCTTTGAGCAAAGGGATTTTGACCAACTGACAACGGGAAAGGATCGTATTGAGGATCAACTCGGCGTTTTCAGCAATCAGGATAAAATGGGTTTGTGGTGGTGGTTCCTCAATCAATTTGAGCAGGCGGTTGCCCTCATTGCCCAAATACTCGGGCAGCCAGAGGATCAGGGTTTTGACCGGAGCCTCAAAGGTTTTGAGGCTGAGTTTGCGGATGATGTTTTGGCACTCATCCTTATTGATGTTGCCTTGTTTGTTTTCTGCACCAATCAGTTGCAACCATTGATTGCTATCTAGATAGGGGTTTTCGTGGATGGCCTGCCGCCACTGGGGCATAAACTTGTCACTGGTCAACCCTGCGCCAACCACCGGGAAGGAGAAATGAACATCGGGATGGATCAGTTTCGAAGTTTTGAGGCAAGAAGGACATTGCCCGCACGAGTCACCGTCGCTTCGATTGGTACAAAGCAGGTATTGGATGAGCGCCAAGGCCAGGGTACGCTTGCCAATACCAGCAGGACCCAGCAACAATAACGCATGCGGTAAACGGTTGGCATCAACCATGTACTGCAAAGTGCCAATTGTATTTGTTTGTCCTACGATGTCCTGAAAGCGCATGCTGACTTTAGGGTTAAGTGCCAGATGTTCATTGTATAAAAATGAGCACCAGCATCCATGCAGTAACTACAAAAGTGCTTCAGGTAGAAGGCTTTATTCACTGATCCGGCTTAGAAGGGGCTCTTCAAGCGGACTAAGTGAGGAAGGAAAAGTATCGATGAGTTGGCCATCTTCGTTCAGCAAGTATTTTTGAAAATTCCATTTGACCTCCGAATCCATCACACCATTTTGACTTTTATGGGTCAACCAATGGTACAAAGGATGGATTTCTGCACCCTTTATGTGGACTTTGTTGGTCATGGGGAAACTAACCCCGTAACGCATTTTACAAAAATTTGCGATGCTTGCATTAGAGCCTGGCTCTTGTCCTCCAAAGTCATTGGAGGGTAGCCCCACGATGACTAATTTATCTTTAAAAGTTTCGTAGAGCTCTTGCAATTGTGCATATTGTGGGGTGTAGCCACATTCTGAAGCTACATTTACCACGAGTATTTTCTTGCCTTTAAAATCAGCGAAATCGATCTTCTTTCCCGCGATGCCTTCAACTTTGAAGCGATGAATTGAATCCACTGCTTTAAAAATTTTCACTTTCCGGTAAAATTATACAAAAATGTCAAAGCAGAAAGGAGAAAACCCATTTTTTTACATTGCCTGATCCGGACGCGTTGCAACATGTGCTCGTTTTAAGGATTGGACTCAATTTCTTCAGACTCATCAATGGTTTCTTCTGGATGATTTTTTTGCCAAAGTGTAGCCGATTTCTCCTGCTCCTCTTTGAACATGCGCATGGCAAAAAAGATACTGATCACCAGGGTCACGATGGCCAAAAGGATGAGCCAATCGTAGAATTCTTGGATGATGAAAAAATCATATAGCCCGTGTACCAATACCGCTATGCCCAAGCCCATGAGTAGAAACCGACCTTGGGTTTTGCGCTGGGACTTGAATTTTGATTTGCCGACAAAATACCCCATCATGGTGGCAAAAACGGCATGTGCTGGTACCGCAGTGATTCCCCTCAATGCCGTGGTGGAGATGCTAAACTCCATGGCGTAGAGCACATTTTCCAATAAGGCAAAACCCATGCTGATCATTACCGCATAAATGATGCCATCCAACGGTTCATTGAAAAAAGGACGCCAATAAGGAAAACTTAATAGTGCTAAAAACTTGAACAATTCCTCAGTGAACGCTACGACCAGAAATGAATTGAAGCATACCCAGAATAAATTTTCGGGGTCGTCAATGCCCCAGGTATAAAATGTTTCCTGGACTTTCATTACTGGAATGGTAATCAGCATCCCCAGTAAAAAACACAGGGTAAGTGGAAACCACTTCTCTCGCTCGTGTCGATCGGAGCGATAAATGATCCATGCAATGAGAATGGCCGGAAAGATGGCTAAGAGGAGTTGTATGAACATTATCGAGGGTTCTTTGGCGGTTTGGAAAATAGAAAACCAAGGGTAGGGCCAATCAACGAGGGATAAAAACAAACAAACTTAAGTAAGATAATAACACCAATTTACAAAAAACGTTTATTTTTCCTTTCTCCACTTTATCTTCACGGTGCAAAACGATATCACTAGTGTAAAGACGCGATGCATCATGGCTCCACACTGGTGTCCAATTATTTAGTTAATCACGATTATGGCTGAGTTTTCTGAAATCCGCAACCGGCTATCCAACGTTGAAAACTTGGAAAAAGAACTGCATTTGAAACAATTGCAGATCAATCGCCTGTTGAGCATTACTCAGGCCATCAACAACAATGTTTCGGGTGCGGAGTTGTACGACATGTACAGTTCCTTTTTGAGTTGGGAAATGGGCATTAAAAAAATGGCCCTCTTTGTCAGGGAGGAGGAAGAGTGGCGCTGCGCCACTTCCCTGGGCATTCCCGCCAATTTGTTGAGCGAGGATATCACGGGATATCTACCGCAATACACCCGCCTGCGCAACCTGGAAGAGACCGAATCCGCGCTGATGCGTCAGTTTGATGTGGTGATTCCTGTGCGCCACAAAGACACGGCAATCGCTTACGTTTTTATCGGCGGCTTTGCCGAAGACGATGACATGTACAACAAAGTGCAAATCATCACCACCATTACCAATATCATTGCGGTAGCAATGGAAAACAAGCGCTTGTTCAAGCGGCAAATTGAACAAGAAGGCTTAAAACGCGAAATGGAATTGGCGGGAGATGTGCAAAGGCTACTCATTCCCCAAAAACTGCCCTCTTGTCGCAATTATGAATTCGCCAGCATTTACAAACCCCATTTTGGCGTAGGTGGCGATTATTATGATTTCATTGAGTTCCCAGATGGGAAAATCGTTTTTTGTGTTGGCGACTTTACAGGAAAAGGATTGTCGGCAGCACTCTTGATGGCTAACTTTCAAGCCAACTTTCACACCCTGATCAACAAACAAGCCGAATTGGATGAATTCATTCGGGATTTGAATACATCGGTCAATCTGATTACCCAAGGCGATCGTTTCATTACTTTTTTCATAGCCGAATACGATACCCGTACCCGCATCATCCGCTACGTCAATGCGGGGCATAACCCACCAATCTTGGTCTCGAAGAATCGGCTGTTGGAGCTCAACAAAGGTTGCATCATGCTGGGCTCCTATGCCAAGATTCCAGGCATCGAAATAGGAGAATGTCGGGTAGATGAAGATGAAGCCATCATTCTGGCGTATACCGATGGTTTAACCGATATTCGCAACAGTGCGGGTGATTTTGTAGACGAAAAACTGCTGTACCGTTTTGTGCAGGAGAACTTTCAACTTTCTGCGGAGCGTTTTAATCATGGCCTGCTCACCATGCTGGATACTTTTAGAGGAGAAGAAAACTATCCCGACGATTTTACTGTTCTAACCTGTAAAATCCACAACCAATAAGGCGTTTATCTCGTCATATAAAAACTTAGGGACGGGAATTAAATAAAGTTGCAAAGTTGACTCAGCTATTTTTTGATTTGGCAAGGCGCGAGGAAGGCGCATAGTAAACTACGCAACTGACGAGTAACGCGGCAAAATCAAAAAAGAGCCAGTCAGAATGTAACTTTATTTAATTTCCGTCCCTTAGACTTGATTGTAGGACTGTTGATCGACTTAATTTTGATCCATACTAAATTAAGTCAGACATTGCCCCAAAACCTAGTTTTTGTTATTTTACATCGCAAAATAAGTCCGGGTGAACATCCATTTCTGAATCTCATTCGTTTTATCATTACCTTACAGTTTGGAATTAGGACGTTCTCGGCGTAATTTATTACCATGAAAGACAAAACAACAGCGGGACTGTTAGCAATATTTTTGGGTGGTTTGGGCGTGCATCGCTTTTATCTGGGGCAGGCAGGATTGGGCTTTTTCCACCTGATTTTTTGCTGGTTTCCTGTATCTTGGCTGATAGGATTCATCAATGGATTGATCATCCTGACCATGGATGACGATAAATTCAACCTCAAATACAACCCGGAACACTTTAAAGTGATCAAAAAAGGGGGACGTAGAGAAGATAGAGAATTCCGCAGGGAGGAGCGCCGCAGGCCACAAGAGGTTCAAAGGCGCAACACTGCCCCGGTACGCCAGCCTGTAAATCAGGACAAGCAGCAAATGCTCAAAAAAAGTGGCATCGACAAGTACAAGGATTACGACTACCAAGGCGCAATTGAAGAATTCAAAAAAGCCCTGGAGCTGGACCCAAACGACATTTCGATTCACTTCAATCTGGCTTGTACCTACTCGCTCAATGAAGAAGCCGATAAGGCTTTTGAGCACCTGGATCGGGCGGTCACTTTGGGATTCACCGATTTTAAACGCATCAAAGAACACGATGCCCTGGCTTATTTGCGCATTCAGGATGCTTTTGATGAATTTGAATTGAATGGCTTCAGGCTAAAACAAGCAGCCCCTCAAAAGCAAACGCAAAGCAAAAATCAGGCCGTACAAGAACCTGCAGTTGAGGATCATTCCCCTATTTTGGATCAACTCAAAAAATTGGATGAACTGCGCCTCAAAGGTTTGTTGACCGACGAAGAATTTGTTACCCAGAAGAGGAAACTCATGGATTAATTAAAGACGATGATTGCAGAAACGTTGATTTCGACAGCCATTATTCCGCTACAAACTTCGGACACCGGAGAAGTAGCCCTGGAGATGATGAGCGAGTTTTATGTGCGGCATCTTCCGATCGTCAACAACCGCGAGTTGTTGGGCGTATTGTCAGAAGATGATGTGCTCAATTTTGACATCAACGAACCGATTGGCTCTTACAGCCTCTCCTTGCAACGTCCGTATGTCCACCACGATGACCACATCTACGAGGTGATGCGCCTTGTTGCAGATATGGATTTATCCGTGGTTCCGGTTGTAGATGCCGATAACAATTACCTGGGTGTAGTCACCCTCGAAGATCTGTTGCGCTATTTCGCCCGTACGGTTTCCTTTGCGGACTCGGGCAGCATCATCGTGCTGGAACTGAGCCGCCGCGATTATTCCATGACCGAAATTTCACGCATTGTGGAATCCGAAGGCGCTACCCTGCTCAGCTCTTTTATCACGTCTTATCCCGAATCCGAGCGCATCGATGTCACCCTGAAGGTCAACCTCCAGCACATCCACAACATCCTGGCCACCTTCGAGCGCTTTAAGTACGAAATCAAGGCTTCTTTCAACGAGGCCGAATATTTGGACAGTTTGAAGGAACGTTATCAGGGTTTGATGAGTTATTTGAATGTTTGATCAAAAAACAGCCTCAAATAATTTTTTCAACCTAGAATAACCCATGTTTTTATCCATCACCACTACCCAGCACCCCGCCACCAACCTGGGCTACCTGCTCCACAAACACCCTGACAAGGTGCAAACCTTCAGCACCGCAGGGGGAAAAGCCCACGTGTTTTTTCCAGAAGCCAGCGATGAGCGTTGTACAGCAGTATTGCTGCTGGACATCGACCCCGTTGAACTGGTACGCAGCCTCAAAGTACCCGGTGAAAGCCGCTCTTTGCAGCATTACGTGAACGACCGCCCCTATGTGGCCTCTTCTTTCACAAGTTCCGCCATTTCCAATGTGTATTCCTCTGCGCTCAATGGCCGTTGTGAGGACAAGCCCGAATGGCTAAATATCCCCCTGGCGCTGGAAGCCAAAATCCCCGTGCTCAAAGTTAAAGGTGGCCAAGGCCTGTTGGAACGCATTTTTCAGCCCCTGGGTTATGCCCTCAAGGCGGAACGTTTGCCCCTGGATGAACAGTTTCCTGAATGGGGCGAAAGCAACTATTTTGCCCTGACCCTCACGCACAATATTCCTTTACAAACCCTCTTGCAGCACCTCTATGTATTGCTGCCTGTATTTGATGCCGAAAGGCATTTTTACGTCGCGAGCGGCGACATTGAAATTTTGTTAAAAAAAGGGGAAACCTGGCTCAAAGACCACCCCGAACGCGAGTTCATCATCCGCCGCTATTTGAACAACAATGCCTCCTTGTCCAAACTGGCGATGAGACGTTTTTTGGAAGAGGAAGAGCCAGCAGTCAGCGAACCCGATCTCACGATTGAGGAAGTGCAGGAAGAGCGCATCAACCTGCACCAACAGCGCCTGAACGCTGCTTTTGACGTACTCAAAGCCTCGGGTGCCAAAACGGTGCTCGACCTGGGCTGTGGCGAAGGGCGTTTGTTAAAAATGCTGCTCCGCGAAGGGCAATTCACCCGCATTGTCGGTGTGGATGTGTCGTTTTACAGCTTGCAAGTGGCTACCCGCCGTCTGTACCTGAAAGAAATGACGCCCAAACAAAAAGAGCGGATCGAACTGCTGCAAAGCGCCCTGACGTACCGCGACCGCCGTTTGGCGGGTTTCGACGCAGCGGCATTGATTGAAGTCATCGAGCACCTGGATTTGGAGCGTTTGCCCGCTTTGGAACGTGCAGTGTTTGAGTTTGCCAGACCCAAAACGGTAGTGATCACGACGCCCAACCGCGAGTACAACGCCAATTACGCCATGCCTGAAGACAAATTGCGCCACCGCGACCACCGCTTTGAATGGACGCGCGATGAGTTCGCTGAATGGGTCAATCAGGTCTCTGAAAAATTTGGGTATACGGCCAGCATTGAAGGCGTTGGAGAGGAAGATCCAGCGTTTGGTGCGGCTTCACAGATGGCGGTGTTTCGGAGGAGTGTGGATTGAAAAAATGCACAGATTGACAAAATTTTTAACACAAATTACGTGTATGTTCTGTCTGAGTAATTTATTTTAATCAACAACCTTTATGAAAAACCCCGAAACGCTCCCCAAAGCAAGGCCGATCCCCGGCCAAATCGACATACCCGAGCTGGCCCTCGTTGTGCTCATGGGCGCCAGCAGTTCCGGCAAATCCACCTTTGCCCGGCAACACTTTCTTCCTACCGAGATTGTATCCTCCGATTTTTGTCGCGGCCTGATTGCCGATGACGAAAACGCCCAAGGTGTCAATGCCGATGCCTTTGAGCTGCTGCACCTGATTGTAGCCAAACGCCTCAAACAAGGCAAACTCACCGTAGTAGATGCCACCAACGTGCAGCCCGAAGCCCGCAAAGGCCTGCTGGCCCTGGCCAAGGAATACCACGTTTTGGCGGTAGCCATCGTGCTGAATTTGCCAGAAAAAACACTCCTGGAGCGCCATGAACAGCGTACCGACCGCGACTTTGGTGTACACGTCATCCGCAATCAGCGCCGCGATTTGCAGCGTTCCTTAAGCTTTTTGCGCAAGGATGGCTTCCGTTACACCCATATCCTCGCCAGCGAGGAAGAAATCGCCGCCGTGCAGTTCCGTCGCACCCCACTGTGGAGCGATTTTTCTACTGTACACGGCCCTTTCGACATCATTGGCGACGTACACGGCTGCTTTGACGAATTGCAACTGCTGCTCGAAAAAATGGACTACCGCATCGAACGGCAAGACCCTGCGCTGGATTTTGGCTTCAAAGTCACCCCACCTGCTGGTCGACAAGCCATTTTTGTGGGCGACCTCGTAGATCGCGGCCCCAAATCTCCAGAGGTATTGCGGCTGGTGATGAGTATGGTCAAAAACCAGCAAGCCTGGTGTGTGCCGGGCAACCACGACGATAAATTGCAGCGCAAACTGCAAGGCAAAGAGGTCACCGTGCGCCACGGCCTGGCCGAAACGCTGGCTCAATTGGCCGATGAACCCATCGAGTTTGTACACGAAGTGCGCAATTTTTTGAGTGAACTGGTCAGTCACCTGGTGTTCGACGATCACAAACTGGTTGTTGCCCACGCGGGCCTGCGCGAAGATATGCAAGGACGCGCCAGCGGTGCCGTGCGCTCGTTTTGCCTGTACGGCGAAACGACGGGTGAAATCGACGAGTTTGGCCTGCCCGTGCGCTACAATTGGGCCGCCGAGTACAAAGGCAAGGCCATGGTGGTATTCGGACACACCCCCGTACCCGACCCCGAGTGGCTGAACAATACCATCGACATCGACACGGGTTGTGTGTTTGGTGGTCGACTGACGGCCTTGCAATACCCTGAAAAAAGGTTGGTCACAGTGCCCGCTTTGCAAGAATACTACAAACCCAGCCGCCCGATCCAGCGCGCCACCCCCACCATGAGTGTGAGTGCCCAACACGCCCATGACGATATGTTGGACATGGAAGATGTGAGTGGCCGTCGTTTTGTCGAAACCCGCTTTGAAAAACGGATTTTGATCAAAGAAGAAAACGCCATTGCGGCGCTGGAGGTGATGTCGCGTTTTGCCATCAACCCCAAGTGGTTGATTTATTTGCCGCCCACCATGTCACCGACTGAAACTAGTGCGCTCCCCGACTTGCTGGAGCACCCACAGGAGGGTTTTGCGTATTACCGCAAAATGGGCGTCACTCAGTTGATTTGTGAGGAAAAACACATGGGTTCGCGGGCAATCGTGGTGGTTTGTCAGGCTCCGGATGTAGCAACCCGCCGTTTTGGTCTGGTTCAGGCTACGCTGGGGTTTGTTACACCCGCACGGGTCGCGCTTTTTTTGACGACAAAGCCCTGGAAGCTGCCTTTTTGCAGCGCATCAACGCGGCATTGACCCAAAGTGGTTTTTGGGAAAAACACGAAACCGATTGGGTTTGTCTGGATTGTGAATTGATGCCCTGGTCGGCCAAAGCACAGGAGCTGCTCAAAAATCAGTACGCGAGTTTGCACGCAGCAGGAACGGCTTCGATGGCGGCGCTGCAAGCGGCTTTTGAACAGGCGACTCCACGTCGTTTGCCACTGGACCCCCTGCAAGACCGCTATTCCGCTCGTGGCGAGGCGATCGAGAAATACACGAAAGCGTACCGCAATTATTGTCACCCGGTGGATGGACTCAAGGGTTTAGTGCTGGCACCTTTTCATATTCTGGCTACCGAAGGGCGGGTACACAGCGAGCAGGATCACCTCTGGCACTTGCAGGAGATCGCCGCATTTTGCGCTGCCGATCCTGAATTGCTCCTGGCTACGCCTTATCAACTGGTCGATTTGGAGGATGAAACCACGGTGCAAACTGCCATCGATTGGTGGGCAGAGCTGACCGCTCGCGGCCAGGAGGGTATGGTGATCAAACCGCGCCAATTCCTGCTGCGCAGCGAAGAAGGCCTGATCCAACCCGCCATCAAATGCCGGGGCCGGGAATACCTGCGCATCATCTACGGCCCGGAATACGATCACCCGGAGCAAATCCAGCGACTGAGAAGCCGGGGGCTGGGGCACAAACGTTCGCTGGCCATCCGGGAGTTTACGCTGGGACTGGAAGGATTGGAGCGTTTTGTAGCCAAGGAGCCGCTGCGTCGGACGCATGAGTGTGTGTTCGGGGTGCTGGCGTTGGAGAGCGAGGAGGTGGATCCGAGGTTGTGAGGGGAAGGGGCAGCAGTCCCCTACTCCAACATCCCACTCACCCGCACATTCGCGCCTACCCGTTTCGTCAAATTATCCCCTAAATCTGCCCGAGCTGCTTCCGCCAACTTGAGCAATTCTTCCACTACCTCCGGGTATTTTTTTTGCACATCATATGCCTCACCGGGATCGCGGCGCAGGTCGTAAAGCCCCATGGGGAAAACGGTATCCTCGGGTGAAGCTCCAGGAAAGCCGTTCTCTCCGGGCAATTGGTTGAGGTAGGAGCGGCCTTTGTGGGGCAAGATTAGTTTCCAATGCCCGCTGCGCACGGCTTGCAGGTCGTTGCGGTAGTAGTAATAGTAGAAGTTTTTGCGAACCTCGTATTCGGTATTGCCGTTCAGGACAGGCAACATGCTGAAGCCATCAATTTTGTGCTCGGGCAATTTGAGCTGACACAAATCGGCGAGGGTGGGCAAAATGTCGATGGTGGAAGACAACTGGTTACAAATCACCCCCGCAGGTACCCGCCCTTTCCATCGCATGATGCAAGGAACCCGCAAGCCCCCTTCAAAAGAGGTGCCTTTTCCTTCGCGCAAAACCACCATTAGAGCCAGCGTGGCTCCCAAAATTGTACCAGGGACCATTGTCGCTGGTAAAGATCACCAGGGTGTTTTTGTCCAAACCATTGGCCGCTAAAGCCTGCATAATTTGCCCCACCGACCAGTCTATTTCCATGATGACGTCGCCGTAAATGCCCTGCTTGCTTTTGCCTTTAAACGCTGGAGAAGCCTCAATGGGCACGTGGGGCATGGGGTGAGGTAAATACAGGAAAAAAGGATTTTTTTTGTTTTTTTGGATAAACGAAACTGCTCGTTCGGTTAGGCGTTTGGTCAACAAACCTTGTTTTTCCAAGGTGCTGATCTCCTCTATTTTGGTATTGCCTTCCATTAAAGCCAATGGGGGAAAGCGAAATTTACCCGCTTGTGTTCCGGCAGTAGCGGGTTTACCATCGTACCATACCGGCCACATGTCATTGGAAAAAGGAATGCCGAAGTATTCATCAAAGCCGTGTTGCAAGGGCAAAAATTTCTGGTTGTCCCCCAGGTGCCATTTGCCAAAAATACCCGTGGCGTAGTTTTTTTGCTTGAACAATTCAGCCAGGGTGGTTTCATTCGCGTTGATGCCCACTTTGGCTCCCGGAAACAAAGCCCCGGACATGCTCAATCGATTCGGGTAACAGCCCGTGAGCAAACCCACCCGTGAGGCTGTACACACCGGTTGCGCCGACAAGAAATTGGTAAAGCGGATGCCCTCCACCGCAAGTTTGTCCAGGTTCGGTGTTTTGTAGTTCAAAGCACCGTAACAACTCAGGTCGCCGTAGCCCAGATCATCCATGAAGATCACGACGATATTGGGCAGTTTTTCCTTTGCAGCGGGTGTTTTCCAGCCATCGACAAAAAGGGATAAAGCGAGTAACAGAATGGAATAGAACTTGCTCATTTAGTAGGTGTTTTTGTATTTATTAAAGATAGCATGCTTTTGGGCTTCCAGTGAAATAGTTGCTCACATTTAAAATAAGTGCTGGAACTATATCTCTGCACACTTCTCTTCCAACCATTTTAGCTCATCACCTTCTACCAATGAACCCAATTCTTGCAAAACCCTCTTGTGATAGGCATTCAGCCACTGAATTTCTGAGGCATTGAGCAGGCTTTTCTCCAACAACTTCGTATCAATCGGAAACAAGGTAAGGGTTTCAAAATGAAGAAAATCACCGTACTCATTTTGCAACTTAGGCGTACACAAAATCAGGTTTTCAATCCGAATGCCATACTGCCCCGGCAGGTAAAAACCCGGTTCGTTGGAGCAAATATGCCCCACTTCCAATGCCGTGGTGCCCCGACTGGTGGTAGCACTACTGGCAAAACCATGCGGCGGTTCGTGTACACTCAAAAAAGCCCCTACGCCATGCCCGGTGCCGTGGTTGTAGTTCAGGGTATGTTGCCACAGGGGTTGACGGGCCAGTGCGTCCAATTGTATTCCGATCGTTCCTCTTAAAAAAACGGCGCTACTCAGGGCGATCATTCCTTTGAGTACCAGGGTATAATGCATGCGTTGCTGCGCGGCAGGTTCACCGAGTGCAATGGTGCGGGTGATGTCAGTAGTGCCATCAAGGTATTGTGCCCCACAGTCAACCAGGAGAATGCCCTGTGGCTGGATTTTAGCGGCCCCCTCTTTGGACGGGCGATAATGGATGATGGCTCCGTTGCCATTGTAGCCAATGATGGCCGGAAAACTCTCGCTGAAATAGTCGGCTTGCTCGGCACGACAAGCGGCAATTTTTTGGGCAAAATCGTATTCACTGGGGTTTTCTCCCTCGGCCAAAGCCGCCTCCAACCAACGAAAAGCGCGCAACAAGGCTACACCATCCTTGCGCATGGCGGATTTGAAATGGTAGATTTCGGCGTGGTTTTTGACGGCTTTGCGGTCACGCACGAGATGCATACCCTCCTTGATCTGCACCTTACTGAGTTGTTGGTACAAATGGTTGCTGCAAGATGCGGCATCAATCAAAATGCGGTCCCGGGCACTGAGTTCGCCGCAAAAAAGATCGATGGTGGAATAAAGCATCAGCTGTACCTTGTCTTGTTGCAATTGCTGCTGCAGACTGCTGGAAACTTTTGCGGAATGGATGAACAACCAGGCCTCCTCCAACCCCACGATCAGATAGGCCACAAAAACGGGCGTAAACCCCACGTCGCTCCCCCGCAAGTTGAGCAACCAGGCGATGTCTTCCAAGGTACAGATCAGGTGATGGGTACAGCCGGCTGCTTTTATTTCACTGCGCAATGCCTGCAATTTTTCCGCTCTGCTTAGCCCGGCAAAATAGGTGTCTTGCTCAAAAATCGGGCTAAGGGGCAGGGCAGGACGGTCTTCCCAAAGGGGCCCCAACAAATCGAGCTGGGTGTCCAGTTCGATGCCTTTTGCCGCAAAACGTTTTTCGATGTATCGCTGCTGCTGTACGCTGAATAGTTTGCCATCGGCAGCAACGATCGCACCCGCAGGCAAGTTTTCGGCCAGCCATTCGATGTGCTCCGGGGCATGGGCTACTTGCTGCTTTTTGAGTACAAAGGGGCTTCCCGCCAGTTCCTGCTCGGCTTGGGTAAAGTACCGCCCGTCCGTCCAGACTTGTGCCGCGGTAGCCGTAATGACGAGTGTACCCGCCGAGCCCGTGAATCCCGACAGCCATTCACGCAGTTTCCAATAATCGGGTACGTATTCGCTTTGGTGGGGGTCGTTGCTGGGAACAATGTAGGCGGCGATTTCCTGGCGCTGCAGAGCCAGGCGCAGCGCTTGTAGGGCGGCGATGGACATGTGGTGCTTTTTTGCAAAAATAGGGTTTGGGGTGAAACCAAGGGGGATTTTTTTTTGTAAAAGCGAACCCTCACCTTTCCGACCGAAATCTCCCCCGCTGCAATCCATCATCCCCCCAAACGTTCAGGTAATACAGCCCAGTTTCCAGCTTTTTGTCCAACACCAAACGTAGGCTATTTTCCTTCCATTCAAATGCCAGCGGGATGATCTGCCCTTGTTCATTGCTCAGTTGCATGGTCTTGGGCTGAGTATTTCCCGGAACACTCAACTGTAGCAGGCTTTTTTTTGCACCAGCCTTTGACAACCATTTGGCCGCCAAGTCCATCGGCTGCTCTGGAATGATCCGCAACGTTCTGCCTTCCTCCAGTTTTAAAAACTGATCTACCGTCAATTTGCTAAACCGATCCACCTGCCCCGAAGGCCAATACACTTCCACGGAATCAACCTGCGTGGCGGAACCCAATCCAACATGCACCCTGAAGTCGTTGTGTCCTTGAAAAGAGGTATGTGCTTGCACCTCGCGGGTTTGCCAAATGCTACCCTGGCCTGTAACATTGGCTTTGAGTCGAATTCTGGCGCCCAGTGCCGAGCGATTGCTGCGCGTGCCTTGCAGTTTGATTTGCAGCCAATGCCGTTGCGGACCAATTTCCAGTTCATTTTTAAACAAAGACCGCGCCTCGCCCGCGCCATTGGCATAAACATCCAGATCGCCATCGTTGTCGTAATCGGCTACAGACACCCCGGCGATTCCAAAAACGGCGATCGTGGGCGTTTGGGTTTCGGTAAAAGCACCCCGACCATCGTTCCAAAAACAATGTACATAATTGGCCGAATCGCGGGTAATGAGGGCGTCCAGATCACCGTCGTTGTCCAGATCAGCCCAATTGTTGCTCAGGTAACTTCGACGTTTTGAAAAGGAAGTAGGCAGGTTGACAAATGTTCCTTTGTTGTTGCGCCACAATCCTGAAATGACCCCGCTGTAATTGGTCAGGCACAAGTCCAGATCCCCGTCGTTGTCGACATCGGGGAAACTGTATACCTGACCGTCTTGCGGCTGATCGAATGGATAAGTGGTCAAACGTTTGAAGCCAAAGGTTCCGGTTTCTTTGAGCATGTTTTGAAAACAATGGTCAAACCCGGGTCGCCCGCCAGGCCCCGTACCGATGAACAAATCCTGATCGCCGTCCAGGTCGTAATCTGACCAGGTGGGAATGGTAAAAGGCGCCAGGGAATCGGTGAACGTCCAGGAGCTTTGGGCGATAAATTGACCATCGGTGCTTTGTAAAAAGAACTTGCAGGGAGAAGCCGGATTGCCATGAAAACCTCGGGCGTGGACAAAGAGGGGATCCAGTCGTCCGTTGTTGTCCGCATCGACTAAGGTACAATCCCAGGCGGGAAAAGCCTCGCCAAGTCCGGGTAGCGCCGCGTTGATGTTGACAAAGCCGGATTTTTGATCGTTGCGGAACAACCCGGAGTTGCGGGCAGCAATGATCAGATCGGGGTCGCCGTCGTTGTCGATGTCACCCCAGGCACCACCCGCAGCCCCTTGTGCCCCCAGGGTGGTGGTGATGTCGGGTAGTTGGGTAAACGCGCCCTTGCCCTCGTTGTGGAACAAAAAGCGTTGGCAGACGTAGAGGTCGGTTCGATTGTCGTCATCCAGGTCTACCCAGGACACCCCTTTGTACCGTGCAGGGGTATTTTGGAAAGACAAAGCGGGGTTGAGTGAATCTTTGAGCAGGGCAAAATTGCTTTGGGCTGTCAATGAACAAACAAAGGCGGAGGCCAGCCACAGGTAGCCTCCGCAAAGAATAGGTTTGAATACAAGTCGGGTGTACTTCATACTTTTTGCTCAAAATTGTACTTTGGCCTACAAAGTGGGGTAAACCTGGAACAAGATTTACTACTTTGATCGGTAAAGCCCTTATTTTGTCACAAAACGCCATCATGCCCAAGCCACCCTCACTGGATACCTGGACCATTGTTTTTGCCTTGTCGGTTTTTCAGGCCTGGTTTCTCACCCTGATTTTTTTGCTAAAATCGGATCGCGAACGGCGGGGCAATCTTTGGCTGGCGCTACTTTTGTTTTTCTTCGGTTTGATGATGGCCGAAAACGTGATGTGGTGGACACGATACATCTACCATTTTCCACACTTCTGTATGCTCAGCTTACAAGTGCCTTTTTTGTTTGGCCCCTTGATGTGGTTTTACCAGCGTTGGGTGTACGAGCGTTATTTCCCGCGCGGGGCAGACTATCTTTACTTTTTGCCTTTCTTCATCGCCATCCTTCCTTTTTTGCCCTGGTATTTTACGGATGCCACGAGTAAACTGGAGGCTTTGAGCCAAAAAAGGGGCTATCCAATTGCATCGTGGGTACGCTCCTTAATTTTGTTTGCCCGTTTGTTGTATTTGGGTGGATTTGCCATGTTGATCATTCGTTATGCTTACCAACAGGCCAAAGTGGATGCGCACATTCAGCGTTGGACCCGGGGTTTGGCCTGGGCTTTTTTGGGCTTTGCCGTTTTTTACGCCAGCTATTTTGTCATGGTGCGGTTTTCCTTTTTCAACCTGAGTTGGGATTATCAAATTTCCCTGGCCATGACCTTTTTTGTGTTTTTCATCGCCTATGCGGGATACACTCAACCGGAAGTGTTTGATGGTTTGGGCTGGAAAAACCCAGTGCTGGCCATAAAAACCCAGTCTTCCGCTTTACCTCAAAGTGTAATGTTGACGATTGAGCGCAAATTGGTGGAAGTGATGGAAAAAGAGGCGCTTTATCAGGAAGCAGAATTGAGCCTGGAGCAATTGGCACAACGCCTAGATGTATCGAAATACCATCTTTCGCAAACCATCAACGAGGTGATTGGCTGCAATTTTTATGAATACATCAACAACCTGAGGGTGGAAAAGGCCAGGGACTTATTGCTCAGCGACAGCGAGCCAGAGTTGTCGGTCAAAGAAATTGCTTATCAAGCTGGCTTTAACAACAAGGTTTCTTTTTACAATGCGTTTCGGAAAAAATTTGGCTTGGCGCCCTTGCTATACAAAGCGGCAATAAAGCAGAAAGAAGCCTCAAATTAATTGCGGGAATCCTGCCCCCAAGCCAACTTATCGCGCATCGTATCCATGAAGCCATGATCGTGCAACTGCACCAAATGGATGCAGAAATCATTTTTGCGTACCGCCAGTTGGTGCGCCGAAGTGATGGTTTCAAAACGCGAATCCAGTGTACAGAGAAAATTCTCCGCTCGACCTTCTACGTCAAATGAAATGATCGAATCGTCAGAAATGACCACCGGTCGCACATTGAGGTTATGCGTTGCAACGGGGGTGATCACAAAATTGCCGGAATTGGGGAAAATAATCGGGCCACCGCAACTCAAGGAATAACCCGTAGACCCCGTAGGGGTTGCCACAATGATCCCATCTGCCCAGTAGGTGTTCAGGTACGATCCATTGATGTAGGTATGGATCGTGATCATCGAAGAAGTATCCCGTTTGAGGATGGTAAAGTCATTGAGCGCAAAGCGGGTATCCCCAAAAAGCGGCAAGCTGCTTTCCAGGTACAACAATCCACGTTCTTCGATGGAGTAGCGCCCTTTGGCCAGCAGTTGTACCGCTTCTTTGATGCGCTTTTTTTCGATGCTCGCCAAAAAGCCCAAACGCCCGAGGTTGATGCCCAGGATCGGAACGCCCGACTCCCGCACATGGGTGACCGCACTCAGGATGGTGCCATCACCGCCGAGGGCAATGACAAAGTCGAAACTTTTCAGGGTAAAATCGATGTAGCCATCAAATTCGCCTACATCTTTTCGAAACACGACCTTGTCGCGCAGCAAATCCAAAAAAGGGCCGTACACGTAAACCGAGATGTTTTCTGCGTGCAAGGCATCAAACAGCAATTGGATGTGAGGTACATCGTGGTCTTTCAGCACATAGGCGTATACTACAACCCGCATCAAATATTCATGTTGAAATGAAAGAAAATCCCCGACTCCCACAAGTGATTGAAGCTGTATTCGATTTTGAAAACTTTATCAAAAAAGAATACGGCATCGAGACCTATGCCTTTGCCCCACAACATCCGATTGGTAAATGAATTTGCTCCAAAATCAAAAGGATCGTTGACGTAGCCAATGTCGTTGTTCACGGCCAAATATAACTTAAAAGGCAATTCCCGCATACGTTCAATCGGAATTACTCGGCCAAAACACAAACGTTTTTCGGCAAGCTTAAACCGGAAGCTGGTATTGATGATGCCCATATCTGGCCCGTCGATGACGTAGTACTCGTAGCCCACAAGGTCGTTGTCGGAATAACCAATGGCGCGGTTGTCGTTGTACGGTTGTTGGGTGCGGATAAATGAAAACTTGGTGCGCCCAATGAATGAAAAATTCCAGCGCTCGCTTAAAGGCAAAAAATGCCCATAACGGCTGCTGAAAGTCAGGGCGTTGCGGTCCTTGGATTCGATACCAAGTCCATCTTTTTCGATCGAGGCAAAAAAGTATTGCCCTTTGAGTGGATAGGGTCGGCAATCGCGGGAATCAAAAGTATAGGTATAAGCTAGCGAGAGAAAACGTTGATGGCTGCGCCCTTCCAGAAAGAAATTGGGGTTGAGGTCTTTGGCAATGTTTTCAGCTACCTTGTTGTCATCATAGGTGATTTTGGCCTCGTGTTGCTCCCGCAATTTGGGTCGGTAGATCAGGGAGAAACGCGAGCGAAAGCGGTGGTAATTGAATTGGCCTTCATCTTTAAAAAACTGTTGGCGGTTTTCGGTCGTGGCGTAATTGATTTCCCGGTTTTGGGCAAAAGAAACCGCTGCATCAATGCCCAGGGTTTTTTTCCGGTTGATGAAGGGCAACTTGTACCCCAACGAATAATTGCGGGTATAACCATTGGTGAATTTGATCTGAAAACGATCGCGGTTGCCGGAAAAATTGCGGTGTACAAAATCCATTCCGTAAATGATGCGGTCTAGTGCACGATCCTGATCGACCCACCAAACATTGAAATTACGATCAGCCAACTCAAAATAGGGTGTCGGATAGATGTACCAGCTTTCGGCCAGTTGTATCGATACGGCAATGTGATTGGCTTTGTTTACGCTCGGGGTATACCTGATCTCTCCTTCCCGGAACATGCCCGTGTTGAGCACTTGCTGCTTGCCCCATTCGAGGCGTTCTTTCAGGTTTTTCAGTAAAATGGTGTCTCCAATTTGGAAAGGCAATTCCCGCAGGATAACTTGAATGTGGGTGCGCTTGTGTCCACTGATGGCAATACTGTCTACCACCACATACGCTTCTTGCGCGATGGCCCCGGTGCAATACATCCAGAAACAAAGTGACAGTACAAACCGCATCATGTGAAATTGGAATTGGGCCTCAAGCTATTGAGCTGTAAAATACAATTTTTTAGAAAAATGCCGAAGAAAATTAAGCACTATTGGTCGGCTACAAAACTTTTGGAGGCAACTAATTGGATTCAGCGGTGTTTTTTGATTTCCCTCCGTACTTAAAAAACTTGGACCAACGCATGGCCGGCCGCTCAATCAGGTAATAAAAACCATAGGCCAGGGCCAGCGTAAAGCCAAACAGCAAAACGAGCATACCCAAGCGGGGCCAATCCCCCTCAACGTAGCGGGCAATCAAGGGAATGAGTTTTTTGCCCAGGGGCAAATGAATCAGGTAGAGTGAATACGAAATCATGCCCAACCAGCGCAGGGCCCTTGCGTGTAAGGATGGAAAAAATGCAATCAAAAACCAGGGAAACATGCCAGCATACATGAACTGTAGGCTGAATTTGTATTCGATGACATAAAAAGCGATGGCGGAAAAAATCAAAAATTCGACTGTCCCCATTTGTTTTTCGATGCGGCGAAAAAGGGCAAATCCGAGTACGAAGTACATGCTGAAATCAAAAAACATAGCCGGGTTACTGGTCAACCAGGCAATGGACAAAAGACCCATCGTGACCAGCCAAAAATAAATCCGCTGTGGATGATACAACAAAGGAAAAAGCAATCCAATCAACAAATAATACTGAAACTCAATGGCCAGTGTCCAATACACTCCGTTCAACCACTCCAGGGGTGGAAAAAAAGGAAGCAGGTAGCCAACATGTAACAACACTTGCCTGAGCTCAAACGCGGGGCTTTTCACCAGCCACAATGCTGCTGCGGCATTCAAGAGAAGCACAAAAATGATACTCAACAAATAGGGTGGATCAATCCGCACCCAACGTTTTAATATAAAATAAGGGTAGTTCCGCCACTCGTAGCGGCTGCGGGCCATGGAATAGGGAATGATGAATCCCGAAATGACAAAAAAGATTTCTACCCCCAGCCAGCCCTTGCTGAAGAGGTGTTTTACCCAGTTTTGGTCAGAAATAAAGGTATTGTTGCCGTGCGTAAAATGATAAAAACAGACCAAAGTAGCGGCCAGTCCCCGCAACAACTCGATGGTAGAAATGTTGGCATTTTGATCCGGTACGGGCAGTGGACTTGGTTTGGGTGGCATCATTTCAGTTCCAGCGAGAAGCGGATCTTCTGCTCCGGTTCATCCTCACCACGCGTGCGCACTTCGGAAAATTTTTCAATGATGTCCATTCCTTTGGTTACTTCTCCGAAAACGGTGTATTTGCCATCCAGATTAGGTGCGCCTCCGATGGTTTCAAAAATTTTGAGCTGTTCGGGAGGATATTTTCCCGCCAAATCCGTCAAGTCTTCGTTGAGGAAGCGACGGCCACGTACGATGTAAAATTCAGTGGCCGAAGAATTGTTTTCGGGGTTGCCTTCATCGTAATGCGCCATCGCCAGGGCGCCGTATTTGTGCAAGCGTTCTGGGCTGACTTCATTGGGTACCAGGTAACGGTACTTCCCCTCGGTTTCACTGCCACCTTGCACCATAAAACTACCGATAATGCGATAAAAATGGCCTTGTTTGTAATGCCCGGCTTTGATCATGCGCACAAAATTGGCGCGGTGCAGAGGGGTCTCGGTGAACAGCCGCAGGTGGATGTCTCCCTTGTTCGTATGAATGACGGCCTCGGTTTCAGGGTTCTCTTTGCCGTATTCGGTCAATACCTTGGCAACCTGGTTTTGGGGGATTTCCAGGTTCTGATTTTGACAAGCTGTGAGTAACAACCAACAAATGCCCACAGAAAAAAATACTGATCTCATTTCCTACGATTTTCCGCGATTAGACAAGCGCTTTAAAGCTTGGCATCCACCGCGGGGATGCATCTTGACTTAATTCCCGCAGATCACGCAGATATACCCCTTTTGGAAAAAATCTGCGTAAATCTGCCTGATCTGCGGGCTACTTTATTTTATCTGAGCCCGCCGCAGGCGGGGTTCTGATGAACGTTTATCATCGATTAATGGGCTTCCAGCCAGTTCTGCCCGGTGCCAAGGCCCACTTCGATGGGCACTTTTAACTTGGGCAAGGCGGTGCGCATTTTTTCCACAATGATCGGCTTCACGATTTCCAATTCCTCATTGGGCACATCAAATACCAATTCGTCATGCACCTGCAGGATCATTTTGGTTTTTAGCCCTTGCTCCAAAAGCGCTTGATGAATATTGACCATCGCCACTTTGATCATATCGGCGGCAGAGCCTTGCACAGGCGTGTTCACCGCAACCCGCTCGGCGTTGCTGCGTTCAAGTGAGCTTTTGGAGTTGATCTCCCGCAAGTAACGGCGGCGGCCCATCAGGGTGGTGACGTAGCCGTTTTTGCGGGCATCTTCTACAACGTTGACCATGTATCCTTTTAGGCCACTATAGAGCGCGAAGTAGGCATCAATTAATTCTTTGGCTTCCGTGCGTTTGATGCTCAATTGACGTGAGAGATTGGTTGCCCCCGCGCCGTACAAAATACTAAAGTTGACCGTTTTGGCCTGGTAGCGCTGCTCGCGGGTCACCTGATCGAAGGGCACGTTGAACACCTTGGCGGCGGTTGCCGTATGGATGTCCTGGTTGTTTTGGAAAGCCTCCAGCATCGCTGCATCACCGCTGATGTCGGCAATCAGACGCAGTTCGATTTGGGAGTAATCCGCCGACAAAAGGGTATGCTGATCATCACGCGGGATGAAAGCGCGGCGCACTTTGGCACCTTCGGGGGTGCGCACCGGAATGTTTTGCAGGTTGGGGTTATTCGAACTCAAACGCCCGGTGGCAGCCAGTGCCTGATTGAACGAGGAATGAATGCGACCGGTGCGGGGATTGACCATTTTGGGCAACGCGTCTACGTAAGTCGATTTGAGTTTGGACAGCCCCCGGAAGTTCAGGATGGTTTGGATGATGGGGAATTCCGGAGCCAACTCCAGTAGTTTGTCTTCGTCGGTAGAATATTGCCCGGTTTTGGTTTTGGCGCCTTTGTAGGGCACTTTCAGGCGTTCAAAAAGCAGGTCGCCTACCTGTTTGGGGGAACCGATGTTGAATTTGACCCCGGCTTGTTCGTAAATGGATTGCTCCAGGGTTTGAATTTGTATGTCCAGTTCTTTGGAATACACATCCAGATAATCGCTGTCGATGCGGATGCCTTCGTATTCCAGATCGGCCAACACTTTGATCAAAGGGCACTCGATGGTATCAAAAAGTTCCTGCACGCCGCCCTCTTCCAGTTTTGGCGCAAAAAGTTCTTTCAATTGCAAGGTAATGTCGGCATCTTCAGCGGCGTAATCCGTTACTTTTTCCAGATCTACCTGGCTCATGTTGAGTTGATCCTTACCTTTTTTGCCAATCAACATTTCGATAGAGATGGGCGAATAGCTCAGGTAAGTTTCGGCCAGGTAATCCATACCATGGCGCATTTCAGGCTCCAAGAGGTAGTGGGCCACCATGGTATCGAAGTAGGCTCCGCGCACCTCCACGCCGTACCATTTGAACACAATGGCGTCGTATTTGAGGTTTTGGGCGATCTTGAGGATTTTTTCATTTTCCAAAACTGGCCGAAAAATTTCTACCACGGCCTGGGCATTTTCTTTGCCTGCGGGTACGGGCACGTAATACGCTTCGCCAGATTTGTAGGCAAAAGACATGCCCACCAACTCAGCCTGGGTAGGTTCCACGTGGGTGGTTTCGGTGTCAAAACAAAACTCGCTTTGCTGCGCCAGTTCTGCCGCCAGTTTGTGCATGGCCTCCGGGCTGTTCACCAGGTGGTATTGATGCGGGGTATTGTCGATGGTTTTTTCGGCTACCGCATGCGCGGCCAGGTTGGCCCCTTTTTGAGGGGTATAAATTGCTGGTTCGGTATCGCCAAACAAGGAACCCTGCTGGCCGGGGCCGGGGGTGCTGGGGCGGGTTTCACCTTCCCCCAGGATTTGGGTGGCCAGACTGCGGAATTCCAGTTCTTTAAAAATCTCTGATAAGGCTTCACGGTTCATCGGGTCGATGATGTACTGATCGGCGTTGAACTGGATCGGCACCTGGGTTTCGATGATGGCCAGTTTTTTGGACAACATGGCCTGCTCGGCGTATTGCTCTACCCGCTCTTTTTCCTTGCCCTTGAGTTCGTTGACGTTGGAAATTACGCCTTCGATGGTATCAAAACGATCGAGTAATTTGGCGGCGGTTTTTTCACCTACCCCAGGTATGCCGGGGATGTTGTCGACCGCATCACCCATGAGTCCGAGGAGGTCAATGACTTGGTCCACTCGTTTGATGCCCCAGTTTTCACAGACTTCTTTAACCCCCATGATTTCGATGCCGTTGCCCTGGCGCGAGGGTTTGTACATGAAAATGTTTTCAGACACCAATTGGCCGTAGTCTTTATCGGGGGTAACCATGTACACGGTGTAGCCTTCTTTTTCTGCCTGTTTGGCCAGGGTGCCAATCACGTCATCGGCTTCATAACCTTGCACCATCACGATGGGGATGTGCATGGCTTCAATAATTTTTTTGATCCAGGGAATCGCTATGCTGATGTCTTGGGGTTGCTCTTCGCGGTTGGCCTTGTAGGGTTCGTACATGTCGTGCCGAAACGTGGGGCCATGTGGGTCAAAAGCCACCGCAATGTGGGTGGGTTTTTCCGTGCGCATGAGGTCCCATAACTGGCGGGTGAAGCCATTGATGGCCGAGGTATTGACGCCCTTGGAGTTGACGAGGGGTTTGGTGATGAAGGCGAAATGCGCGCGGTACACGAGCGCGTGCCCGTCCAGCAGGAAGAGTTTTTTATCAGACATGGCGACTTTTTGTTTCCGGGTGGAAGATACGGGATTTGGGGGAAAAGGGGAAACCTAAAACGGTTTTTTGAAAGTTTAAGGTTTTAAGTTTTAAGTTTTAAGTTTTAAGCCTACCGCTTAAACCGGTGCGCCGTTTTGATCGCCTGTCGTAAATTCTTCCAATCCGTCGTACCCGGAACGGTACACTCTGCACCCAGGATAAATTGTTTGGGTGCGTTTTTCAAAATACCTTCCACTGCTGCGCCTATTTCCCCGGGACTGCCCAGGCTCAGCACCCCGTTTTTTTCCATCCCGCCCATGACGGGTCGTTTAAACATCGTGGCAATATCCTGCCAGGAAAGCAATTGGTTGGTCAGTTGGGGATTACAATTGACCACCTGCCCAGGATAATCAAGCACGGCATCGTAACTTGTGTACATGCCATTGTAATCACAAACATGCAGGATATTGAACGGGCATTTGTTGCTGACCTCTTGCATGGCCACCAGATCGGCAGGTTTGACGTAGTCTGTAAACAGCTTTACATTGCTGAGTTGTTTGCTTTCCGAACCTTGCGTGGACATGTAAAATCCATCTACGCCAATTTCAATACAGGCGCGGACAAAAAGCAGTTGGCTTTCGATCAAAATATCCAGTCCACGTTTAACCGCCTCAGGATTTTCCTCCATGTGCTGTAACAAAACGGGTAAAGTAGCACAATGACCCGCCCACATAAAAGGCGAATACAGGGTCATGATGATCAGGGCTTCCTTTTTTGCAGCGCGTACAATTTCCCGCACAGTCTGCAGCTGGGGTTCGTAAAAATCCAGTTTATTGGGGCGCAGGTTTGCCCAATCGGCAGGTTTTTTTAAAAATTCAAGTGGCGTATACGCTTGTTCGTATTGGATCTTTACAAAATCCATTCCGGTGAAGCGAAAATACTCCAGGTGCTTTTGAGCCGCCGCAGATCCGACCTTGTGTTGGTCGTCAAAATGGAGGAAAAAAGCCGCCGGGGTGTAAGCCGTTTCGGCTTTGCCATCCAACCATTGCAACATGCGCTCCCGTTTGTTGAAGGGGGCAGCGTTCAAAGCGGTAGCCCACAATTCATGGCCACCCAGTGCAATTCCTGCACCGAGGAGGGAAGATTGTATAAATTTACGTCTTTCCATGGTTAAGCGAATTAAGGTTGGTGAACGATTGAGGGTTAATGAGGGTTAAGGTTTTTTCTGCATTTGCCGATCCAAAAACTCAAAAGTCGCCTCATAAGCCTTTACCCAACTGCGCTGGAGCAAAAAACTGTGCACCTCATCCGGAAAAATCAACTGCTCGAAAGGCACCTTGCGCTGGCGCAAAACTTTGATCATGTCCTCTGTTTCACTAAAAATGACATTGCGGTCATCGTCTCCGTGAATGAACAAAACCGGGCTTTTCCAGCCTGCGGAGTAGAACATCGGCGAGGATTCAAAGGCTTTTTTGGCAATGACGGGGTATTTGAGTGGATCGTAGCCGGGGTTAAATGTTGGAATGACCTTGTTCCAGTTGTGTACCCCATGAATGTCCACCCCGGCCGCGAACAAATCACTGCGCCGCGCCAGGCCGTGCGCCGTGAGGTACCCGCCGTAACTGCCACCCCAGAGGCCGATGCGTTTGGGGTCAACATCGGCGCGGGTTTTCAGGTATTCGCCTGCGCCAATCAGGTCATTGACTTCACTCGCCCCCGTTCTTCCGTAATTGAGTGCTTCTCGAAAATCAAGGCCATAACCGATTCCACTGCGGAAATTCAGGGCAATGACCACGTAGCCTTTGAGGGCAAAATACTGGTTCAGCGCATAGGCATTGGAGTAGTATTGGCTGTAATTAAAGCCCAACAACATTTGCCGGCGGCTGCCGCCGTGTAAAAAAATAACCGCAGGGTGTTTGTCTCCCGGTTTGTGATTGGGCGGTAAAAACAACTGGGCGGGTATGCTCATCCCATCGGTAGCTTTGATGTTGATCTGCTGTGGTTGCACCAGATCGGTAGGATAGTCTGAAATAGAAAAAGCGGTAACCAGGTCTTTAAAACCGCCATTGGTGTACAAAGCTGGCCAGGCGGGCTTGCTTGCTGAAGCATGCAGCAGCGCCAAACCCTCTGCAGTGGGTATTGGACTCCATTCAATGCCTTCGCCTTTGGTGATTTGTTCCGCTTGAGCGGTGTTGATGTCCACTTTCCAGATGTGGCGCCGATTGAGGTCGCCAATGTTACAGCTGTAATATAAGGTTTGCCCATCGGGGGCCAGGGTCACATTTTCTACCTCGCCCACCCCAGGCGTCAGCAATTTGACGCGCTGCTTTTCGATGTCCAGGGCATACAAATGAACCCAACCATCTTTTTCCCAAGGGAAGATGATTTGTTGCCCATTTGCCCATAGCAGTTTATTCTCCATCGCCGGAAGATCACCCACCAGCACAGAGCCCTTGCCCTCATCGGCTTTCCAAATTTCTTTGGCTTCGCCCGTTTTTATATTGAGCAAACGAATGCTCCAGGGGAAACCGGTTCGGCGGGGAGCAAAAAGAAACTCGTCGGCCTGAATCGGATTGCGGATGTAGGCCAACCACTCGCCGTCGGGACTCCATACCGGGTCCTGGTTTTTATCCGCCGAAGGATCGGGAAAGCTGACACTTTTAGCCGTCCGATCATAAATGCCAATGAAGGAATGATCACCACGGGTATTGACAAAAGCCAATTTAGTCCCATCGTGGTTCCAGCGCAGGGCGCTAACGCCGCCTCTGATTTTAAACAGCACCTGAGGTTTGACCAGGGTATCCACTAAATTGGCAAGCCAAACCTGGCCAGCATTCAGGTAAGCCACACTGCGGCCATCGGGCGCAATTTTGAAAGCATACCCTACGGCAATTTTGCGAAAATCCCGCCCATGTTCTAGGTCTGTAATGTATAAAGTCCTACCCGTTTCCATTTGCAACTGAGCCGGATTGGCCGCATAGCCCTGCCCATTGGGGGTGTTTCCGCGTACAAAAACGACATGTTTGCCGGAGGGTGTGAAGCTGAGTTCACTAATGTCGATGCCATTGTCTTTCTCCTCAAAACCAGTAATTCGTGCGCCATCATTAAAATTAACGCCCCTGGCTGAGTATACATTGCGACTACCGTTGTCGTTGAATACCCAGGCAATGTTTCGGCCATCGGCGCTAGCGGTTAAATTGGTGGGGAAAGGTTGAGCCAACAGGAGTTCAATGCTGGGTTGGGCCAGCAGTCCATTAGCCAGCAGCCACGGCAGGCAAAACAGCAGTTTTTTCATCCGGTTTATTTTGGTTAAAGTGATGGAGCAGCATCACTTGGCATTTTTAATATCGCTGAGTAATTTACGCAATTCTTGCACCTTCTCCGGGTGCTGCGCATATAAATCTTTCGTTTCTCCAACATCTTCCGCCAGATTGTACAGCTGTCCGGTCGGGCCGCCAGCCTTGGGCACAACATTCCTTGGCTCCGTAAAACCGCCCGAACCCAAACCTTCAATCAATTTCCAATCTCCCTTGCGGATGGCAAAATAGCCAATGGAAGAACTGTGCACTACCGCCGGTTGTCGCGCCACTTGGGTGCTTTTGCCCAACAATACGGGAAGAATGCTGTAGCTGTCTTCCACCTTGTAGCGGGCATCTTTCACCTTGAGTATTTCGGCACAAGTGGCCAGCAAATTGGTCAAGGTGGTGGTGGCATTGCTGATGCTTCCAGCTTTTACTTTGCCCGGCCAACGCACAATAAAAGGAATGCGGTGCCCCCCTTCAAAAGCGTCACCTTTCATGCCGCGAAACGGACCCGCTGCTTTGTGGTTGAACTGTTTGACAAAATTTTCACGCCAGTATGGCCCATTGTCACTGGTAAAAACGACCAGTGTGTTGTCCGAAAGACCCATACTATCCAGCGTATGAAGCACTTGTCCTACTGCCGCGTCGACCTGTTGCAAAAAATCACCGTATTCGCCTGCTTTGGATTTCCCACGGTAGTCCGGAGTGGGTACCCAAGGAGTATGTGGAGCTGCCAATGGCAGGTACAGGAAAAAAGGTTTTTGTTTGGATTGGCGTTTTAAAAAAGCGTTGGCTTTGTCAATAAAGCGGGGCAATACCCCGTAAAAATCAAAAGAAGGCGACTTTTTTCCGGCCCGCCAAAACGGTCCGGTATACCCCGATTCGAGTTTATTGCCATCGGTGTAAGCAGTAGGCAATTCGGTCAATTGCTGGTTTTCGAGGTAGCAATAAGGCGGCATATCCAAGGAAGCGGGCAACACATAAGAGTAGTTGAAACCCACCGTTTGCGGCCCTTGTGCGGCTTTTTGATTAAAATCGATTTGATCAGGCAGCATCTCCGTTTTGATGCCATAGTTTGGTTTTTGGAGCGAGTCCCGATGGGCGGCTTGCGACACCCAATCCAGGCCCAGGTGCCATTTGCCTACTACCGCAGTTTCGTAACCCTGGCTTTTTAACAAAGAAGCAACAGTTGGGCGCTCTGCTTCAATCAACGTGCGGCTATACCCACGCAATACACCTACGGGCAGACGACTGCGCCAGGGATAGCGCCCCGTCAGCAATCCATAACGTGTGGGCGTACATACGGAAGAGGGGGAATGGGCATCGGTGAATCGCATGCCTTGGGTCGCCAATTTGTCAATATTCGGCGTCGGAACAGCTCCGCCGGGATTGTAAATGGATACATCGCCGTAGCCCAGGTCATCGGCCAGGATGTAGACGATGTTGGGCGGGGTGCTTTTGCGCGCCGGGGTTTTCCAAGCCATAAATGCGGCTACGACAAGAGAACAACCTAGTATAAAAAAAACCTTGTATGAATTGTGCATTTGATTTGGTGTATGGTTAGTTCGTTCACACAGATTTTACACAGATTGATGCGCAGATTTTACGCAGAAAAAATCCGTGCGAATCTGTGTGAATCTGTGGTGAACATTTACAATTTAATCGCCCATTCTGGCCGCAGCTTCCGGCCCAAAAGCGCATTCGCCTCTTTGTCTTTTTTGAAAATTTCCTTCTTCGGATTCCATTTCAGCGGGCGTTTCAACTCATAGGCAATATTGGCGATGTTGCAAACCGACGCGGTACGGTGACCAATTTCTACATCACAAATGGGTTTGCTGCGCTTGCGCATGGCCTCCAGAAAATCCTTGTAGTGGTTCTCACTTTTGTAGACGTGTTTTTCGGTTTCGCCGATGTACTGCGTAGCCAATCCGGCGGGGGTGGTTTCGATTTTTTTGCGCTGAACCTTGATCTCTCCGCTTGTGCCGATGAAGTGAATCGCGTTGCTCCACTCCCATTTTTCGTGGGTCATGGTGACGCCGTTGGCGTAGCGGAAAGTCAGGTTTTTGTACTCCGCGCCGTCGGGAGGAATAACTTCCACGGGTCCACTGTTGTCCATATCCAGTGCCCATTGCACGATGTCGAACATGTGCGCACCCCAGTCGGTCACCATGCCGCCACCAAATTCTTTGTACAAACGCCAGTTGGGAAACACGTCTTTGCTAATGGGCGGGGCCAATTCGGAGTTGAACGCCACGGGTTCATTGGGGCCGAGCCACAAATCCCAATTTAAGCCTTCTGGGATGGGTTCAGCGGACAGGTTGTATTTCACCGGAGGCGTCCCGACATTGACTTTGATGTGTTTGATTTCACCGATGTAGCCGTTGCGCACCAACTCGGCGGCCTGGCGAAACTCCGGCCAGGAACGCTGCATGCTCCCCGTTTGGAACACCCGGTCGTACTTCCGGGCCGCGTCGACCATGGCGCGTCCTTCTTTGACGGTAAGCGCCAAGGGTTTTTCGCAATAAATGTCTTTGCCTGCTTCGGCTGATTTGACCGCTTGCACCGCGTGCCAGTGGTCGGGGGTAGCAATGACTACGGCATCGATGTCCTTGCGGGTCAACATTTCCCGAAAGTCCGTGTATAGCGCGATGTCGGAATACTGGCCGAATTGGGTGTTTTTTTCATAATAAGTTTTGACCCGTTCCAGCAATTGTTGGGCTTTGGCCTGGTACACTTCGCTGGCGGCAATGATGCGGGTTTCGCCGGTGCCAATGAAGGAATTGGCCAAGCCCTTGGCTTGTTTGCCCGTGCCAATCATGCCGAGGTTGATCATGTCACTGGGCGGCAGGTACCGGGTGCCATTAGGGCTGGCTCCGCCGAGTACAAAGCGGGGCACAATCATGAAGCCCGCTGCGGCGATAGCGCCTTTGCTGAGGAAATTCCTGCGCGTGGTAGATGTAGGTTTTTTATTGGTCATGCTTACTGAATTTTATTTGGAAAATGAAAAAGGAGCAGCACTTGCGGCAATGCCTCTTTTGAAATTGGGGCGTTGTCCCAGGTTGAATTGCAAAATTCCACCTTTTTGTATCTCTGCGTGATTGAGGTAGTTTTTATCAAAGGAGACCCCGTTCAACAATGCCGATTGAATGTACAGATTTTGTGGATTGTTTTGGGGTGAATCGATGATGAATTTTTTGCCGTTTTCCAGGCTTAAGGTGATTTTTTTAAAAAGGGGTGATCCGATCACGTATTGCGGGGTTCCCGGACAAACGGGGTAAAAACCCATTGCACTGAAAACGTACCAGGCGCTGGTCTGGCCATTGTCTTCGTCACCACAATACCCGTCGGGTGTGGGGCGGTACAACTTGTTCATTGCATCACGTACATGCAGTTGGGTTTTCCAGGGTGCTCCGCAATAATTGTACACATAAATCATGTGCTGAATGGGTTGATTGCCATGCGCGTACTGCCCCATGTTCATCACCTGCATCTCCACCATTTCGTGGATGACGCCGCCGCGATAGGCAGTGCCATCAAAAATGGGGGGAAGGGTAAACACACTGTCCAGCATGGTTTCCATCTTTTTGTTGCCGCCCATCAGTTGCGATAAACCTTTGAAGTCGTGAAAAACGCTCCAACTGTAGTGCCAGCTGTTGCCTTCCACAAACTCATCGCCCCAGCGAAAAGGGTTGAAGGTGGAGGAAAAACTGCCATCTTGCTTTCTACCGCGCATCAAATTATGATTGGGGTCAAAAATGTTGCGGTAATTTTGGCAACGTTTGGCAAATTTATCGATCTCCGCCTGCGGCTTTTTCAAAGCTGTGGCCAACTGGTGCAGGCAAAAATCGGCGTGGGCATACTCCATCGTTTTGGCTGCGCTGCCGCCATAGATATCCATGGGTACGTAGCCCAGGGCGTTGTATTCTTTGGCACCATTGCGGCCCACGGTGTTGATGGGACCCTCCCCTTCGGTATTTTTCAATAAAGCTTCGTAGAGCACATTGATGTCATAGCCTTTTATCCCTTTCAGGTATGCATCGATGATCACCGAAGCCGAATTGCTGCCGATCATACTCCGGCGGTGCCCGGGGCTGGCCCATTCTGGCAACCAGCCACTTTCTTTATATGTATTGGCCAATCCCTCCATAATGTGGCCGTCCATCTCCGGGTACATCAGGGTCAGGAAGGGAAAAAGTGAGCGAAAAGTGTCCCAAAAACCAGTATCAGTAAACATGTAGCCTTTTTCAATCTTGCCGTTGTAGGGACTGTAATGTACGATTTGATTTAAGGCGTCGAATTCATAAAACTTGCGGGGAAACAACAGCATGCGGTACAGGCAAGAGTAGAAGGTTTTGAGTTGATCTTCGGTGCCGCCTTCTACTTTGATTTTGCTCAATTCGGTATGCCAGGCAGCTTTGGCTTTGGTTTTGATTTGGTTAAAAGTTTGCGCTCCAATTTCACGACTCAAATTCAATTCGGCTTGCTCAAAAGAGATAAAGGATGAGGCCACCCGCAGGTGCACCTGCTCTCCATCACGGGTAGAAAACCCAATGATGGCTTGAGCGTGCTGGCTGTTCATTTCATTCTTAGAAGCCACCAGCGTGCTATCATCTACTGTCCAGGTTAGGTTGAAAACTTTATCGCATTCAATCACGAAGTAGTTTTTGAAATTGGTGGGTACACCGCCCCGGTTGCGGGTAGTATAGCCAATGATTTTATTGGATTCAGGGATGATTTTGAGGTAAGAGCCGCGGTCAAAAGCATCTACGAGGATAAACGCGCTGTCGGTTTTAGGGAAAGTAAATTGGAAGACAGCTGCCCTTTCGGTGGGCGTAATTTCAGTCAACACATCGTACTCAGCCAGGTAGACATTGTAGTAGTAAGGTTTAGCGATTTCTGCCTTGTGCGAAAACCAGCTGGCTCGTTTTCCCTCTTTGAAATTCATTTTCCCCGTCATGGGCAGGATCGAAAACTGGCCATAATCCCCAATCCAGGGCGAAGGCTGGT
Source organism: Haliscomenobacter sp. (assembly GCF_016718685.1). Lineage (GTDB taxonomy): Bacteria > Bacteroidota > Bacteroidia > Chitinophagales > Saprospiraceae > Haliscomenobacter. The sequence continues at coordinate 52,404 of NZ_JADKCX010000006.1, read as the reverse complement.
GGGTTTGTTTGAAGCCCACAATTTTGTCGGCGCTGTATTGGTACTGCCAGCCTTCACCGTTGGTGTTGGTTTGGGGCGTCCAAAAATTCATCCCCCAGGGAACAGCAATGGCCGGATAGGTATTCCCACTGGAGAAGGACCGTTTGGAATCAGTCCCCATCAGTGGGTTGACCATTTCCTCGGGTTGAAATGTGGCTTGGGCAAAAGCGGAGAGGCTCAGGCTACAGAGCATCAACAGCCTGACGGCAAGGCGTGCGCTGGCGATTAAAGACAAGGATTTTTTTTGCATGGTGTTTTATTCGGTTGTAAAAACATGCCGACCGGGCCGTACATTTTTGATGACAAAAAAGCCATTTTGGGGTGCTTTGGAAACTTTTTTTCCATTGATGCGCAATTGCGGTTGTTGAGGGTGATGGGGCACGTACACCGTGGCAATGGTGCCCCAAGGGAGGATGACCTCCATTGAATTTTGGTCTTGTTTTTTTTCACAGGCTACGGATACGACCCCGTTGATGGTGGGGGTTGTTAGCCTTGCATAAGAAAGGTTACCCAGTTGTGGTTTGATCTGAAAAGTATCAAATCCTGGGCTGAGCGGTTCAATGCCCATCAGTTTGCGCACCATGATATTGCCCGGCGCGGCGCCCCAGGCGTGGTTCAAATCCAGGTTGGGTTTGTACACTTTATCCCAGGCCTCCAGGGTGATCGTGGAGCCACTGCGGATCATGTTGTACCAACTCCGCTGGGTGGTGGCGGTCATCAATTCGAGGGCATAATCGCCAAAACCATAGTCGTACAGGGCTTCCAGCAAAAATTGGGCACCGTACACGCTACAAGCCATGCCGCGACTTTGCATAAACCGCAGCACTTTTTCCTGATCCTGCGCAGGCACCAACCCAAAAGCCAGGGCAAACATATTGGGGTGCAGCGAACTGTGGCTGGTGCTGTCGCCATCTTTGACCAAACCGGTGCCCGGGTCTCGAAATACGTTTTGAAATGCGGTGTAGACCTGCTGGGCTTTGATCCGGTAATTGTTGGCATCCTCCGTTTTTTGGAGCAGATTGGCCATTTTTTCCATCAACACCAAATTGCGGTAGTAGTAGGCATTCACTACCGCGTTGTAGGCATTGTACACAAAGCCATCCGTTTCGCCGGGATGTTCTTTTTCGGGGCCGATGTAATTGCCGTTTTGGGGCCAGTCCACGTTGTCGTGTAGTCCTCGGCGACCATCAAAGATTTTGGTCATGTGGATGGAAGTCAAAAAATCATCGGTTTGCAAATTGCTGCGGGTACTGATCAGGTGATTTGACCCGGCCAGGGCTTGCAGGGTTTTGCGTTGGAGGTCGGGGTAGTATTTTTTGATGAAGGCATCGTCGCCTGTATAGAGGTAGTCGTTCCAGGCGAGCAATACATTTTGCAAACTCCATTCGGTGGGCCAGGTGGGGTGGTACAACATGTACACCATGCTGCGGCGGGCCATGCTGTATTCGGCATCTACGGCATAATGTGAGAGCTGGTTGATGAGGGCATCGGCTTCGTACGGAATTCTTTCGCGGTCACCATCCACGTAGTAGCCCGTAAAACTGGTGGCTTTGATGGAATACTTGCACAAATCCCAGACCTGGTTCAGGATGGTATCGCTGGAGGTAAATGAAGAGGCATTTTCAGCGAAGGGGTAAAAGACAATTTTGCGCTGCACCGATTCAGACGTCAGCGTTCCCGCAAAATTCTCAATCGAAACGTAGCGAAAAGGGTACACTTCCCCGATGTACTCCGGCATGAGAATAGGGTTGCGGCTGTTGCGCTTTTCATTCGTTGGCCATTTGATGGTATAATCATAAGTGCCTTTGCGAACCAGCAGCGCGATTTTCATGTAGCGGATGTTGCGGCCAGGATTTTTGTGAATGACCTGCGGGGCTTCCAATAGTTCACCCACCTCTATCCAGATGCTGTCCGTTTTTTCACTGGTTAGATGCAGTTGCAATTGAGCCAAGGCGTCTTTACCAAAATCGAGGAAAAAGCTTCCAGTTCCTCGTTTGACCAAGGCCACTGGTTTTTGGATTTCAGCAGCCAAGGGATGATGCGCAAACTGTTCGACCGGGTCGGGTGGACTGAGGTAAAAAGAAGCCATGGAAGAAAAGTCGCCAGGCTGATTTTTGCGGTTCCACACCTGCACTTTCCAATAATACACCTTCCCAGGGAGCAAGGGTTTTCCACGGTACATTGTGTGCTTTTGGTCTGATTTCACCTTTTGGGAATCCCAATAATCCACCTGATTTTGCTGGAGCAACTGGGGCGATGAGGCAAGTAAAATGCGGTAGGCGCTGGTGCCATTCATGGCCGCATCCCAAGGCCCAACTTAGCTGTGGTTGTGGGTTAAAAACACGGGCGAATTGATAAACCTCGGGCTGCGAGATGGCCGATTCCAGGGGGGAGGTTGACGGGCAGGCCATTTTTGCTGACTTGATCGGTGTGGAGTAATAAATCCGTGCGCAAGTGTAGCGGGGTGGGGTTTTGCCGTACAGGTGAACAGCCATCATGACCATCATGCACGGCCGAAAACCGTATTGGGCCGCCAAATTTTTTCTTCTCCCCCCCCCCCCCCCCCGCGGCCCGGCCGCCCCGCCCCTTCCCCCCCCCCCGCCCCCCCCGGCCGGGGCGGCCGGCGGCGGGGCGCCGTCCCGCCGCGTCGTTTCGTGTAAACCCGCGCAGCTGCGTTTAAGTGTCGCTAGAAGCTTTTTTTCGCCCATATCAATCATTGCTTTACCGGAATTTCCCGCACCCCCACCTTTTTCGCCCAAACATCATACTCCGCTTTTAATGCCTCCACTTTTTCGCCAGATTGTGGCGCGAGGTTTACACTTTCGCTGGGGTCTGTGTTCAGGTCGTAGAGTTCCCAGTCCTTGTCGCCGTGCTCTTTGACCAGTTTCCAATGGCCATGACGGAGGGCTTTGTTGCCGATGTGTTCCCAAAACAAGGAGCGGGTTTTGGCTTTTTTGGCCTTCCAATAATAGCTCAGACTTTGTCCAGGCAGCTCTTTGGGGATGGAAACTTGTGCCAGCTCCAGACTGGTGGGCAGCAGGTCAATCACGTGACCAGGGGTGTTTAAGTAGCCCGATTTTGGCTTAATTTTGGCCGGCCAATGCAGGATACAAGGGCTGATGATCCCGCCCTCGTGCATGTAACTTTTGTACAGTTTGAAGGGGGTGTTCGATACGTTAGCCCAGGGGGCATCGTAGGTGCCGTATGAGCCGCGTTCACCGATTCTTTTACCGGGGAGACCCAGTTTTCGGTCGTCAACATTTTCGGAAGTCCCTCCGTTGTCAGACAAGAAGACGATGAGGGTGTTGTCCAGTTCCTGCCGGGCTTCCAGGGTTTGGATCAATTTGCCAATGTTTTGATCCATGCGGTCGATCATGGCGGCGTACACGGCCATTTTTCTGGCCCAGTTCTTTTTATCCTCTACGTTGTTCCAGTCAGGAATATCGGCGGGGCGCGGGCTGAGTTGATATCTTTTATCGATCAGACCGAGACCTTGCATTTTTTTGTAGCGCTGCTGCCGAATGGCGTCCCAGCCTTGCAGGTACAGCGCTTCGTATTTGGCGATGTCGGCTTCGTAAGCGTGCAAAGGGAAATGTGGGGCGGTGTAGGCGAGGTATAAAAAAAAGGGTTTGGTTTGTGGTTCCTGCCCCTGGATGAATTCGATGGCTTTATCCGTAAAAGCATCCGTGGCGTAATATCCCTCTTTCGGGAGCACGTATTCCTGATCCTGCAAAACCATGTAGCGTTTGCGCTTCTCCTGCAAGATTTCAAAAAAACTGGAAGCCCCGGAAATCAAGCCAAAATAGCGATCAAACCCCCGTTTTAGCGGCCAGTGCTCGGGGCGTTCACCCACGTGCCATTTGCCCGTCATGTAGGTATGGTAGCCTGCCTGGCGCAGGTGTTCGGCAATGGTGGGGGTGTTGGGGTCTAAAAAGCCCTGATACGGCCCCGGAGTCACTTTTTGGTCATCAAAGGACACCATATTGCCCATTCCTGCCGCGTGGGAATAGTTCCCGGTCAGCAAGGAAGCGCGCGTGGGGCAGCAGCGACCTGCATTGTAAAAACTCCGCAGTTTGATGCCATTGGCGGCCAGTTTATCCAGGTTGGGGGTTTGGGCTTCGCCGCCGTAGCAGCCGATGTCGGAGTAGCCCAGGTCATCGGCCATGATGAGGATGATGTTGGGGCGTTGATCTTTTGCCTCCAACTGCTGTCCGAACCACAGACTGCTGAATACAAACAGCCCCAGGAAAATACTTTGCGTTTGATTACATTTCATGATCATACTATACTGTGCTTACTACTGTTCCTTAAAGACGCCCCTGCCAAAAATCACCCTTATCCATGACCAATATCATTTGCCTCTATCGCAGGGCTTCCCATTTTTGAGGCAACAAAACATTACAATCATGAATTTCGAACCAAATCTCACCATTGGTGAATGCGTCGTTAGTTATTTCCTCATGATGGCCGTGATCATCACCGCTGGTTTTATTGGTCAGTGGTGGATTGCGGGCTTTGGTCTACTTTTTTTCTTGCGGGGAATCACAGGTTTTTGTGCGGTTAAAGCGATGTTGGCCGCAAAAAAAGCTTGAGGCAGTTAGATAAGGCATTCTAAACGACCAAATCGTCCATCGTCATCTCGTTCTGGACCAGTTGGATGGCATGCTTGTTCTTTTCAAGCCCATAAGTGGTGATCATGGTCAAAACTGCTTTCCGGGTTTTGGTCACCGTTTTAAAGGTGGAGACTTTTGAACGCAGTTTTTCGGCGTATTCCTTGTCGATGGAAAAGATAACCGATGCTTCTACCCCTTCAGGAGGCACAATCAGCCAATTTGGGGGTAAAAACAGGGGTTTTGGCTGCAAGTTTCAATAGTTGCAGCCAGAATGAGGGTAAAATGGTGGTTTTGGCTGATTGGGGTGGATTAAACCGTTACCCAAGTTCAGGTTGAGCTATTTGTAATTACTCTGCACCACCCCTTTATCCTCCCCAACTGGCAGTTTCAAGTTTTTCGTGACAATCCCCGAGGTATTGTTCAACAGCACCACCGGCATCTCCTTCGCCGTCAGCACCTCCACTCCATCAAACTCCGAATTGTTGACATCATCCAGCACCAGCGCTGGCCGAAAATCATCATCCACATACCTCAATTTCATCCCCTTAATTTTGATTCCCTCCGCGTGGCGCAGGTAAAAGCCCCAGGCGGGTAGTTCCCCAAACATCGAAAACTCGGGGTAGGCCTTGGGGTTTTCGGGTATGCTCGTGATTTTGTCCAGTGGGATCTGGGCGATTTCCTTTTTCGCTCGGCCACCGTAGGTGATCTCGATGTCTTCCAGGGTCACATCCTGTACAGGGTGGCCGGGCAGGCCCACGATGGAGGAAGGAATCAGGTTGTAGGGCAAAAAAGGATGGCCATAAATGTGGAAATGGGAGGGGCGTTTGGGCATTTTGTCTTCGCCCGGGCGCAGGTGGTCGGGCGGCCCTTCGATGGGGTAACCCTGGTCGGGTTTGTAGAGGGGAACTTCCACTTTGACGTGGGCGATGTACACCCCTTTGAGCGTGCTCGCCTTGCCTTCCGTGCGCTGGCCCAGGCGGATAAAGATGGCATTGCCCGTGTTTTTGGCATTGATGTGTTGAATGTCGATGTCCGTCAAATCCCCGCCGTCAACCGACTCCAGGGCAATCGCCGAGCGGTAGGTGTCGAAAATAGTCAGGTTGCGCACGGTGACCTTGCGGAAACCACCGTCGCTCCGCGTCCCAAACTTGAGCGCATTGGCACTGGAGCGCAGGGTGCAGTTTTCGATGTGGACGTTCTCACAACCCAGCGCAGGGTTTTCGGATTTGAGGCAGATCGCGTCGTCGGTAGAATTGATGAAACAATTGCTGATGCGCACGTTTTTGGAATCGGTGATGTCCAGGCCGTCGTTGTTCCAGTAGGCGGTGCTTTGTACCGTGATGCCATCGATGACCAGGTTGGAGCACTCCCGGTAATCCTGCACCCAATCGGTGGCATTTTTGAGGGTAACCCCGGTGATGGAGATGTCGCTGCAAGATTTGAAATTCAACACCATTGCGCGACCGCCGGGGCGTTTTACCTTCCAGATGGTGTCTTGCACCATTTCGCCGCTGCGCAGTTTTTTGAAAATGTCCAGCATCAACTCCTGCCCCTGCCCGTCAATGATGCCCTGGCCACTGATGCCGATGTGCTGCTGGTTTTCGGCCATAACTACGGCGGGGCGGTCAGGTACTTTGGCGTAATCGTTGCGGTTGGTAGGGCCGAGCAGCCGGGCACCGAGTTCTAGATGCAGGGTCACGCCAGATTTTAACCAAATGGTGCCCGTCATGAAATTGCCCGGGGGAACGATGACTTTGCCTCCACCCGATTTGGCCACCTTATCGATGGCTTTTTGAATGGCCATGGCGTTGTTGGTGATGCCGTCGGCGATGGCACCGAAGGAGGTGATTTTAAGGGATTTGGTCTGTGCAATTGCCGTGCTGGAGAACAACAAGAGCACCGGGAATAAGAGATAGAATGGTAGCTTTTTCAGGAACATGATGTATCAATTTTGGGCGCAACGGGCGCGAAAGCCGATAGCGGGTGGAATGGGACGGTGGATATGCTTTATCAGGGTTTTTTCAACACGGCCAAACATGAATCATCCTTTTCACACAAAAGCGACATTTTTTTGCACAGAACACACAAAGGACACGAGCGACCTTCCAAATTCTGTCAAAATCGCTCTTTGTGCCCTTTGTGCCCATTGTGTCCTCTGTGCTCATTTTTTCATTGTGATATTTGTACATTCGGGATGACGAACTGTTTGGTTTCATTTCCAAACTTCGTGACGACTCGACTTCACACCTTCGGGAAATCAAACCCATTGTGATACGTCGGCAAAATCAAAGCATTCGCCTTTTTGCTATTGAATTTACTCTTCGCCGCATCCCAATAAATTTTCTCTCCGGTACGATAAGCCACGTTGCCCATGTGCGCATTGACGGCCACGGTAGCGCCCGCGTGAATGGGGCAAGCCAGGTCGGTCAGTTTGCCACTTTTCATCACGTCGACGAAGTTTTGGGCGTGGAGTTCCAGGCCATTGTCCACCCGGTTTTGCAAGACTCCTTCCATGCGGAATTTTTCGGCACCTTCTTTTTCCGGGATGACCTCCCAGCCGTTTCTGGTCACCACCAGGGTGCCTTTGGTGCCGATGAATGCGATCCCGTGGCCCTTGCCATACTGGCCCGCACCTGTGCCCATGTAGTGCTCCCAGGTATTGGTGAAGGTGCCAAAATCGTAGGTGACGTGGATGTAGTCGGGCGTTTCGCGGGCGTCGGTGGGGAAGAGGCGTTTGCCACCCACTGCGGATACCGATAGCGGTTCATTCACGCCCATGCCCCAAAGCATGATGTCGAGCAGGTGTACCCCCCAGTCGCACATCAGGCCTCCGGCGTAATCCCAAAACCAGCGGAATTCGTAGTGAAAGCGGTTGGCATTGAAGTCGCGCATTTGAGCGGGGCCGAGCCACATTTTGTAGTCCACACCTTCGGGTACGGGGCTATTCGCTACAACTGGCAAAGGTTGCGTGCCCCGGTACATCCAGGTTTTGGTGTTGATGATCGGGCCGAGTTGGCCGGATTTGACGAAGGCAATCGCGTCCTTGAAGTGTTTTTGGCTGCGCTGCCATTGATTGACTTGCACCACTTTGCCCGAGGCTTCGGTGGCGCGGATCATGGCTTTGGCTTCGCCGATGGAGTTGGCTACCGGTTTTTCCACGTACACGTGTTTGCCTGCCGAAAGGGAATCGGTGAGTTGCAGGCAATGCCAATGGTCGGGGGTGGCGACCAATACCGCATCGAGGTCTTTGTCTTCGAGCATCTTGCGGTAGTCTTTGTACAGCTTCAGGTTGGGTACGCCGGCTTTGCTCAGGTCGTCTTTGCGCTTGGCCAATTGCGCGTCATCTACGTCACAAATGGCGGTGAGGTTGACGTCATTGATTTTCAAAAAAGCCCGGATGTTGTTGAAACCCTGGTTTTTTACGCCGATGAGGCCAACGTTGATTTTGTCACTCGGGGCTACGGCTTTGCGCATGGCGACGATGGCTTCAAGGGGTAAAAACTCCATGAGCCCGAGGCCGCCGAGGGCGGTAGCGGTATTTTTGATAAAAGTCCTGCGTGTTTTCATGATGTTGGTTAAGGTTTATGTATCCTAAAGTGTTTTCATGTCAATCACAAAGCGGTATTTTACATCGGATTTAAGGATGCGGTCGTAGGCTTCATTGATGTCTTTCATCGCGATGACTTCCACATCCGAAACGATGTTGTGCTCGGCGCAGTAGTCCAGCATTTCCTGGGTTTCCTGGATGCCCCCAATCATGGAGCCGACAATGCTGCGGCGTTTCGAAATGAGTTTTTCCGCAGCTACTTTATGGTCTTCAGGAGGGATGCCCACCAGGAGCATTTTGCCCTCTACTTTGAGCAAATCGAGAAAGCTGTTGAGGTCGTGAACGGCTGAAACGGTGTTCAAAATGAAGTCAAAATGATTTTTCAGCGGTTTCATTTGTGCTTCATCCGTGGTCAGTACAAAATGCTGTGCGCCCAAGCGTCTGGCATCGGCTTCTTTGGAGGGAGAGGTGCTCAACATGGTTACTTCTGCCCCAAAAGATGCGGCAAATTTAACGGCCATGTGTCCCAATCCACCTAAGCCCAGGACCGCTACTTTGTGCCCTTTGCCTACTCCGGCAAAGCGCAGCGGGGAATACGTCGTGATCCCGGCACACAACAAGGGCGCAACTGCTTCCAACTGATCGGTAAAGGGGATGTGCAGGGCGTATTTTTCATCAATGACATACTTGGAAGAATACCCACCAAAGGTAGGCGTAACGCCGTCGCGGTAAAACCCATTGTAGGTCGGCGTCATGCCTTCATCGCAATACTGCTCCATCCCGCTTTGGCAGGAAGGGCAAGTCCGGCAAGAATCAACAAAAACCGCTACACCAGCCAGATCGCCCACTTTAAATTTGGTGACATTGTTGCCAATTGCGGATACCCGACCAACGATTTCATGCCCGGGTACAATCGGATAAACCGAGGGTCCCCACTCGCTTCTGGCCATGTGGATGTCGGAGTGGCATACCCCACAATACATAATGTCGACCAAAATATCGTCCGCGCCGACTTCTCTTCTTTCAAAATCAATGGGTGCAATTGGAGCTGTTTTGCTCAGGGCACCGTAGCCATTTACTTGCATGTTGAATTATTTGATGGGTGTAAATTTGAGCAGAATAACCCCATGATAAGGAATATTTGCCTGGAATGATCCGGTATATTCCGCGACATCTTTTTGTCGCCAAACATCCCGCATCAAATATCTGCCTTTAAGACCAATCTTATCGAAGTGGAGGGTGAATACTTTTTGCGGCTCATCGCCCCAACGAAAGTAGGATTCCGGCGTTTTGCCGTAACCTGCAATGTTGAATAAGCCTACGGCAAAAGAGCCATCCTCCAGTGGTTTTAGCCAGACCTGTACATCATCTTCCTCCAAAACCAATCGCCCCGCCTTCCCCAGCGGATCCTGATTGATGGCAATTACCTCGTCGTTGCTCAGCAAGTTAAGGGTAAAATCATCCAGTTGTTCAATGGGGCAACCAATCAGCATGGGCGCAGCCAACAAACTGAAGATACTCACGTGGCTGTATTGCTCGTCTGGTGTCAAGCGGGTCGGATGCATCATCGGGCCAATGGATACCTCGCCCAGAATCATCATGTCCGGGTCCAGCCAGTGGCCGGGGCCGGAAAAGGCGCCCAGCGATCCAGGGTAAAAGAAGTGTGGTACAAACTGGTCCAACTGTCTTTGATGTCGGGGCCAGTGCGGTACATGTTGGTGACCCGATTCCAGTCCTTGACCTTGTCAAAAGGGGCATTGTTGGAAATACTAAAAACAATATCCCGGCCCGATTTTTTCAAAGCTTCCGACATCCGTTCTGCCGAAACTACATCGATGCGCCAGTCGTATTTGAGAAAATCGGTACCCCAGGCAGCCATTTGCCGGGCGTCGTTGCGCTCAAAACGGTACTTGGCAATCCGGCTGTAGGGTTGGCGGCTGGGGACAAACAGTTTTTGGGTTTCCCCACCCGCCGGATAATCCGATGAAGCACCGATGAAACCAGCGTAACTGGCAATGTAAGGGGTGGAATACAAACCTACTTTTAAACCCAAAGCATGAATACGATCCATCATGCCCTTGATGTCCGGGAATTTTTCATTGGCTTGCAAAGCGGTATCGGGCCCGCTGCGGATGCCTTGCCATGCGTCGTCGATGTTGATGTACGTCCAGCCGTGGTCGCGCAAACCCTTGCTGACCATGGCTTCCGCGGAGGCAATGACTTTGCCCTGGTCGATGTTCCGTGCCCAGGAATTCCAGCCGTTCCAACCGATGGGCGGGGTGAGCGCGATGGTATCGCCGATTTTGAGCAGGAGTTTTTGCTGAGCTTTACCGTATTTGTTTTTGGCGCTTAAGGTCAGTTCATACTTGCCACGTTGAGCAACCCGCCCAGAGATGATGCCCGTTTTGGCATCGAGTTTTAAACCTTTGGGCAAAGGGGTAGCTGAAAAAAGGATGGGTTTTTCACCCGTGGCAGCAATCGTGTACAAAACCGGATTGCCCGGCGTAGCGCCGAATATTTTAGCAGAATTGATGCGTGGGCTTTTGCCAGGAGCTGGGGTTAAAATGTATTTTTCATCCTCATTGGGAAGGTATCCGGGTTTGCTGCCGTCCAACATTTCCAGTTTGGCGTTTGCCCAATTGGCGTAAGTTCTTTTGTTGTTCGAGCCTCCTATCCTGTCGGTCACCAGCAATCCAAAACGCTCAACGCCACGGAGGTCGACATCAACAGTTACGGGATCATCTCCGTGTTTCATGTCGAGCTTTTCAAAGAGTACTTTGTGGTCGGCCACTACGTAAAAACTCAAGGGAATGTCCTGGTTGCCGCTGTCATCGGGGCCGACCAAAGCTGTGAAACGAGTAGCTTTTTTGTTGAGGTAAAAAGCCAGAATCATCGGCGATTGCCCTCCGATGCCACGCAAAAAACGCTGGCCCTGGATACGAATGGTGTCTTTGGCATAACTTGCCTTGGCTTCAACCGGGCGCAGGCCTTCGGAAAAAGTCTGGATGGGTAAATCGTCGAGCCAAACGGTGGTGTTGGACTGGGCAAAAACTTGACAAGTGATTACCAGTCCCAACAGACAAAACAACAAACAGGAATTTCTCTTGTGCATAAGTGTGCTCATCTTTTAACCACTGACTTGAATTGTTCCAAAATGGGTTTTCCAATTTCTACGCCATCAATGTTCAGCAGAAAATCCGCGGGCAAAGGTTGCGGATTGTAATAGGCCAGGCGTTTTTTGTTGGCCAAATCCGCACGAAGGCCCAGTTTACCCGCCTTGGTCATCACCGCTACATCCACCAGGCCATTTTCCGTTTTTACGTCCACCTCGGCCTGCAAAACTTCCTGTCGGAAAGCGGCAAAAGCACGATCGGTTTTGATGCCCTCCGCCACTTTCCACCACATGGCCACATCGGCTTTTCCATTGTCGGGATGCTGGAGGGTGATGCGTAGGGCGGCGTTGTGCTCCAGCGGGAATTTTTCGCGGGTGGCGATAAATTGGAAGCCATCGTTGTACAAGGCTGGCCTCGCACCTTGCTCCGCATTCGACCACAGGAAGCGGAAAGCAATCACCACGTCTTCGAAGCGGGCGAACAGGGTTTGAGTGCCGTCAAAATCGGTTTTGGCACCTGGTGCAGGCACCGCAGTTGGCTGATTGCCCAGCCAGATTTCATCAAAAGTATTGGGCAAAATAATGGTGGAGTTCAGGTATTCGAAGATGCAGTTGTGGTCTCTGACACCAGATACCAGCATGACCATCTCGCCTTTGTTTTGGGCGGATTGCATAAATGGCATCAGGTGCCGGGCTTTTCCCCAGCCACCATTTGAGGGGTAATTGGCGGGGATCAGGTGGCGCATTTTTTCGCCCATGCCTTCTGCCGACCAGGTGCCGTAATGGTCGTTGCGGCCTTCCATCACAAAAGCGATATTGGGCATTTCGGGGATACGTTTGCTGCTGAGGTAGATCACGAAGGGTTTGTCGTCGGGGCTGTAAGCTTGATTGGACGAACCCATGGAAAATTTATCGCCTACAAAATCACAGGCGAAGGTATGGGCCAGGCTATCCCAGCGCTGCACGATGAAGCGGTTTTTGCGCTGCATCCATCCTTTTTGCTCAGCGGAAAGGCCAATTTCTTTGAAGGTGGACAAGCACAACTCGTGAAACAAATGCACATTCCGATTGGGGCCGCCCAGCAGGGGATTCAAGTATTTTTCCTCCAACAAGTCGCGACTGAACACCCGGTTGTAGTCGCGACTGTGCGCTCCGCCCAGGATGCCCGCCCGAGGCAGGTAGTGCGCCGAGAGGTCGTTGAGAAAAAAACGCAGCGCCGCTCTGGCCTTGGCCTGGATATCGGCATCGGTGGAAAAACGGCAAAGCAGCAACAGGGATTCGAGGTCTACCCCGCAATAGGTTGGGCTGTCGTATTCCCGGTTGCCGTAACGCGCCAGGTGATTCAGCCAAAGGTCAAAATATTTTCGGCCTTCTTCCAGAATCTCGGGCTGCTGGTACACTTGCCCAAAAGCCACAAAATTCCAGATTTTCATCAGGTAGATGTTGGTGTAGGAAATGCGCACCACCTGGTTTCTGGCACCTTTGAGACCCAGGGTGAATATTTCGTCGAGGGTTTTCCGGGCTGCTGGCGAGAGGCGGTCGTTAAACAGCAATTTGATGGGCAGGCCGTACTGCATACAAAATTCGATGTTGTTGCCGTCGCCCACATCGATTCCGGTTTCGTGCCAACCCCAAAAAATGTTGCCATAACTTCTACCCGCGGCGGGATTGGAAACCATCCGGGTTTGCACCAGTTTTAACACCCACTCTACTTGTTGTGGTTCCAGAAATTGGGTATCGAGGGCATCGAGCAAAAACAGGAAGCAGTCCCGTACGGCCAGTTGAGGGGGACTTTGTTGCAAGGCGGTCCATTCCCGTTTCAGGTTGGCCATCCGTTCGGCGGGGTCGGGTAAAGGGGGCACGGCAAAATTGGTCTGGGCATAGGCCCTGGTAGTCAGGCAGATGCTCAGTACAATCAACAAATTTGGAAGTTTACCCATCGCGTTAAATTGTTCTGGTTTAAGGGTGAAGTTTGACTTCGAAACGCCTGTGAATAAGCAGCTTCGCCGCTCGGTTTTAATGTAATCACAACGCCGAAGGCGAGCACGCGCTTCGCGCTTTCGCGCCTTCGGCGTAGAGCGACAGGATTGAAAAACGGATGGAACGGATGAAAACGGATCTTGGCTCGCCTTCGACCCTTATCGCCGTAGGCGAAAAATCCGTTTTCATCCGTCCGTTCTATCCGTTTTGCCATCCTGTCGCTTTTGCAAAAAGAGGCGAAGCCTACAAAAGCGCGAAGCGCGAGTCCGTCGCGTCGTCGTGCCGTCGCGGTTATAAAAATTTGGCGCAGCCAAATCAAAGAATCGTTGAGTTTGCAGATCGCCGAGCTGTCAGTTAGCGATTATCTTCAGCATCACTACACCGTGGTGCCGAAGATTGGTTTCAAACTTTCCACTGTATGCACCAAGGTCTTTTTGCCGCCATACATCCCGCAGTTGGTATTTTCCATTCAAGCCCAGTTTGGTCAAATCGAGTGTAAAGTTTACAGGCTGTTCGTCGTCCCAGCGGAAGTAGGATTGTGGCGTTTGGCCGAAGTCGCCGACGTTGAACAAGCCCAAGGCATGGGAGCCATCGGCCAGCGATTTGAGCCAAATTTGCACCCCATTTTCGGTAGCAATCAGGCGGGCAGGTTTACCCAGCGGGTCTTGATCGATGGCAATGACCTCGTCGTTGGTCAGCAGGTTCAGGGTAAAAGCGTCCAATTGTTCGATGGGGCAGCCGATGAGCAAGGGGGCCGAAAGCAGGCTGAACAAACTCACATGGCTGTACTGCTCGTCAGGCGTCAAACGGGTGGGGTGCATGGGCGAGCCCGTGGTCACATTGCCCAGGATCATCATGTCGGGGTCGTTCCAGTGGCCGGGGCCGCCGTAGGGGCTCCACTTGTCGAGGGTAAAGGCCGAGACAAAAAGGCTGTGCCAGGAATCGCGAATATCGGGCCCGGTGCGCCAGGAATTGCACAAACGCATCCAGTCTTTGGCATTGGCAAAAGGCGCTGAATTGGAAATGCTGTAAAAAATATCCCGCCCCGATTTTCGGATGGCTTCCGACATCCGTTCTGCCGATTCCACCTCGATGCGCCAGTCGTATTTCAGGTAATCGATGCCCCAGGCGGCGAATTGACGGGCGTCGTTGCTTTCAAAACGGTATTTCCCGACGTAGCGGTAGGCGCGTTTGTTTTGCACAATCGAGTCGGGCAATTCGCCTTTTTCAAAGTTGGAAGAGCCACCCACGTATCCAGCATAGCTGGTGATCATGGGCGTGGAATAAACACCCACCTTTAGTCCCAAACCGTGGATGTAATCCACCATGCCCTTAAAATCCGGAAACTTTTCATTGGGCTGAATGGCATTGAAAGGTCCACCGCGTTGGCCTTGCCAGGCATCGTCGATGTTGATGTAGGTCCAGCCGTGCTGGTTGAGGCCCATTTTGACCATGGCATCGGCGGAGGCGATCACTTTGCCCTGGTCGATGTTGCGCGCCCAGGAGTTCCAGCCATTCCAGCCGATGGGCGGCGTGAGGGCAATGGTGTCGCCAATTTTGATGCGCAGCACTTGCTGAGCTGCGCCCAATTTGTTTTTTGCCCCAAGAGTCACCAGATAGGTTCCGCGTTGGGTGACTGTTCCGGTGATGATCCCGGTTTGAGGGTCAAAGTTTAGGCCCCGGGGTAATTTTTTGGCCGAAAAAGTCATCGGTCTTTGGCCACTGGCGGCAATGGTGTACATAAAAGGATTGCCTGGTCGGGCCCCAAAAACTTTGGGTGAGTTGATGCGCGGAGTCTGGGGTGCGGGTGGAGTCAGGATGTAGCGTTCAGCGGTATTGGGCATGGTACGGGGCAGGTGTTCGCCTTGCATCAGGATTTGGGCGTTGGCCCAGTTGCTGTAGGTGCGGGTCATCCCCTGGTCGTTGACTTTTACGAGTAGGCCCAGGCGTTTGATGCCCTTCAGGTCGACTTCCACTTTTTGGGCGGCTTCGCCCCATTTCAATTCCCGGC
The DNA here is from genome assembly GCF_016718685.1 of Haliscomenobacter sp. GTDB lineage: Bacteria > Bacteroidota > Bacteroidia > Chitinophagales > Saprospiraceae > Haliscomenobacter. The sequence goes on along the minus strand of NZ_JADKCX010000006.1, from coordinate 37,102 downwards.
TTTCAAAGAGGATTTTGCGGTCGCCGATGACGTAGAATTTGTGGGGCAAATCTTTATTGCCCAAGTCGTCGACGCCGACTAATGCGGAAAAGGATTGGGCCTGGCCATCCAGGAAAAAAGCCAGGATGCTGGTGGAATTTACGCCGACTCCGTGCGGGTAAGTGGTTCCAGCGATGCGCAGGGGGTCGCCTGCGGCGTTGGTTTTGCCCAATACGGCGGGAATGCCTTCGGAGAAGGATTTGATGGGGAGATCATCGAGCCAGATGGGGCGGGTTTCCTGGGCGGAAAGCGCGCTCAGGAGAAGGAGGTAGGCTATGATTAGTGTCTGATGTATTTTCATTTGGGTCTTCAATCTGGTTTAAATGATATGGCGCTGAGGTGAATGCGACGTAAGTAACGCGGACGCTTGGGTGGTGAAGGATTTTGCCCTGCTCCGGGCGAGGCTTTTCTTTTTTTCACCACCTAAGAAACCCAAGACATCCTCGTCGTCCCGTCGCCGCTTTCAGGAATGATTTAGGCTAGGTCAATGTAATGCGGTGTTTAAAGGGCGTAAATCCCGTCACATACACCATTGGGGCATCCATTGCTGGTAGCGCTCCCCGCAATTGCACAGCCTGGTGCTCGACCAGCCCGGAACCAAATTGGATGCTGTCTCCGCCCTGGGTATAGCTGCCGGTAGGAGCGCTGAGCAAAAACGCTTTGGGTTTGGAAGCGTGGGCTTTTACTCCGCCGAGCTCTCCACCTGGTCGGAGGATGAGTTCCAGCGACACTGGCACCCCATCCGTTCCACTCAGGTCAAAATCGATGGCAATCCCACCATTGATCTCCGTAATTTTGACTGTATAATCCAGGTATTGCACTTCACTTTTTTGGCGGTTGCTGCGGGGCATTTTGTCCAGGTTTCCAGTAGGGTCAATTTGATCCACTGGATAAGGTTGATAGTAAGGGCCTTCCAGTTTGTTGCGCATGACCCAGGCCTCCCCTTCCTGTTTGATCTCCGCCGATTGGAATTGGCCTTTGCCAAAAAAAGACGCGGCAATGCGCAAAGCTTGCAATACGGCGTTGCCTTTGTGAAAGGTCAAAAAACCAGCGTTGTTGGACAAAAGGGTGGCATCCCAATTGCCGCGCCGGATGCGCACTACACCCGAATGGGGGAAAGCTTTGGCGTAGCTGTCGGGCAAAGGTTTGCTATTGGGGAGTTCCCGCCAAAAATTGGAGTCTTCCAAGTAGGCATCCAGGGAACCAACCATTTTGGGGAAACAGGTTTTTTCAATCAAGCGGCACATCGCAGCGTATTCGCCATTTTTATCCAACAAGGCCAGATAGCGGTAGGAGTAGTAATAATTTTCCAAAGTGCCAATGGTGCCCTTGTCCTGCCGATTCGATGCCTCGGTGACCACCTCGCCATTGGGGTGCACGTAGTACATGGTCATGTTGAGGTTTTTGCGCACGGCGTCGAAGATTTCGGGTTTGTTCAAACCTTTGGCGATGGTGATCAACACCCGGTTGACCAAGGGGGTGTAGCCACCGGTGCTTTTTTCAGTGTACTGCCCATCGGGGTCGAGGTCGATGTGCTCCAGCAGCCATTGCTCCACCCGTTTGATGTAGCGGGGATCGGGCCACAACTCGTTCAATTTGACCAAAGCCGCCGAAACCACCCAGCGGTGATTGGGCGTGTGAATGCCCCCTACGATGAGGGATTCGCCAGCGCGTTGCAAAAAGGTTTTGAGGGCGGTCAAAACGGGTTCAACTCCTTTGGTTTGGGAGGCTTTGAGGAAAACATATGCCGGAGCTAGTTTTTCCACACTAAAAGCGGTATCGGGAGGCGAGTGAAAGTTGGTGCTCAAGAGGTCGATGGTGCCGTCCGTGTGTTGCGCCTGGAGCAAATATTGAGCAGCCAGGCCTACCTTTTTTAACAAATCAGTCGATTGGTAGTATTGTGATTCAGGATTGGCCAGGGCGATGGCGGCTTTGGCAATAAAATGGCCGCTGGACTGCACATTGGGGATTTCTTCGCTGTCTTTAATGGCCCCGTAGGCCTTTTTGCTGGTATCCACTATTTGTGCTGCAAACAGCCCATCAAAACCCCGGTCATTCAGTTTGATCAGGTCGATGATCCACTGGGGTTTGGCCGGGGTAATAAGGTCAAGCGTTGAGAAGCCTTGCAATGGTAAAGCGCCCAATGTAGCAGCTCCGATATGGACAAAAGTTCTTCGTTTCATGGTTTGAAAATTTTAGCCTTTTAAGGGCTTTGAAGTGGCTAAGGCCAGTACCCGGCCTTGTTTGCCCACGGCATTGTAAAAGTGATACACGGTATTTTTCCACTTGATCACCCAGGGTTTGTGGGCGTATTGCTGGTCGTAGGGTTCGGAAGGAGCGATCAAATCAGGGCCGTTCCAGTCGGTCCAGTTGACAAGGTCGTAGGAGCAGGCGAAACGTTCAAAAGCACCGGGTTTCCAGAAGGCACCGAAGTAAAACAGGACGTAAACCTCTCCAATCCGGGCAATTTGGGCATCTCCACAAATGCCTTTGTAGCGGGTAATGATGGGTTTCTCGCCCAGGCGTTTCCAGCTGAGCAGGTCGTCTGAGACAGCCATGCCGATGCTTTCGTAATTGGCGGTGTCGCCCTTGGCGTTGTAGTACATCACAAAGGGGTGGCCAGTCAGTTTTTGTTTGTCCCGGATGATCAGGCTTTTGTAAATGACTTTTTTTTCAAACCAGCGGGCATCATTGTCTTTGGACTGGAGCACTGGGTGGGCAAGCCGCGTCCATTCTGTGGGTGGACTCAGGGTTTGGCTGTGCGCCATGCCTACGCCCAACTCACCTGCTTCGTAGCCCTTGGAATTGCCGCCCAGGTAGGACATCCAGTATTTGCCTTGAAACTTTTCAACGCCATAACCTCCAGCCCATTTGGTGTCGACGAGCGCCAGGTAACCTGCTTTTTGGTTGGCATCCCAGGTCTTTTCCGTGAAGGAGAGCATCCGGCCTTTTTCCTGCCAATGGAGTAAATCTTCACTTTGCGCCAGCCAGGTTTCGTATCCCTGGCCGTCAAATACGATGTAGGTCATGTACCAGCGGTTGTTCTTGCGAAAAATAGTGGGGCTGTCGATCAGTTTGGTGGAATCGCGGTGTTTGAATACGATGCCGTATTTGTAAGGGGTTTGGATTTCCTGGTAGATTTTTTCCATTACCTGTTGGGGCACTGGGGCAGCTACCTTGGTTTGGGCCTCAAGGCTGAAAAAGAGCAATAAAATGAGTAGGCTATTTTTCATATGGCAGTATTTTCCTCAGTTCCAACCTATCATCCCTAGGGTGCCTCTTAGGTGTCTTTGGTTTCTTAGGTGGTGAATATTATACTCCTGATTGAGGTTTTCTTCACCACCTAAGAAACCAAAGACACTTAAGGGGCACCGTAGCGTTTATTTCGCAGTCATCGAAGGTGGTGCCTGCTCCGGTTTACTTCCCCAGGATTTATTGGGTTTGGGACCAAGTTGCAGGGTCATTTTTCCGCCCTTGACCAGGGTTTCATGCAACAACCAGGACTGGTTCAGCGCTTTCCCATTCAGGGTTGCGGACTGGATGTAGTAGTTCTGGGGCGCGTTGTTTTTGGCTTCGATGACAAACTTTCCACCGGGGTAATATTTGGGGTTGAGGTGCAAGGTGATTTTGTTAAAAATGGGGCTGCCAATTTCATAAAAAGGCTTCGCCGAAGTACCGCCGTTGACTGAAAAAAGGCCCGTTTTCATCAGCACCGCCAGGCTGCCCATGAGGCCCTGGTCTTCGTCACCGCTGTAACCCAGTTGGGGTGACAGGTCGCTGTATACTTTTTGCACCACTTGCCGCGACCAGTATTGGGTCAGCCAGGGAGCGCCGGAATAGTTGAACAAATAGGCAGTTTGGATGCTGGGTTGGTTGCCGTAGTTGATGTACACCCGGCGGAATTGATCCAGGGTTTCTTTGTCGTGGGATTTGCCGGATACGAAGTCGTGCGTTTGGGCTTTTTCAAAAGACTCGTTCAATCGCTGGGTGAAGGTTTCGCGGCTACCCATCAGGTTGATCAGGCCTTGCACATCGTGGGGCACAAACCAGACGTATTGGGCGGCAGTGCCTTCCTCCCAGCCGTGATCGTAGGTGAGGATGTCGACGGGTTCGCCCCATTTGCCGTCCAGGGTGCGGTTCCACATCCAGCCGATTTCGGGGTTCCAGATGTTTTTGTAGTTCTCCGCCCGCTTCATGAAGAGCTGGTAGTCGTCCATTTTGCCCAAGGCTTTGGCCATTTGGGCCAGGCCGTAATCCTGGTAGGCGTACTCCAGGGTTTGGGTGGAACCATCCTGGTGGAATCCGTAGCGGGTTTCGCTCAAGGGGTGCGGCACGTAGCCACGTTCGATGTAGTACTCAATGCCTCCACCTTTGAAGGTATTGTGCTCGTAACCCGCCTTGCTCATCATGCCGCCGGGGAAATGGTTTTTGCGGAGCCCTTCATAAGCCTTTTCGATGTCAAAGCCACGAATGCCTTTCAGGTAGGCACTGACGATGAAAGGGGTCGTTGCCGCACCGGTCATCACGTAGGTGTAGTTGCCACCGGCAGGGCCGCGGGGAATCAGGCCACCGTCCTGGTACATCATCACCATGGAGTTGACGAAAGACTCGGTTACTTCGGGGTAAATCAGGTGCCAAAGGCTGTTGATCGTCCACTGTGCACCCCAGAAGGAGTCGGAGTTGTGGTGGTTGTATTTGGGTTTGCCCTGGGCGTCGAGCGGGATTTGGCCAATGCGGCGTTGCGGGCCGGTCATGTCGCAGTATTTCCCGTTTACGTCGTTGATGATGCGGCGACCGAGGAGGGCATGCCACAGGTCGGTGTAAAAACGGCTGCGTTCTTTTTCAGTCCCCCCTTCAATTTCAATGCGGCTCAACCATTTGTTCCATTCGGTGCGGCTGTCTTGCACGGTTTTATTGAAGTCCCAGTGGGGCAATTCGCTATTGAGGTTGAGGCGGGCTTGTTCTTCGCTGACGTAGGAAATGGCCACTTTCATTTTGCGGACTTCGCCAGCCTGGGTGCTAAAGCTGAGGTAAGCACCGGTGCGCGCACCTTCAATGCGGTCGCCAATTTCTTCCAATTTGCCATTGCGCCAGCCCTTAAAGGTGTCAAAGGGTTTGTCAAAAACGGCGACAAAGAAGACGGTTACGGTTTTGGGGCGGCGAACGGTAGGGGCCATCACGGCATAACCCTCAATTTCCTGATTGCTGACTTTTTTGACAAAGCCCTTTTCCGTATCGGATGGGCCTAAAAAGGTAGAAAAATCAAAAAGGATATGGCTTTGCTCGGATTTGGGGAAGGTGTATTGGTGAAAACCCACCCGGGTGGTGGAGCTCAGTTCGGCAGTGATGTTGTAGGCATCCAGGACTACTTTGTGGTAGCCAACTTTGATGACTTCTTTATCGTGTGAAAATTTGGAGCCGTATTGATTGGCACCCAAATGGCCTTTGAAGGGGCCAGTGGTGGGCAGGACGGGGATGCCTGACAATTGCCAGCCGTGGATGTGGCTAAAACATTTGATGCTGTCCAGATTGTAGCGGTAGCCTGCTCCCCAGTCGGCGTTGATGGCGTTGTCGGGGCTCAGGTTGACCATGCCAAAGGGGCGAGAGGCGGAGTTGAAAAAGAACCAACGGGAGTTGGCCGCGTCGATGAGGGGGTAGACGAGGTCGACGGGGGCTTTGGTGGCATTTTGGGCCAAAACCATAGCGTAAAAAGTCCAAGTCAAGAAAAAAGGCTTGCTGTGAAAGTAAAAAAATCTCTTCACGGCATTTATTTTGGTAATAGTTGTGATATGATTATTTGCTCTTAGGTGTCTTAGGTGGTTCAAATAAAATATTCTTAGGTGGTCATGGTCATTTTTTCACCACCTAAGAAACCTAAGGCACTAAAGAAACACCTAAGCACTCACAGCGCTCATTGGCAAAGTTAAAAATCAGAATTCCCGGATTTTGATGCTGCGGAAATGCACCTCATCATGGTGATCCTGCAACAAAATATGACCCGCCGGAGCCTGTGCAAATTTGGGATGCGGGCGTATTTGCTCTTGGCAATCAAGTTGCGAAAAACCTGCGAATGCCGCTCGTATTCCACCATTTTGAGGTTGTTCAGCCAATGCTCAACGTGGCCATCTTTGGATACAATCCGCAGTTTGTTCCATTTACCCGGAGGGTTCATGCGTTTTTCGGTACTGCCTTCGGAGAGGTTTTCGGCGGCGATGAGGTCGTACAATGATCCGGTGGTGCGGTTGCCACCCACTCCGGCCTTGGCGTCGGCGTGATTTTGATCATCCAGGATTTGGAATTCAGGCCCCAGGCCAGCCGTAGCTTTACTTTTGCGGTCTTCCTGTACGAAGTATTTCACGCCGCTATTGGCTCCTTTGGTGATTTTAAAGTCCAGTTCCAGTTCAAAGTTTGAAAAGCTTTCATTGCTGATCAGGTCTCCCCCCTTACGGGTGCTATCCTGGTGCGAGCTGAGGACTTTGAGTACCCCGTCCTCCACGGCCCAACCTTGTTGAGGGAAGGCATCGGTGTTGAATTTGCGCCAGCCCGCCGTGGTTTTGCCATCCCAAAGCAAACGCCAGCCCGTCCGTTTTTCGGATTCAGACAATTGGTTGGGCAGGTAGTTGACTTCGGGCGCTTCTTCGCCTCCTTTCCAGGTGCAGGCTGCGAGGTTTTCGGTGGCAATGCGGATGTCGCGCCATTGTACGGTCAGGCCATTTTGGTCTTCCCGTTTGATGCCGTGCACTTGCAGGGCGATGAAACCGCGGGCGGTCTGATTGTCCAGCACATTGGCGCAGGGAATGCCGTTGATCCAGGTCTTGAGGGAAGGGCCAATGGCTTCGATGTGGTATTTGTTCCATTGCCCATTTTTGAAGGCTTTTTGCCCCCGAGGATTGATGGACAGATTGTACAACCAGCCATTGCGGGCTTCGTCGTAGAGTCCGCCACTCCAGGCGCGTTCGGCGGGGTCAATTTCTACCTGGTAGCCGTGTACGCGACCGTTCATGATGGCGGGATCGCTGAGACTGCGGATTTGGATGCCCGAATTGAGGCCAACTTCTACCTTTACTTCCAGTTCCAGTACGAAGTCGCCGTATGTTGCTTCGGTACACAAAAAGGTGTTCGGGGTATTGAGTTGGGAGACCCCGATGATGGCTTTATCAATGATTTTGTATTCGGCATTGCCGTTGCGTTTGACCCAGCCTTTTAAATCGGTACCGTTGAAGAGGGATTTCCATTGGGTTTGGGAAAAAGAGACAAGGGCACAGGTTAAGAAACATGTGAGTAGAAGTACTTGCTTCATGGAGCAGTGGTTTTGGAGATCGAGTAATGGCGGCGGATTTTTGAATAAAACCCCGAAGGGGTGACATGATTATAGCATTAACAAGCCAATGATTTTCTAAGAGAAACCCCGAAGGGGTGGTATGATTAACAACCTTAAAAATGCCACCCCTTCATCTCAGCCTGTGGAATGGGTCGCAAATAGTGGATGTCGTTGATAGCACCACTTTTGGCAGCCCAGGGATTGTATTTTTTCACCCGTTCTACCAATTTTCCAGTTCTTTTCAAGTCAAACCAGCGTGAATATTCACCCATGAGTTCGCGGGCACGTTCGTCCAGGATCAAGTCGATGGTGATGTTGGCAGCGGTGGCCCGGTAGGATACGGTTTCCAGGGATTTAACATTTTCTGGAACCAGCGCACATTTAGGGTCGTTGCCTTTTTTTGCGCCCAGGGCACGGTCGAGCACCCGATTGTAATAAACTTCGGCACGACCCAATTTTCCACCTTTTGCACCCTTCACAATCGCCTCGGCGGCAATCAGATAGGCTTCTGCTGAGCGGAAAACGGCTTCGTTGAAGGTGCCAAACGCATCACCATAAGCGATACCTGGCTGCCAAAACTTCCACATGTGGGGCTCTCCTGATGGAAATCCACTCACGTTTACGGTGCTGCCATTGATGAATCCATATCCGCCGCCCCATTCTTCGGGGTTTACCACCGAATATTTCTTTTTACCACCCAAATCAACCCCTCTTTCTTCCAGCGTAGTTGCGGGGTTGTTCCAAGGCCGATAATAAACTACGGTATCTCCGGCTTTGATGTCAATTCTAAGCGCAGGATTCACAACGGGCAAAGGCCGGAAACCCGCCACAGCTTGCATGGCATAGCCTACCTCCAGGAAATTATGGTCATACCGGGAATCATTCTCCGGATCATACAGGCGGTACATGGCGGGTGTCGTGTTGTGAAATCCCAGAGAACGATTGTAGTCACTCGTTCTACCTTTAGAGCCCGGAAATCCTTCACCGCTGCCATTGAACACGGAGTGCAAGTTGTTGCCTCCCGCAGCGTCAACTGTAAATGCGGGATCGGTTTTGTTGGTCAACACATCGGCGTTGTACTGCACCGCAAAAATGATTTCCGGGTTTTTATCATTTTGCGCACCGGTGTATTGTTTCAGCGGGTTCTCCGAGCGGGTAGGGAACAACAGATTGTAGTTGGTTGCCAAAGGGTAAACATCGATGACTTTGTCGGCATATTGCAGGGCCAAATCAAAATCAGCAGGAGAGCCGCCCAATGAATTTTTGAAATTCCAACCGCGGGTCAAATAAACCCGGGCCAGCAAAAACTGAGCTGCCCCTTTGGTAATCCGACCGTAGTTGGTGGCTGTAACCGGCAGTTTAGCTTCGGCATCCAGCAAATCCGTGATGATTTGTTTGTAGATCTCTGCCGCAGGCACTCGGTTTGCCTCTTTGGTTGGGCTTACTATTTCGGTCAAAGGCATGGGGACATCGCCCCAATGCTGAACGAGATAAAGTAACAAAGCGCTCTCAAAAATTTCGCTTCAGACACCCGAGCATCTTTTAGGGCAGCGGCCATGGTGGTAATGTCTACCGAACGGGTGATCGCGGTATTGGTACGGCCAATTTCGGTGTACAGTAAAGTCCAAAGGCTTTGCAGTTCGCCCAAGGAGGGGTTGAAGCGCACATCGTATTGCTCAATTGGCCCCGAGTTTACGGTTGGCGTGGCAAACTTTGGGTCACCATACCCGCCCGAGGTGAAAATGTCGGTACCATTCAAAACGAGGGTACGGTTTTGGTGAATGTTGCGCAACAAGGGATAACAAGACCGAACCAGGTCTTCGAAACCTGCTTCTGTTTTGTAATAAACGTCGGTGGTCAGGGTCGTAACCGGTTTTTCAACCAAAAAATCTTCATCACAGCCCGTAGCAATCAGGCAGAGCGCAGCGATTGCCAAAAAAGTGAAACGAGTTATTATTGTTGATCTCATTGTGTACAGAGTTAAACGATTAGAAACTGATGTTTACGCCAAAAAGTAAAGTCATTGACGGAACATCGTCCTGGAAAATGGCTGAGTTGAATTCGGGATCAAAGCCAGTAAATTTGGACGTTACGTAAGGGTTGATCACCTGGCCGTAAAAACGCGCACTGGACATTTTCAATTTGTCCATCACGGCTTGTGGTAAGGTATACCCCAGGGTAATGTCAGAAATCCGCAAAAAGCTGGCATCCTGGTAATTGATGGCACTGCGGTAAGGGTTGGCAGCTGCCACCCCGAAATAGGTATTGGATGGGTTGTCGCTTCTCCAATAGTCCAGGGACGCTAAGCGGTTGTAGCGCGTGCCCGTTACTTCTCCAAATGTTCCAGACAAGGTGCTGTTGTTGTACTGTACACCATCCCGGTAATAGACAAAGAAGGAAAAGTCGAATTGCTTGAAATTGAGGCGATTGGTAACACCCAAAATCCAATTGGGCAATTGAGTGCCCAAATAGACCCGGTCATCAATGGCATCGGTAGAAGAAATTACCCCATCGTTATTTTGGTCGACCACCCGTACGGAGCCAGGTACTTGCTTGTACTTGGCGGCCTGATCTTTATCGACTGTTTGCCAGATTCCATCAAATTCATAATCAAAATTGGCGCGGATGGGATAGCCCACAAAGAGGCGGTTGCCTTTGTCGACCTTTTGCCCGTCGCCATACAGTTGCAGCAATTTGTTGTTGTTTTTGGTGAAAGCGAAGGTGGTGTTCCATCCAAAATTCTTAGCGGCGATGTTGGTCGTTCTGAGTGTAAGTTCGATGCCTTTGTTCTCAATCTGTCCCACGTTGGCAATCACCTGAGAGAAACCGGTTACGGTAGGTATTTTTTGGCTCAGGATCAAATCCACCGTTTTCCGGTTGTACAATTCAAGCGAAGCAGCGATGCGGTTTTTGAAGAAGCCAAAATCGATGCCCAGGTTCAGTTCATTACTGCGTTCCCAACGCAAGTCTTTGTTGCCCAAATTCGCTGGCGCAAAACCAAAAGCAGGGGTTCCATCAAAATCATAACCCGTATTCAACAAGCCTGCCTGGGTACTGTAAGGATTAACGGTGGAGTTCCCGACCTCGCCGTAACTTAAACGCAATTTTAGGTTAGAAAACAGATTGAGGTTGTCGATAAAAGGCTCATCACCCAAGCGCCAAGCCACCGCAACGGAAGGGAAAAACGCCCATTTGTTGCCCTCAGAAAGTTGTGAAGCGCCGTCAGAACGCCCCGTCACCGTCAATAAATATTTGTCGTTGAAAGAGTAGTTGACCCGCCCCATAAACGACAAGATCGACCGTTCAACCAGCGAGCTACCAATGCTGCCGATGGTTGCAGCGGTATTCAACGCGTACCAATCAGAATCGTAGGGGAGGTCGCGCACAAAAATAGAATAGGCTTCATTTCTTTGGTAAAATGCACTCTGCAAGCCAGTAAAGGCGAGTTTGTGTCTGCCAAAGTCTACGTTATAGTTGATGATGTTGTCCAGTGTATAATTGGCCAACGTCCGGTTGTCGTATTGTGCTCTTGGCTTGGCTCCAATCTGTGATTTTGACCAACGTCCTCTAAAATCGCCCGCTCTCTCGGAGGTATAAGAAGCAGAAATAGAAGAACGGATGCTCAAACCTTTGAGTGGAGTAACCTCTACGTAAGCATTGCTGATCACCGAAGCGGTAGTGGTTTGCAGTTTTGAAACAGTAGGATCAATATCGAGCAAGGGGTTGCCCACTTGTTTGTCGTTGATGCCCATCCAAAAGGCGTAGCCATTCACGTTGAGGTCTGAGTTTTCGGAAGGGTTGGCCAGGTCGTCGTAGTACACCGTTCCAGTGGGGCGAGCCCGGTAGGCATTCCGCAGGGATTCGCCTGAACCGACATTGATGTCGCCATAACTCACATAAGAAGTGAATCCAACTTTGAAGTATCTGCCAATTTTACTGTCCAAACCCGCATTGAGGTTGTATCTCTTGAATCCGGTGTACAGCACGTTGCCATCTTCATTCAAAAAACCTCCAGAAAAGCGGTAAGTCGTTTTTTCACTACCACCCGAGATGCTCAGGTTTTGGCTCATTTGCATGCCCGGGCCAGTGACCAGGTCTACCCAATCGGTGGTATGATTGGCGTCGATGTTTGCTCTTTCAGCAGCCGTGAAGCTCGCTCCAGTAACTCCTTCTAAAACCCGATCCGTATAAATGGATTTGTAAAACTGCTCGGTGTTCATCAGCTCAGGCAAATGGGCAGGATTTTTTACGCCGATGTAACTGTCGTAACTGACCCTTGGTTTGCCGGATACCCCTTTTTTGGTGGTGATGATGATTACCCCGTTGGCGCCCCGAGAGCCGTAGATGGCGGTAGAAGACGCATCTTTGAGGATGTCCATCGATTGAATGTCGTTGGGGTTGAGGTTGTTGATGTTGCCGCCCATCAATCCATCGATGACCACCAGTGGTTCGGTGGAATTGTTGATGGTGTTTTCGCCGCGGATGGTGATGCTGTACCCCGTTCCCGGCTTGTTGTTCAGTTTGGTTACCGTGGCACCTGCAACCTGTCCCTGAATCGCTTTGGCCGCAATGATCGGATTACCCCGAACGATGTCCTTGGTTTGCACCGAGGCGACTGCTCCGGTCAAGTCCGATTTTTTGATTTCGCCATAACCCACTACCACTACTTCATTGAGGAGCAAATCATCTTGTTTCAGGATGATGGCTATGTTGGTTTGGTTGCCCACCACCACTTCCTGGGTAAGAAAACCAGTAAAACTAAAAACGAGAATACTATTTTCATCTGGAACATCCAGTGAAAATTCACCATTCACATCGGTGATCGCACCCACGGTGGTACCTTTGACCAAAACGTTGGTGCCAGGCAGTCGCTCTCCGGTCTCGTCGGTTACCGTACCCGTAATGACCTTGACGGGTATCTCCTCGGCTACAAGCAGATCATTTACTTCGATGGTATTGGAATGTAGATTGCCTTTTTCCTGCAAGTTGTTCGACAGCGCTGGAACATTGTTATCGTTTGTACGGCTATTGTCCTGACTGGATTTTTCTGGTTTTTTGGTTGTGGAAAGCGGTACGACTACGTATGCATTTTTATTGACTTTTTGAAAGGTCAAGCCATGCGGTTTGAGTAGTTTGTCCAATCTTATTTCCAGTTTTCCACCTTTGGTCACGCTGGCATTTGCGAGCAATCCCCTTACCGTAACATCTTCAAAAATGATGCTCACCTGATGTTGTTGGCTCAATTCATTCAATGCGTCTTTTAGTCGCGTGGTACTTGAAGGAGCTGTTTCCCGGGCTTCAATGTTACTGGGCTTATTTTGATGTGCAAAAGCCAAACTTTGTGCCATCATCATTGGATGGCAAGCCAAAAGCACCATGATGAGTGTGCTTAGTGGCAATCGCCTGGTAAAATATTGTTTCATAAACTGCAAATTTTATTGTTTAGAAGAAATAAATACGGTGTCTTTTTGCTGTCGAATGTCCACATTCAGTAACACTGAAAAGGCTTGAAATAGCTCTGACGCCTTTTCTGCTTTGAAATAGCCGGACAAGCGACGATTGGCCAATGTTGAATCGTCAAACATGATCTGTAGTCCAAAGTGTTCTTTGATGGTAACCGATGCTTCTGAAAGCGGCGTATCATCAAAATACAGTTGGTGGTATTTCCAGGCGTTGTAATTTTTTGGGGTTTTGGCTTTTGACAGCGCCAGGGTACTTGATCCCTCGTCCAGGGTAACGATGTCGCCGGGGTTCATGATTTGTTTTTTCCCGCCCTGATAATTGATTTGCACTTTCCCCTCGTTCAACACCACTTTCCTGGCCTGCTCGCGTGCATAAAAACGAACTGCGTGCCAAAAACTTCAACTTCAAAATCGGTATTGGTTTGGATGACAAAGCGCTGGTTGTTTTTGGTATGGGTAACTTTAAATTCGCCTTCCCCATCCAATAGTACTTTGCGTTTTTTTCCATAAAATCCCCAGCGCGGCACCTGCAATCTGGTGTTGGCATTGAGCACCACGAGGGTTCCATCAGAAAGTTTTACTTGTTTCGTTTGGGCGTAATGGGTATGATAAGTATGGTAGAGAATAGATTTTTGGAAAAAAAACATGCTCGCAGTCACGAGAACAGCCAAGGTTGCAGCTACGTACCAAAATTTGCGCAGCGTCCGAACGCTTGGATATTTTACAGCATGGTTGGCTTCTTCTGGTTTCTCAAAAGGTTTTGGTTGGGCATTGAGTAGGGCTTTATAATTTTCCCATGCTTCAGTATCCTCTGACAGGTATTGAGGATTCTGGCTCTCCCATTCGTCTAAATATTGATAGAACAAGTTTTCATTTTCAGGGTCTTTTTTCATCCAATCTTCAATCAGCTTTCGCTCCATGGAGGTGGCTCTTCCATCGAAATAATTGAACAGTATTTTTTGGATAATTACTTTTTCCATAATGCTTTGTACAAAATGATAGACAATCAGCTTGAAAATCGAAACAAATTCTACTTGTATCAATTGCTTATCAGACAAACGGAAACGGTTTTACCCCACATTGATCAAGGGAAAAAATTTCAAAACGCCTCTAGTGTCTCTTCTTTTTTCCAAATAAAATTTTTTATTGCCTCTACACGAAAAAATATTCCTTCCCGATGTGGGGTAAAATCGTTAAAATATGTCTATATTGTATTGGGAGGTCAATGCGAACATCTAATGGAGAAGCTATCAAAAATAGAAATTGAAGAACAGCGTGCAAGGTTATCGCCTTTAAGTCCGGATGCAGAAGTTCGCCCTGAACCCAAGTTGATTGATGAAGAGGTCTTTTTGCAAAAAATCTTTGCGCAGGATGCGCGCAAAGGATGTGAAGTGTTGTTCAAAAGGTATTACAACAACCTTTGCAATCATGCCATGCGGTTTGTGTATTCAAAAGAAGCAGCCGAGGATATTGTCAATGAAGTTTTTGCCAATTTCTGGCAGCAGCGCGTTTTTGAAAAAATCAATACTTCTTACCGTGCGTACTTATACAAAGCAGTCAGGCACCGCAGCTACAATCACATCAAGTTTGAATTGAATCAATCGGAGTTGGTTCAACCCAGTTATACCGAAACGCCAGTTTTACAGGCGGACGATATCCTGCATTACAATGAATTGAGTCATAAATTGGATAAAGTCATCCAGGATTTGCCGCCACAGTGCCGAAAGGCTTTTCAAATGAATCGTCTTGAAGGAAAAAAATATGCTCAGGTTGCCGAAGAACTAGGCATCAGCGTCAGTGCAGTAGAGCGTTTGATCAGTCGGGCACTGACCAAACTACGTATCGAACTTAAAGAAGATTGGCTATTGGATTTTTGACCTGGTAGGGTTTCTGCACACATTCAATCAGCCCACCGGCATCGCCTCTTGACTCAATTTCTCCATATCCCGGATCAACAACCTTCTCCGGTCAAAAGTCAGGATATTCCTCTCCCGTAAATCATTGAGCAGGGTAGTTACTGTTTGCCGAGAAGTAGCAGTGAGGTTGGCTATCTCCTGATGGGTGATGAATTTGCGCACTTCCGTTTCAAAACCAACGCGGCGGCCTTTTTTTTCAGCAATTTCCAGCAAAAATTCGATGATGCGGGTACGCGAGTCTTTAAATACGAGCGACTCCAGGCGTTTTTCCATTTCCAATACGCGAGAACCCATGATTTTCATCAAAAAGAGATTGAGGGCTGAATGGTCGCGCATAAGGGATTTCATTTCATCCACATTGACCACGCACACCGTGGCTTCTTCCATGGCGTAGGCAAAATCGCGGCGTTTGTCTTCCCCGATGAGCGATAATTCGCCAAAGACATCTCCTTTACCCAAAATGGCTTTGGTGATTTCTTTGCCCGACTCTCCGTAAGTTCCAATTTTAACGCGACCGTCGGTAAGAAAAAAGACGCGATCGGCTGACTCTTCTGGTAGATAGATGTACTCGCCGCGTTTGTAGCAGCGATGAAAATGAGCCTCCAAATCGCCTCTGCGGATTTTCTGGGGGCAAAATATACCCGTTACATCAATGCTTTCTAAATACCAGTATGTTTCGTTACTCATCGCGATCAAATTAAGGGACTTCTATGGTATTGATTCAATACCAAGCGTAAGTTAAACAGTTTTCCACATTAATAAAATAACCAAATCTTGAAAAGGTTTAATCCTTGTTCGGCCTTGGTGCCTGGATAACGATTTTTTTAGCTTCTAATGCATGTCGAATGGCTTGCGCAAAGGAGATTGCGTGCATACCGTCGCCGTGGAGACAGATCGTATCTGCTTGTAAGGGAATGTTTTGTCCGGTTGTAGTGGTTACACTACCCTGCTCGATCATTTGGGTGACCTGGGCAATGCACAAGTGGGTATCTTGGATGAGGGCCCCCACTTGATGGCGGGGAGTAAGGGTACCATTGGCCTGGTAACTGCGATCAGCAAAAACTTCGTTTGCCGTAGACAAACCCAGGTGTTTTGCCGCTCGAATCGAATGACTGCCGCTGAGTCCAAAAAGGATCAGGTTGGCATCAAAGTCGTATACCGCCTTGGCGATGGCTTGTGCCCATTCTGGAGATTGCGCCGCACGATTATAGAGGGCACCATGTGGTTTAACGTGGTTTAAGGTACCCCTTCCTCCTTGGCGATGGTGGCAATGAGGATCAATTGTTCAAGAATCAGTTGATAAACCTGTTGGGGAGAAAGATCCATCGGCAGACGGCCAAAATTGGCTTTGTCGGCAAAGCCGGGATGGGCACCAATCGCAACCCGATGTTCCAGTGCTAATGCAATGGTGCGGTGCATGATATCCTGATCACCTGCGTGGTAACCACAGGCAATATTGGCAGAAGAGATCAGCGGCATGAGGGCTGCATCGTCGGGAAAGCCCTCGCCGAGGTCGCAGTTCAAATCAATCATGGAGGGTTCGGGGGTTCGGGGGTTCGAGGGTAGCCCTAAACTACGAACCTTCGAACCCCCGAACCTTTTTTATTCCGGTTCGAAACCAAGTACAATGTTAAAGTTAGCTACCCCTTTTGCAAAGAGGTTGGTCACGTTTGGTTTGTCGAAGCCCAGACCATAGTCAAAACCAAGGATACCAAACATGGGTAAGAATACCCGCAGACCTACCCCCGCTGAACGTTTCAGATCGAAGGGGTTGTAATCGCGCAAACTCTTCCAGGTGTTGACCCCCTGCATGAAGGTATGCACATAGATGGTTGAACTTGGGTTAAGCGAAAGTGGGTAGCGCAATTCCAAAGTGAATTTATTAAAAATGGGGGTTGGCGTTTGTCCGGATCCCGATGGGTCGGCGTTGTTTTCAAAGTCGGCGATTTCATACCCACGGGCAGAAATGATGTCTACCCCTTGGAAGCCAAACTGCTGGTTGTTCAAACCATCGCCCCCAACCTGGAAGCGTTCGAATGGAGAAGTACCAATCTTGCGGTTGTAGAAACCCAGAATACCGATACGTGAAGAAGTTTTGAGTACCAATTTACCCACGATCGTCGTATACCAATCCACATCGAAACGCCACTTGTGGTACTCCAAATAACGGAAGCGTTCGTTGGCCGATAATTCACCGTAATTTTTGGTTTTGTTAAACAAGGAGTATGGTGGGGTCAATTGCAGAATCAAGGAGATGTTGGATCCATCCTTGGGAAAGGTCGGGTCGTTGACGGTAGAACGCACCAGGTTTTGGCGCAGACTGAAGTTGTTAAAGTTACCCGTAGAAACTATCTCGCCCTGGTCGGTACGGAAAAGCCCTTGTGTCCATTGGTTCAACTGTAAGGATTGGATATTGACCGTCGTGCTGGATACAAAGTTGTCATCGGGCCACTTGAGGCGAGTACCCAAACTTACCGAACCTTGTACAATGTTCAAACTCTGGCTACCGCCATCCAAAAGTGGATAAGCAAAGCGGTTAAAAAAGCCACCTACGGTAAAAGAATTGGGTTTGTGCCCACCCAACCAAGGTTCGGTGAAAGATACATTATAAGATTGGTAAAATTGTCCGTTGGTTTGCGCCCGAATCGAAAGACGTTGGCCATCACCAGTAGGAAGGGGGCGCCACGCTTCTTTTTTGAACACGTTGCGCATCGAGAAGTTGTTAAATGATACCCCTAAAGTACCAATCACACGACGGGCACCACCCCAACCAGCGGAAAGTTCCAACTGGTCAGCGGGACGCTCTTCTACAACATACTGAATGTCGACGGTTCCACGCTCAGCGTTAACAGGCGTTTGGATGTCAAGTTTTTCAGGGTTGAAGTAGTTAAGCGCCAAAATTTGGCGTTGCGAACGAATGATTTGTGAGCGGCTGAATTTTTCACCAGGCAGCGTACGCAGTTCCCGGCGGATTACATGTTCGTGGGTCCGGTCGTTGCCTTTAATAATTACTTTATCGATGGTAGCCTGGGGCCCTTCAAAAATACGCAGTTCAAGATCGATGGAATCGTTTTCTATCGATACTTCGGTAGGATCTACATTGAAGAAAAGGTAACCATTGTCCATGTACAAGGTACTGACGTCGCGGCCATCCTGGCTGAAACGCAGGCGATTTTCGAGTAGTTCCTGGTTGTAAATGTCTCCTTTTTTGATACCCAGCACCTGATTGAGGGCTTCTTCATCATAAATGGAGTTCCCTTTCCAAGTCAAATTGCGGAAGTAATAACGATTGCCCTCGTTGACCTTGAGCGTAATGTGCATCTCGCCTTTGTCATCTCGCCAAATGCTATCACTCAGAATGCGGGCATCGCGGTAACCAACTGTATTGAAATACTTGATGATTTCTTTTTTATCATTTTCGTATTCATCACCAATAAATTTGGAGCCAGCCAAGAAGCGTTTCTTCTCCTTGGTTTTGTCCATTTTTTTGAGCAGCTTTTTATCGTTTACATTGGTAACACCTACGAAAGAGATGTCCTTGATTTTTACTTTTTCTTCCAGGTTGATGTCAAAGGTAAGTTTGACCGAGTTCAACCGTGCGGTATCCGGTGCTTCCAGCACATCAACGTGTACATCCAGCCAACCCTTTTTGATGAAGCTTTTTTCCAAGCCCCGCGCGGCGTTCGATTTCATGTTCTCGGTGACAATCCCCCCTTTAGTGATGTGTTGATTCACTATTTCATTGAGGGTTTCGTGCTGGCCTTTGCCTACACCTTTATAGGTATAGAGTGAGAGGCGAGGCCGTTCTTGCACCTGTAATTCCAGGAAGATGACATCGCCGATGGTTTTTTCCTGAATGATCTCCACGTTGGTGAACAAGCGCAATTGCAATAAAGCTTTGATGGCTTTGGGGATAGCGGGCCCAGGGATGCGGATTTTGTCGCCCACTTTCAAGCCTGAAATACTGGTGATGGCATTGGCATCACTGAACTGGGCGCCAGAAACCCTCACCCCACCAATTTCAAAATTGGCCGGAGTGGTATAATCCGCGATGGGCAAGCTATCGCGGATTTGTGCCATTAAACTCAGCGGCAACAAGGCCACAACAACGAGCACAAGGTTGATTCGGGTGATGCGCAAGAGCGACAACATACTACACTGAATGTATCTCATTAGTCCTCAGTTCTTTCTTTTTTCAATAACGAGCGCAAAAGTACGTCATTATTCCTTTTTTGTTACATTAGTCAAGGGTTTTAAAAAAAGTGTCTTTTTTCGCCCCTCGTTTTGTGTAAAAAAAAAGATGATTACGAGGATAATAGAGGGCAAAAGCCAATCTTGGGTTGTATGCAATCCACTTATTTTGTGGAAATGGGATTTGAAAAAATCCAAGGTACGTTCATTTACTGACCAAAATCACTTGCTCTGGTTGAAGATAATCAATACCCTGCGTTTCAGAAGAGAGTACCTTGGAGGTATTAATTAACAAAAGTACTGATTATGAACGTCCTGGCACCCGTTAAAAGCATCATGAGCACCCATTTGATCACGGTTGCTCCATCTGACAAACTTAGTCTTGTCAAAGACATTTTCGACGATCACAACATCCATCACATTCCCGTAGTGCGCTACAAAGAATTGATTGGCATCATCAGCAAAACCGACTTCATGCATTTCTTACAGGGATTTTCCCCTAATGAAGAAGACCGTTTTGTGAACTACGCAAGGCTGCGCTCTTATGCTGCGGAAGAAATCATGACCAAAGGTTTGGCTAAGCTGAATCCTGACGATCGCATCAACGTCGCTTTAGAGATATTTCTAGTCAATCGTTTTCACGCGATTCCCGTAGTAGAAAATGACGAATTGGTAGGTATTCTGACCACTTATGATATCATTAAAGCCCTAGCCACTGAACCAGTTAGCCCTAAACAAATTTTGGAGAATCGGCAACACGAAGGAGAGGTGACGGAGGGAATCGTGGGATAGGAAAATAGGTTTTAGGTTTTAAGTTTTAGGTTGCACACAATTCTGCATATGTATGGCAAGGTTGCGTACTTTACCTAAAACTTTACCTATAACTTATCTTCCACCGCTTTAAGGTCTTCTTCTTTAAAGCTCGGAAACCACTTGCCCAATTGGGTACGTGCTTTTTTGCGTACATCCTCATTCACAAATGCGGCAATGGTCACGAGGCCAAAACTCAAAATACCCAAGTCATCGGTGTAGCCGATAATAGGCGTTAGATCGGGTAAAAAATCAATCGGGCTAATCAGGTAACCCAATATACCGATGACAATTTTTTTGGCCCAACCTGGTGTATCTTTACGCTTATACGCGTAAAACATCAACAAGGCAGCGTATACTGCTTTGACGCCAATTTTTTGCGCAAAGCGGGTGATTTTGTGCCACAATTTCCGCTCGGTGAATTTATTTTCGTACTGGTCCAGGTTTTCAGCTGGATTTTCGGCCTGGTCTTTTTTGTTTTCTGGTTCCATAGACTTTTAACTTGGTCCAAAGTTGCAGTTTTCTTCATCGCTGCGCAAGGTACTACCGATGAATGCAAGTAGAATTAAGACGGATAAAGTAGAAAACAAGTACAGGTCTTATATTTCGCGCAGTCTTTGACCTGCCAATTCCAAAGTTTCTTCTTTTTTAGCAAAACAAAAGCGGATAATTTTATCGTCGCGTTTGCTGTGGTAAAAAACCGATAAAGGAATCGCGGCTACCCCATAGTCCTGGGTCAATCGTCGACAAAAATCGACATCCGGCTCGGCACTGATTTGACTGTAGTCACAAAGTTGAAAGTAGGAGCCTTCACTCAATAAAGGCCGAAAACGCGACCCTTCGATGGCGTCCAGAAAAATATCTCTTTTGTGGGTAAAAAAAGTACCCAAACCCAAATACTCATGAGGGTCTTCCAAGAAGTCAGCCAAGCCATACTGCACTGGCGTATTGACGGAGAACACGTTGAATTGGTGTACTTTCCGAAATTCAGCGGTCAAATTGGGGGGGGCGATGCAATAACCCACTTTCCAGCCCGTAGTGTGGAAGGTTTTGCCAAATGAATACACCGCTATTGCTTGATCGCGGAGCCCTGGATAACGCAGGATACTTTCGTGCTCATGCCCATCGTATACCAAGTGCTCATACACTTCATCGCTAAGGATGATGATGTCGCTCCCGCCAACCAGCTTTTCAAGCGCCTGCATATCCGCAGGTTTGAAAATTTTTCCGGTAGGGTTTTGCGGGGTATTGATGATGATCATGCGGGTTTTCATGCTGATCAGGCGCCGCAACTGGTTCCAGTCGATGGAATAATCGGGGGCATTGAGCTCAAAGGATTTGGTTACCCCTCCAAAGAGTTCAATGCTGGGGCGATAAGAATCGTAGGCCGGTTCAAAAATAATCACTTCATCGCCCGGATTTACCAAAGCACCAATGGCCGTAAATATGCCCTGCGTAGCTCCGGCAGTAATGGTGACTTCCTGGACAGGGTCGATTTTTACACCGTACAGGCCATCGATTTTTTCGGCAATGCGCTGCCGCAATAACGGCAAACCAGCCATGGGTGCGTACTGGTTGTAGCCCTGGCGCATGTAATGGGCAACCAACTCATTTAACCGTTGGGAGGATGCAAAGTCCGGAAAACCTTGCGCAAGATTAATAGCCCCATGTTCTTGCGCTAGTGCGGACATCACCGTAAAGATGGTGGTGCCTACGCCGGGTAGTTTAGATGACACAATCATGGCAGTAAAGCTAAGGAATGTCTTTCAATCCTTATACTGTTTTTTTTACAGTATTTACAGTTTCATTGCCTTAAATTATTGGTAACGAGCATAAATCTTATCAATGGCCGTAGCCAGTTGGTGGTCTTTATCTGTAACGACATCCCCTGCATCGTGGGTACTCAGGTGAATTTCCACCCGATTCCAAACATTGGTCCAAAGTGGGTGGTGTTGCTGTTTTTCTGCATGAAAAGCCACTTCGGTCATAAAGGTGAATGCCTGAGTGAAATCTTTAAATGTAAATGTTGCCGAGAGTTGATGGTCTTTTTCTATCCACATAAGCTTGATGTCTTTTACAATAAAGCATTCCTAGAGGATAAATGTTTATCTTCTTCGGTATCATTTTTTGCGCTATAAATTTCAAACCCTTATCTTTGCCTCCTGTTTTTCATCAAGTTAAAGCAAGAGTGCAGCATGGCCACGCCGAGAACAGTAGCGTTTTATACACTGGGATGTAAATTGAACTACTCCGAGACCTCCTCCATTGCCCGTTTATTTGAAGGGGCAGGGTATACGGAGATAGACTTTGAGCAAGGTGCAGATGTGTATGTGATCAATACTTGTTCGGTAACCGATTTCGCCGATCGAAAATGCCGCAAGGTGGTACGCCAGGCCTTGCGCTCCTCACCACAAGCTTTTGTAGTTGTTGTTGGTTGTTATGCTCAACTCAAACCAGAAGAGATTGCCGAGATTCCAGGCGTTGACCTGGTACTGGGTGCTGCTGAAAAATTCCGGATTCTGGATTTTATCGATACCCTTTCCAAAGCACCAGGCAAAGGCATGGTACATGCGGGAGAAGTACGCGAAGCCCGCAATTTTGTAGATGCCTTTTCTTTTGGCGACCGCACCCGTTCTTTTCTCAAGGTGCAGGACGGCTGCAATTACAAATGTTCTTTTTGTACCATCCCCCAGGCTCGTGGGGCCAGTCGCAGCGACAAAGTAGAAAACGTGGTGGCCAATGCCTGGAAGATCGCCGAAATGGGGGTAAAAGAAATTGTCCTGACTGGAGTCAACATTGGTGATTTTGGCAACGGAACCGAGGTGATTGAGGGTACTGCGCCGAAAAAAGAAGCCATGTTCATCGATTTGATCCGCGAATTGGATCAAGTCGAGGCCATTAGCAGATTCCGCATTTCTTCAATTGAACCCAATTTGTGTACCGATGAAATCATTGATTTTGTTGCGGAATCACAACGTTTTGCCCCCCATTTGCACATGCCGTTGCAATCGGGGAACAATACCCAACTGCGGCAAATGCGCCGTCGTTATACCCGGGAATTGTACACTGATCGAGTAGCCCGTATCAAACAACAGATGCCACATGCTTGTATTGGCGTAGATGTGATTGTGGGCTTTCCGGGGGAAACACAAGAGGATTTTCTGGAAACCTATCGTTTCCTCAGTGACCTGGATATATCCTATCTCCACGTATTTACTTACTCTGAACGCGCCAATACTCCTGCTGCTGAAATGGACGGTGTCGTGCCAGTCAACGTGCGCCGGGAACGCAACGAAATGCTGGGGATTTTGAGCGAAAAAAAGCGCAGGCATTTTTACGAACAGCACCTTGGACAAACACGGCCAGTGCTGTTTGAAGCCCACAAAGACAAAAACCTGATGTCAGGTTTTACCGATAATTATCAAGATTGAAACGCCATTGCAAATCGAATTGTTAAATCGAGTCTTACCCGTTGATTTACAAAAAATTAACCGTGAGGGTATTGTGGACATTGGGCTTGGGGTATTAGCATAATTTTTCATTCATTTTTATATCTTTAAATTAACTTATTTCGACTTACATAAATCACAGGTCACAAGCACTTTTCTCTTTGCACAAAGAATCATGTGGAAAACTTTTTCCTAAATCATTGAATACAAGTATTTTAGTTCTCAAATAAATATGCTACTTTTAATCCAGCTTTTAGATACTGGTCTATTTACCTACCTGTGGCGGTTCTGCCAATTTTATTCCTAGCACACTGAACATATTTTAACAATCCAGCAAATTCATTCCCATGAACACCATTAGTCCCCGAGGAGTCTATACACTTCTCCTATTGCCCTACATGGCCATTGGTTTTACAGACTCAATTCAAGCCAATGCGGATCACGATTTTTTAAGGGTACATCCCTCACAAGTGACTGTTTTTCAGCGTGAAAATCTTCCCGCCTTGGCACATTCCACTGCAAATTCCCGGGAGTATGTAAACATGTACACGGTTACAGGCAAAGTTCACACTGCTGCTATGCTTGGCCGAGGCCTTTATTACTTTCCCATTTATGAGCGCCACCTCAGTGCCCAAAACATGCCTTTGGAATTAAAATACCTTTCGATGGTGGAATCTGAATTACGCACCGATGTAGAATCGGCAAGTGGCGCCGCTGGTTTATGGCAGTTCATGCCCACAACGGCCCGGAATTTTGGCCTGCGCATTGAAAGTTGGCGCGATGAACGGCGTGATCCAGAAGCAGCTACAGGCGCTGCAGTCATGTACCTCAAAGAATTGTACGCAGAATTTGGAAATTGGGAATTGGTGTTAGGTGCCTACAATTGTGGCTCAGGTCGAATGCGTAACGCAATTCGCCGGGCACGATCTACGGATTTTGCCCTGGTGCGCAAACATTTGCCCGTTCAAACCCAGCAGTACCTGGCCAAGTTTTATGCTGCGGCCTACATTTCTCATCATTTCCAAGATTTTCAAATTGCACCCGTGGTACCTGATGCTTTGAGCGGTGGTACTACCCGGATCGAAGTGCTTGAGGTTAACTCTTTTCTAGATATATCCCGCATTTGCCGTACTTCTGTTGGGAGAATCAAGCGCCTCAATCCTCAGTATACCCAAGGCGTATGGCCCAAGGGGAGTGGAGGAATTTGGATGGTGCTCCCAGAAGAACCCGCCAGGCGATATTTGGCTCATTTCAACAGGGTTCCACAACGCATTGATGTTTTGCCAGAAGAAGCGCTCTCTGCTTCACGTTCTGCTTATTTGCCAGTTACGGAACCTCATCGAATTCTGAATTCTAGATTGGTTGATTTAGGCGGACGACAGCCGGCTAAAGAACAAAGTCAAGGCGCTCAAAGATATTACTCAAAATACTTTTTGAGGGGCGAAGCGTAAACTTGAACAAACTTGATTGTGTTTTGATAAGGTACTCCCAAGAGATTTTATACATCTTTGTGAACAACTAGTTTTGTATCACATCAAACCATATCACGACATGAAAAAAATGTTTTTGCTACTCAGTTTATCCATGATTGGTTTATTGGCCCAAGCTCAGGACAATAAACCGCCAGCCAGCCCGCCAGCTAAAGCCACTGCAACAGTTAAAGGCAAAACGGTTACCATCGAATATAGTCAACCTTCGGTGAAGGGCCGTGAGGTTTGGGGAAAACTGGTGCCATACGGACAAGTCTGGCGTACCGGGGCCAATGCCAGTACGACCATTGAATTCTCAGCAGATGTAATGCTGCAAGGAACGGCAGTACCTAAGGGTAAGTACGCCCTGTTTACCATCCCCAATGCCAATGAATGGACCATTATCATCAACAAAGGCATTAAGTGGGGAGCGTATACCTACAAACAAGAAGAAGATGTAATCCGGGTGAATGTACCCGCTAAAAAGTCCAAGGCGTTTACCGAGCAAATGACCTTTTCAGTTTCCAAAAAAGGGGTAGTCTCTTTGATGTGGGAAAACGTACAGGTGGATTTCAAGGTGAAATAACCTGGGGGTGACCTTTACGCTCGCTCAATGTAGGGGTGTCCGCGAGGGTCACCCCTACACCGTTTTTAATTTTTCCCGCAGGGCAAACAATTCATCGCGCATTTGTGCCGCCGTGATAAAATCCAGCTCTTTTGCGGCTTGCTTCATTTTTCGCTCAGTTTCATTCGCCAGTTTCTCCAACTGGTCACGGGTCATGTAACTCACCAATGGGTCAGCAGCTACGGTTACATTTTCTGGTTCTATGTACGCCTGGGAAGCTTTGCCTCGTACATCCAGGATGGAGCGCTGGTTGAGGATTTCTTCTTTTGATTTAAAGACCGTTTTGGGGGTAATGCCCCGTTCCTCGTTGTAGGCCATTTGGATGACTCGGCGCCGTTCGGTTTCGTCAATGGTGCGCTGCATGGAATCGGTGATTTTGTCGGCATAAAAAATAACCAAACCATTGGAGTTTCGCGCAGCCCGACCCGCTGTTTGGGTCAAAGAGCGGTCGTTGCGCAAAAAACCCTCTTTGTCTGCATCCAAGATGGCCACTAAAGATACCTCGGGTAAATCCAATCCTTCGCGCAGGAGATTCACCCCGACCAGTACATCAAATCCACCCAGACGCAGATCGCGTAGAATTTCAACCCGCTCCATGGTATCTACTTCAGAGTGGATGTAGCGTATTTTGATGTTCAGTTTGGCGAGGTATTTGGTCAACTCTTCCGCCATCCGTTTGGTGAGCGTAGTCACCAAAACCCGTTCTTCTCTTTCGATGCGCTGCTGGATTTCTTCCAATAAATCATCGATTTGATTGAGACTGGGGCGCACTTCAATTGGTGGGTCCAAAAGCCCGGTGGGGCGAATCAATTGTTCCACCACCACTCCACCCGTTTGTTCAAATTCATAATCACCGGGGGTTGCACTGACGAAGATGACTTGACTGAACATTCCTTCAAATTCCGTAAAATTGAGCGGACGGTTGTCCATGGCCGAGGGCAAACGAAAACCGTGTTCCACCAGGCTGAGTTTGCGTGCACGGTCGCCACCGTACATGCCCCGGATTTGGGGGATGGTCACGTGGCTCTCGTCCACTACCAACAGGTAGTCCTCAGGGAAATAATCCAGGAGGCAAAACGGGCGAGTGCCTACCATCCGCCCGTCAAAAAACCGCGAGTAGTTTTCTACTCCATTGCAGTAGCCCAACTCCTTGATCATCTCCAGGTCAAAAAGGGTGCGCTCGTGGATACGTTTGGCTTCGAGTAGGCGGCCTTCGCGTTCAAAATATTTTTCTTGATCGTGTAGTTCATCTTCAATCTGGCGGATGATCATGTTTTGGCGATCCTTAGGGGCAATGTACAGATTGGCTGGAAAAATGGCCGCATCGTTCATGCGGTCAATCCGTTTGCCAGTTTCGATTTCAATCATTTCGATTTCATCGATTTCATCGCCAAAAAACTTGATCCGGTAACCGTAGTCTACATAGGGCAAATTGATATCCACGGTATCCCCACGAACCCGAAAAGTCGCCCTTTTGAATTCAATTTCGGTACGCGAATACAGGCTTTCCACCAGCTTGTACAAAAAAGCATTGCGGGAAATCACCTGCCCTTTCTGGATGCGGATGATCCCGGACTTGTAATCCTCGGGATTGCCCATACCATAAATACAGGATACCGATGCCACAATGATGATGTCTCTCCGACCGGAGAGTAAGTTGGAGGTGGCCCGTAGGCGCAATTTGTCCACCTGTTCATTGATCAACAAATCCTTTTCGATATAGGTATCGCTTACCGAGAGGTAAGCTTCGGGTTGGTAATAATCGTAGTAGGAAACAAAATACTCTACGGCGTTATCCGGGAAAAACTCTTGTAGTTCGCCGTACAACTGCGCGGTCAGGGTTTTGTTGTGGGTCAGCACCAGCGTAGGCCGGTTCACATTGGCAATGACATTGGCAATGGTAAAGGTTTTCCCAGAGCCCGTTACGCCCAATAATACCTGAGAGCGCTCACCCGCATGTAAACTGTCGGTTAGTTTGGCAATGGCCACGGGTTGGTCTCCGGTGGGAGAATATTTGGAAACGAGTTGGAATGACATCTTATGGCTTGTATTTTTCGTAGAAAGCGCATAAAAATACAAAAAGTTTTGGTTATTCCAAAATCGTGTTTGATGATTTAAAACAACTACGATGCTTCCACTACACTTGATTTTTTATGCACATAGTACATGTCCAATTCCCCTTTATTCTTTGCAGGCATTTTCCCACGATAATTGCACTCATAGCGGTAGCGGATCAGGTTGTAAGTATCCTGCGAGATGTTTACTTGCCCTGCTTCACTATTGGATTCGATGCGCGAAGCCAGGTTGACCGTATCACCCCAAATATCGTAGGCAAATTTGATGTCACCTACCACACCCGCCACGACCGGGCCGGTGTGCATGCCGATGCGGGCTTCAAAATAAGGTTTGCCCTGTTTGATGCGCAACTCTTTGTATTCATGGAGGTAAGACTGCATGTCGAGGGCAGCCTGGATCAAATTGTTCGGTAATCCTTTGCGTTCGGATAAACCAGACGCACACATGTAGGCATCACCGATGGTTTTGATTTTTTCGATATCCGGGTATTGTTTGATGATGTGGTCAAAGGCTTTGAAACATTTGTCCAGCTCTTCTACCAGCTCTTCGGGCGAGAGTTGTTCGGCAATTTTAGTGAAGTTCACGA
Organism: Haliscomenobacter sp.; assembly: GCF_016718685.1. GTDB lineage: Bacteria > Bacteroidota > Bacteroidia > Chitinophagales > Saprospiraceae > Haliscomenobacter. Next base: position 9,158 of record NZ_JADKCX010000006.1, on the reverse strand, counting down.
AGTCAGAAAACAAAACCGTGACCTGGTCATAACGACGGGCTTTGGCTTTTCCACTGGCTTTGAGCTCGTCGGCAATGTTTTTGGGCAGGATATTCAGCAAGAGTTCTTCATTGCGGGACTTTTCCTGTTCGATGATTTTGTTCTTTTCGCCCAGGGTTTTTTCACTTTTTTGCTTCGCTTTGAAACGCCCAAACAACAGCACCGAGAGCAGCAAAATGAAGAGCGCCACCAGTCCACTCAACTGAACGAATTTATTGCGTGCCTGTACTTCGTTTTTTTGTAGTTCGGCTTCAAGCTGGGCTTCTGCTAAACTGGCTTCTTTTACTTTGAGTACCAATTGCTGTTCCAGGTTTTCCCGCGACAATTGCTTCACCTCGGCTTCTTTGGCTTTTGCAGCATCCTCAGCCTGGTTCTTGGCTTTGGAGATGGTCATGATGTCTTCTTCTTTGCGGGTAATCACTTCTTCAGCCAAAAGATTTTCTTTGACCAGTTCTTCTTGTTTTTCCTCTAGCTTAGATTTTTCAGTACTCAGCTGGTTTTTCTCTGCGGAAAGATCGGCCAAACGGCCTTGCATCTGGCTGATTTGGCTTTCCAGGTTGCGTTTTTCGCGGTCTAGAGACATGCGTTGGGTGTTGTATTTGTTCTCCAGGTCACTCATGTTGTAGCCCTTGGAGTTGACGAACCTGAAAGCTTCGCTGGTATGTTTAAAAGCGTCATCGTATTCACGGTTTTTGGCATAATATGCGCTCAATTTCTCTGTACTTCTCGCTAACATATCCAGATCATTGGCTTCTTTGGCGAAATTGATAGCGTATTTCATATACACCCTGAAATTAGCCATGTCCTTCTTGCGCTCGGCGATGGTGGCGATTAAGTAGTTGCTGGCCGCAGCTTGAACTTTGTTGCCGCTGTTGGCGGACTCTCTAGCCGCAGCCTTGGCATAATTCAAGGCTTTTTCCACATCGGTCGTCAAATAAGCGTTGGCCAATTGCTGGTTGATGGTGATTTTTTCCTGCGCATTGGTCGCTTCCTGGAGCTGCTTTTCCAGTTCCGGAATCGACTGAGCCCAGATCATGTTAAGGGAAAAAAGGAAGAGCAGACCGATTATACTATATTTCATGGTCAAGTGACAATTTTTTGAACTACAAGATAACTCTAAAAAACACGATTTAGTATTTTTTTCATGCGTTTTTCGCCAAGCGCAGTAAATCCACTGGCTCAACAAAACCAAAAATAATCCTCTCCAGCCCTGAGTTCTAATTCGTCCAAGAAGGTTTTGATCGCGATTTGATCAATTGGTGAAGCGACCGAAATGATGATCTGCATCGGTCCGAATTCCCTTAACTTGGACTCCGCCTCCATTTTTACCCCATAAATTTGTTGACCCCACTTTTTGGGATTGTCACATACCCAACGAAACTTCACCTTGGCCTCGTTGAGCATGGTCGCAAAGGTTTTTCCCCTGGGGCCGGCTCCCCAAAGCACCAATTGCCGATTGGGGTCGTGATCAAGTTCCAAAAACCAGGGCAGCTTTACGCGAAAATATTTTTGAATGTCGTATTCTTCGTTCATGCGGGTGGTGCGGTCTTCGTGATCCCGCCAGTACAGCAATACTTCAGGAACCGTCAGGGGTTTGAGTCCAATGCGGCGAAAACGAAAAATCAGGTCGTAATCTTCGGGTTTGATGTCCGGTTCAAATGCACCTGCGCGCAGCAAATCCTCTTTGTATACCAACCAGCAGGGAGCAGGGATCGGGCAATCGCGGTAAATTTCTTCCCATTGCCGGCCTTCGCGGTTCACTTTGTTGATCCATTCGCCGTAGCGAGCGTAGCCTTGCCCCAATTGAGCATCCGCAAAATATTCCACCAGACCTGTACTCAAATGTCCAGGGCCATGCGCCACCAACTGCTTGAACATGAGTTCCAGTTTAGCTGGAGCCATGATGTCATCGGCATCCATGCGCGTGATGAGCGCTCCAGTACTTTGTTCCAGCGCCAAACGCAAAGCGGGAATCACCCCTTTTTGCGGATTGCGAAAGGGGCGAATGCGGGCATCCCGCTGCTGGTAATCCTGTAAAATTTGTGGGGTAGAGTCCGTAGACTGATCGTCGATGGCCAATAGCTCCCAATCGGTATAGCGCTGTGCCAAAATGCTGTCTAAACATTCGACGAGATAACGCTCTTCATTAAAAATAGGCAACAGGATACTGATACGCATGACGATCGGGCTGATTTGGTTGGCACAAAAGTAGGCAAGCATTTTGAAGTGCAATGGCCTACCAAAAAACAATTGAAGCATAGGATGATACAAAAATTAAATTCTGCCGCCCGGTTTATCCTGAAATTTAAAAGTAGAAGTTTTTTTCCGCACAAAAAAAACGTTGGAGCAATACGAATTTGACCATTTGAAAAAAGAATTAAATCATACAAGTGTTAATTTTTCTTTTGATTATCAGTTCTAAAGCCTAACTTTGCCGCGATTTTGAAGCATCGGAATCAATTAATCTTCAAACTGTTGATATAGTTATGGCAAATATCGGTCACGTCAAGCAGATCATTGGACCCGTAGTAGACGTATCCTTTGCCAATGAGACTCTTCCAGAGATCTTCAACGCATTGGAAATCAAGCGCCAGAATGGTGATGTACTCGTTTTAGAAGTACAACAACACTTAGGCGAAGACAGTATTCGCGCGATTGCAATGGATTCCACGGATGGCCTTACCCGTGGCACTGAGGTAGTAGACACTGGTCGTGCTATCGCAATGCCCGTAGGTGAAGGGATTCGCGGTCGTTTGTTCAACGTAGTTGGGCAAGCAATTGATGGTATTCCTCAGCCAGATGGCAGTCAGGTTTACCCGATCCACCGCAAACCACCAGCTTACGAAGACCTCTCTACCAACAAAGAAATCCTGTATACGGGAATCAAGGTTATCGACCTGATCGAGCCATACATGAAAGGGGGTAAAATTGGTCTCTTTGGAGGTGCTGGGGTAGGCAAGACCGTATTGATCCAGGAACTGATCAACAACATCGCCAAAGGATACGACGGTATCTCCGTATTTGCAGGGGTAGGCGAGCGTACTCGTGAAGGAAACGACCTCATGCGTGAAATGCTGGAAGCCGGGATCATCAATTACGGCGAAAAATTCATGCATTCCATGGAAGAAGGTGGCTGGGACCTCAGCGGCGTAACCGTGGATGACCTGAAACAATCCAAAGCAACCTTCGTATTTGGTCAAATGAACGAGCCTCCTGGTGCACGTGCACGGGTAGCGCTTTCCGGTTTGACCATTGCTGAATACTACCGCGACGGTGACCTGAGCGATCCTACGGGTGGCCGCGATATCCTTTTCTTCATCGACAACATTTTCCGTTTTACTCAAGCTGGTTCTGAAGTATCCGCTCTTTTGGGCCGGATGCCTTCAGCGGTAGGTTACCAACCTACCTTGGCTACGGAAATGGGTTTGATGCAAGAACGCATTACCTCTACGCGCCGTGGTTCCATTACTTCGGTACAAGCGGTATACGTACCTGCGGATGACTTGACTGACCCCGCTCCGGCTACCACTTTTGCCCACTTGGACGCAACCACGGTATTGAGCCGTAAAATTGCCTCCCTGGGTATCTATCCAGCTGTAGACCCACTAGATTCTACTTCTCGCATCCTCGATCCCCGGATCATTGGTGACGAGCACTACAATACGGCGCAACGGGTAAAAAACCTGCTCCAGCGCTACAACGAACTGCAAGACATCATCGCCATCCTCGGTATGGAAGAACTTTCCGACGAAGACAAACTGGTGGTAGCTCGTGCCCGTAAAGTACAACGCTTCTTGTCTCAGCCATTCCACGTTGCAGAGCAGTTTACTGGTCTGAAAGGTGTACTGGTACCGATCGAAGAAACCATCCGTGGCTTCAACATGATCATGGACGGCGAAGTTGACCAATATCCTGAAGCCGCCTTCAACCTCAAAGGTAACATCGACGATGCTATTGAAACGGGTAAGAAGATGCTGGCGGAAGCCGCTTAGTTTAGTTGAAAAGTTGAAGGTTGAAAAGTTGAAAATTGGCGCACTACCTAAAATGAGGCGTAAATCTTTTCAACTTTTCAACCTTAAACTTCTCAACACCTCAACTCCTCAACTTTTCAACTATGAATATTACCATACTTACTCCTGATCGCGAAATCTTCGCGGGACCGATCAAATCGATTAAGGTGCCGGGTGTTAAGGGGGAGTTTCAGGTCTTGCAGAACCACGCTCCAATCGTGTCTGCTTTGTCTGCTGGCAAAGTGACCATTGTCACGGGTGCTGGCGAATACCGTTACTACGATCTGGGCAAAAAAGAACTGATCGAAGGAAGCCAGGCCGACCAAAAAATCGTGTTCCAGGCCGACTCTGGTTTCATCGAAGTACTGAACAATGAAGTCTCACTGCTCCTTTCGGGCGTGAAGGCTTAAGATATATGACCCGCCAATCGGGTTGTGAATTTTTGCTGAGTTTTTAGAGGAGGGTAGCCCTGGATGTAGGGGCTACCCTCTTTTTTATGGTAAGACTGACCTAAGGTTGTCAGTCGCTTGGCGTTTATTTGTAGAACTAAACGTTGGGAACAAGATGAACATGCAAAATGTGAAATTCAGTCTGTAGCCGAATTCCTTGCCTTTCTTCCACCCGACGAGCTGGAAGTGGTGGAATTTTTACGGCAACTCATTTACGATTGCATTCCCGATGTGTCTGAAAAACTGGCCTACAATGTTCCCTATTTTAAGCGGCACAAAAACATCTGCTTCATTTGGCCCGCCTCGGTGCTCTGGGGCAAGCAAAAAACGTACGAGGGCGTCAGGATGGGATTTACCAGCGGCCATTTGTTGACGGATGAAATCGGGTACCTGAACATGGATGGGCGGAAATTTGTGGGGTGGCGCGATTTTAAGTCAATTGAGGAAATTGAGGTGGAGTTGCTGCAGGCTTTCATTTATGAGGCGGTAGTGGTAGATGAGGAATTGGCAAGGAAACGAAATTAATTCCGTTCAACTGCCAAAAAAATACCGGCTGAATGACTGCCAAAATTCGAACTTGTAAAAATTCAACACCGAATAATGATACAGCAACAAGATCAGTAAAGCGAAGGGAAAAACATTCCAACGCCGATGAGAGCGCCAATCCCAAATGCTCAAGCCAAGCAAGACCAGATCGGCCAGCAAAAACCCGACCACCGGAGCGATGGGATTTCCTTCAATGCTTGGAAGTAACGGCACCACCGAAGGAAAATAAATGTGAATAATGCGATCCGTGGCAGGAGTAAGCATCGGGAACATCGTGCAGATCATGTAACGGGCGTGAACCGTTGATTTTTTTCGGTAAAAAATAGCCAGCCCATAATAAATCACAAAAGCGACCAGTGCATTCACTACCAAGGCCACAAAGAAAAATCCATCGTGCCCAACTCCGTTTTTTGCGCAACTGATAGTTCAACAGATCCAGCGTAGTGAACAGCATAACCGGAACAAGGAGGTAAGAAAACTTGCCGATGAACTTGTGCAATGCGTTCTTTTTTATCCGAATCAAAAAAGCTTGCGAAATGAGCATCAGGCACCACAGGGTCAGGGCAATGCCGTGGGCATGCATCCGGTAATTCTCCTGTTCAAAAATTCTGGTAAAATAGGTAAACCAGAATCCAGCCAGAACCAAAAGAAAGAAGACGATGAAGTAGAGGTAACTTTTTTGGAAGATGGTGCCTTCAAGTTTCATGCGATGGGTGTTGATTGGAGATTTGTGGTCGTTGGAGTTGTTGGGCAAACAAAAATATTTAACCCGTCCTTCCTAAACTTTTCGCAAGCTCAAGGAAGGACGGGTTAAACCTAGAGATTTCGCTTCTTCACCTCCCCCACGGCATACTCCGCTGCCCGCGCTGTAATCGCCATATAGGTCAACGAAGGATTCACGCAGGAAGCAGACACCATACAAGCTCCATCAGTCACAAACACGTTGTTGCAAGCGTGGATCTGGTTGTACTTGTTCAGTACCGAAGTTTTGGGATCGTGACCCATCCGGGCAGTACCCATTTCGTGAATACCCAGGCCCATGTGGGTCTCGCGGTTGTAGGTCGTGATGTTTTTGAAACCAGCGGCATCCAGCATTTCGGCACCCGCCACCATGATGTCGCGGCGCATGGCCAGGTCATTTTCGGTAAAAGCGGCGTCAGGATACGATCATCAGGATGCCCCACTGGTCTTTTTCTCTGGATCGAGGTACATGCGGTTGTTGGGGTCGGGTAAGATTTCGCCAAAGCCGCCAAAGCCGATGGTCCAACTACCTGGTTCGGTCAGGCTCTTTTTGAAATCGGCCCCAAAGCCATCCATACCTACGCCCCGGTTCCAGCCGCTGCGACTGGCTCCACCCTGGTAACCAAAGCCGCGTAAGTAATCTTTACGTTTGTCTGTACCCCAGTTGCGGAAACGCGGAATGTACAAGCCCGTTGGGCGTGACCCGAAGTAATAATCATCTTCAAAACCCTCTATGGTAGCGGTGGCTCCCGAGCCGAGGTGGTGATCCATCAGGTTACGCCCCACCTGGTCGCTGTCGTTGCCCAGGCCATTGGGGAAGCGGGTCGATTTGGAGTTGAGCAGCAGGGCTGCAGAGTTCATCGATCCAGCAGTGACGAAGATGATTTTGGCAAAATATTCAGTAACGGAGTGGTCGATCTGGTCGATTACGCGCACACCCGTGGCCTTTTGTTTTTGTTCATCGTAAATCAACTCCGCAGCTATGGAATTGTGGCGGATGGTCAGGCGTTTGGTCTGCACCGCCGCAGGAATGGCTCCGGCCATTGAACTGTAGTATCCACCGTGTGGGCAGCCACGCGAGCATTTGTTGCGGTATTGGCAAGAGGCACGCCCCAACGCCGTGTGGATGGGTTGCGCCTGCGAGAGGTTGGCAATGCGCCCGATGGTTACCTTGCGGTTCAGTTTTTTCATCACCGCGTCTTTGAAGTGTACCTCGGGCGGCAGCATAGACATGGGCGGCAGAAAATCGCTGTCGGGAATCACGTCCCAACCTTCTTTTTGACCACTGATGCCCACAAATTTTTCGATGTAGCTGTACCAGGGCGCGATGTCTTCATAGCGCAGCGGCCAATCGATGCCGACACCTTCTTTGGCGTTGGCTTCAAAATCATGCTGACCCCAGCGGTAGGACTGGCGACCCCAGTGCATGGATTTACCCCCGGTATGGTAAGCACGAATCCAGTCGAATGGCCGTTTTTCGATGAAGGGGTTCTGTTTGTCGTTGGTGAAAAAGGCGCCAGCTTCCTCATTGGCAAGAGTGCCAAAACGGTTATTCGACCAGTATTCTTCCGCCGAGTTGATCGGCACTTTGCCGCGGTGTTCAAAATCCCAGGGATTTTTGTTGGCGGTGTCGTAATCTATCGGGTGTTTGACTTCCCGGCCGCGCTCCAGCATGAGTACTTTCATGCCTTTTTGGGTGAGCTCTTTGGCGGCGATGCCTCCGGTCATGCCAGAACCTACGACGATCGCGTCGAAACGGTTGGCTTTTTTAGAATTTATGTTGAATTCTTGCATTGCGATCAGATTGGCGGTTTAATACACGATGGTCTTCTGCCCTGGCTTAAGTTTGGTCAGTTCAAACTTGCCCGGGTTGGGCGCATACTCAAACGAAGCTTTTGTGCCCCCCTCCGAGGTGTAGTACCCCAACAAGGTCAATTCTTTCATTAAGCGCCAGAAGGGCAGGCCCATTTTGACCGCGTTCATGGCCTCTAAGTCCTGATTGTCGCCAAACTTAATGGTTTGGGCATTGTAGGCTTTCATTTCCTCTTTGGCCTTTTGCTCTACAAGTTTGAGGGCTTCTACCTTTTGGGTGGCGCTCATTTGTAAAAATTTGAGGCCTTCCAGTTCCTTTACTCCAGCCATAAAACTGCGGTGCTCGGGAGCGTAGTAACAATCGTTGATCATCATTTCGATGAAGGCAGGCACCCCTACGTCTTTAGCACCAACGGTATCTGTGCGAGGAATGATCATTTCAGCGACTTCAGCAATGAGCTGTTTTTGTTGGGCGGACAAATTTAGCTTGTCACGCAGTCCAGACCAGTGGCGTTCTCCCAACGTCCCAGTGCCAGCAAAGTGGGGTAGGAAAGTGCACCCTCCGAGGAGGAGGGTGGCTGGCTAATGCTTCGCGTCTGTTCATGTTTGTAAGGTTCGGGGGTTCAGGGGGTTCGGGAGGTTAGAGGGTTCGTGAACCGCGCACCTCGGCTTCCGCAAACCTGACCGGTTCCGACCTCTTCAACTTTAACTCCCGAACCATTAAAGATTTTTAGATTTCAGTTGCTTTACCGCATAATCTGCTGCCCTTGCTGTAAATGCCATATACGTCAGTGAAGGGTTTTGAGTAGCGGTAGAGGTCATACATGCCCCATCGGTGACGAATACATTTTTACAGTGGTGCAGTTGATTCCATTCATTGAGCAGCGAGGTTTTGGGGTCTTTGCCCATGCGTACGCCGCCCATTTCGTGGATATCGAGACCAGGAGTGCGGTTCGAATCGTAAGTACGGATGTTCTTGAAGCCCGCCTTGGTATACATTTCGGTCAACTGCTCGAAGAAATCCTTGGTCATTTTGACGTCGTTTTCATCGTAGTCTACTGAGATGCGCAATTGTGGGATGCCCCAGGGGTCGCGTTGGTCTTTGTCCAAGGCCACGTAGTTGCTTTCTTTGGGAATGGTTTCACCCATCATGTGGGAGCCTACCGACCAAAAGTCGTTCAACTTGGGTTCAGGATACCCGTTTTCAGGTCTTCGCCCCAACCATTGCGGTCGTCTCTTTGACCCCGATTGGCACTAAAGCCGGAGGCATAACCCCGCAAGAAATCGGTTTCTTGCTTGAGCAAGTTGCGGAAGCGGGGGATATAGGCAGAGTTAGGCCGTCTTCCTTCGGTGGTTTTGTCCAGATATCCCTCGTAGTCCGCGTTGATGGTAGCCCGATAGTTGTGGAATGCAATGTACTTGCCCAGCAGCCCATTGTCGTTGCCCAATCCATTGGGGAACCGATTGGAAGTGGAATTGAGCAGGATCAGATTGGAGTTCAGGGCAGCAGCATTTACAAAGATGATTTTGGCGTAAAACTCCTCCGTCTCTTTGGTATTGC
>NZ_JADKCX010000005.1 GCF_016718685.1 Haliscomenobacter sp. | reverse complement strand
TGGTGTACAAATAGCCCCCCATTCGACAAGGATTTTTCAGACATGGCATATTTGTCTTGGCTGAGCAGCGGGCTTTGCAATACACTACTGCTTTGGCCAATCTGGATGCGAAAAATCAGGCCACTCTCCTCGGTATAGCCGCTTAGCCAGGGTTCGGTCGTACTGCTCAGGGGCATTTCGGTGACACTGCTGAGTTGGAAATTCAGGGTCTTAAAATTACTGGTAAAATCTGGTGGTGGCGGCACGCTGCGCAATTGCAAGGCAACAGGAGAAACGCCTTTACCAATCAGGTAATTGGCCATGTTTTCTGCGCTTTTTATCCCTCCGTACAAGCGCGAACTCACCGCCAATTCCTGGCGGGATGCCGCTGTAATGAGTAAGTTAAGCTGAGGATGTTTTTTCAAAACTGCTACCAACTCGTCCAATTGTTTCAACTCGGCACCCTGCATCCATTGCCCATCCTGATTGAAATAAAAGGGTTTGAGGGCAATGCTGGTGCCTCGGGGGGCCACGTCGACAGCCTCGGGGTCAGCCAGACTGCCATCGGGATTGGTGCGTTGCCTGGGTGGGGGTGGCGTTTGTACGTACACCGGGGCCGGAGTCACAATGGGTGCGGCCATCTCGTGCAGGTAATCAAAAAAGTAAGCAGCGTAAATGTCCCGTTCGCCCATGCCGTCTTTGCGGGAAGAGGCAAAGTAAGCAGTATACCCATCGCGTGAAAGGCGAAAATGGGTGTCATCCGAAGCAGAATTGACGGGCATTCCAAGGTTGTCAGGATTGGTCCAACGGTTGATTTGGGGAATCAGCAGACAGCGGAATACGTCAAAACCACCAATGCTATGATCGGGTCGATTGGAACTGAAATACAAGACCTGTCCATTGCGGGACAGAAAAGGAGTAGTTTCGTCAAAGGCAGAATTGATGTCCGGCCCTAGGTTGATAGGGGCACTCCAACGGCCACGGATAAAAACGGTTTTGTACAAATCAAGTCCGCCGTATCCTCCCGGGCGTTGACTGGCAAAAATGACCATCGAATCGCCGATAAACTGTGCCGAACTCAATCCTGCCGTAGCCTCTACTGGCCCCAGGAACGGATCAGAAGACAAGGTGCGGCTGCCTACCCGAAAGGTATCGATCAAAATTTCGCCTTGGGTGTATGAACTGCCTTTGAAATAAAACAGTGCCTTTCCATTGGCGTTAAAATCGAGTAACACCTCGTGCTTCGGGCTATTGAGCAAATGGTGCATGGCCTGCGGCGGCGTCCAGATGCCCTTGTTCACTTGTGAGGTAAAAATGTCACTGTAATGACGCCCCATCACTTCGTCAGGTTGTCCAAAATTATTGCGTGCACCCCCTACATTGCCGGGGCGAACGGCAGAAAAATAGATGCGATCGGTAAAATTGGGGCTCATGATCGGGGCGTATTCATCGTACGGGGTATTGACCGTCGTTCCGAGGTTTTCCACAATGGCCCGTGGCGTTTTGTATTGTAAGGCTAGTCCCGTAGCACAGCGCCGAATGTCTTCGCGCACCGTAGCACGGTTGGCGTGGTTGCCAGGAATGGCTTTCAAGTAAGCTTGTAGTATTCAATAGCCCGGGTGAACTCGTGCTGATCGTGGTAAATTTTGCCCAGGTAAAGCCAGGTTTCAGGAAAAGGAGACTTCTCTGTTTCCAAAATACTGCGGAGCATGGGTTCGGCCTCCTTCAGCTGGTTGAGGTGATAATAACACAGGGCGAGCAAGAGTTTGGTTTCCTTGTCTTCCTGGCGGTTTTTTTTGATGCTGAACAGCACACTTTGAGCGGCCTGGTATTTGTTGAGGTAATAAAAGTCAGTGGCCCGCTTCTTTTTGTCGGACAATGTTTCCTGTGCGAAGAGTCCCAGGGTGCAAAAAATGAACAAAAGTGTACATGCGAGGTAGCGCTGCTGCATGGTCAATCGGTTTTGACGTTTAAAACGTTGATGGAATAGGTGTTATTTTAAGTACTTACTTACTATGGGACGCAAGGATTGAGGTGAAGATACACACAGTGGGGGAGTTGTGCGCGGAAGTACATGGAAAATTTCTCCCTTCGGGCAGAACTTTTGACATTCCTGTACTAACGTTTCAATAGTTTAAATGCCATTTCACGACCCTGGCCTTGAAACATGGCCAGATTGATCCAGAACCAGGCAAATTGTTCCATGAGCTGGAATTTATCATTGCCGCCAACGTCGTAACAATCGGCAAAGCCAGCATCTTTGGCCAGTTGGATGGCCGCTTGTTTGCCTTTTTCACTACTGCCTGCTACAAACATATCGATGGCCTGCCCCTGGTATTCAGTATTGGCCATGTTGTTGAAGCCCGTGGTATTGAAAGATTTGACCACGTCCGGTGTGACTGTGTTGGCCAAAATGGCGTCACTGGTATTGCTAAACCCGACAGGTCCCCGACCCATGATGATGTTCATGGCGTCGATAATGACTTTTCCCGCGGTATCGCCCAAAGATTGGCACACTTCTACCACTGCCGTGGCGGGAGTGGCCAGTAGAATTACTTCGGCTTGTTGAACTGCGGCTGCAATGGTGTGTACGGTGGTATTGGGGTTGTTGAGCAATTCTTTGCCTTTAAAATTGTCAATGTCTTTAACCCCCAGTAGGATCTGATGCCCACATTGTGCCCATTTGGTGGCCAGTGCACCGCCTACATTTCCGGTACCGATGATTGCTATCTTCATTTTGATTGGTTTTGAAAAAATTTAAACTATCCTATTCAAAATACTTTGGCCCTTTTACCTTCTTTAATACAATCAGTGCATCAAAACGTTTCGTTGGCGTCATCTGAATTTTGCCTCCATTTTCCAGTTCAAACGCGGGTATCGCTTTGAACAGCCAATCTTTACCTTTGCCGGGTTTTTGTCCCCGCAATTCCAAAAAATTGATGTCTTTAGGCAGGCGGCTGAAATGGGCACCGATCCCTCCAATGCTATCGTCTTTAAACGGCTTTACTTCGCGCAGCATGTGGTGGAACAGTTCTCCTCCGGTGGCATAAAGGCCAATGTTGTACACCTGAGCTCCAAAACGTTCGGCGATGTAATTCCCTTGCAGTTTTTCAATAGGCTTTCCAAAAATATCCACCGCAATAGTTTCCGTAGCAATGTGCGCATTGTGCGCCCAGTAAATGATTTTTTTGTTGGGGTAAGCCACATCGGCCAGCCACATCAGGTTTTCGGCCATGATGCGATCGCGCAGGACAAACTGCTGTTGGAGGCTCATGGCGCGGTAATCGAGTGACCAATATTCCAGATAGTTTTCGAGGGTGCGGCGCACAAAAGGGACCAATAAGGGCTTTTGAGGGTAATCTTCACGCAGGCGGGGTTCGTTGTTTTCCAAAAAGTCCAATACCCGGTTGATGACCCGCTCATTGGTGCGGATGGCTGACATGAGTTGGGTACTATCGGGCTTAAGGCCGTACAACAAGAAGGTATTCATAAAATTGTACTCCACATCACGCGACAAGTCTGCATCGTACTTTCGCAAAAAATCGATCAGGAAGTTGTTGAAATAATTGGCCGAAGCCTGACAGTCGGGTCCTGCTAGTATCAATGGATCGGCAGTGGTTGCTTTTGCCTTGGCGTATTCAAACAAGGGCAACATTTCCTCGTTGCGAAAATTGCCAAAAACGCTGTTGTACATCAAGGACTTGGCGTCTTGCTCTTCCTGGTTGAGCCAGGCCAGGTTGATGTCGCCAAAGCCCCCTTCGATGACCAATACGTCAAAGTCCATTTCCTGGTGCAAAAACTCCACCAGTCGGGATTTAAGCTGGTAAAATTCGGCGGCTCCATGTGAACTTTCCCCAATTTGCACCAGCCGTATACCCTTGAGTTTGTCCTTCAAAAAAGCCAGATCGCTGTAATCCTCTCCTTGCAAACTGGCAATGGGAATGGCGTTTTTTTTCAACCAGGAGAACTCCTGATTGGCGCGTTGGCAGGAGATTTGGGGAAGAACGAAGATGGTCAGCAGTAAGGAAGAGAGGAGTAGGCGCATAGGTACATGGGTTAAATCGTTTCGAAAATAATATAATTTGTGTAATAAGGTTGCCCAGTGGGTTGTCTAATTTGTTAAAATAAAAATCGCCTTAACACCACTCAAGGTGCTAAGGCGATACTTTGCTGAGAACGCTCGATTTTATTTTACGAAATCGCCCGCGCCAGCACCTCCTGCATATTCCCCACATAGTGAAACTTCAGTCCGGTGATGTAATCCGTATTGATGTCCTCTACGTGGCGGCGGTTTTCTTTGCAGAGGATGATCTCTTTCATACCCGCCCGCTTGGCAGCGAGAATTTTTTCTTTAATGCCCCCTACCGGCAAGACCTTACCCCGCAGGGTAATTTCGCCCGTCATAGCCAAAAATGGCCGCACGGGTTTGCCCGTAAAAATGGAGGCCAATGAAGTCAACATCGTTACACCCGCTGAAGGCCCATCTTTGGGGATCGCACCTTCCGGGATGTGGACGTGGACGTCACTTTTTTCAATTTTATCGGTATCTACGCCCAATTCTTCAGCGTGGGCTTTGATGAAACTCATGGCCGTGGTAGCGGATTCTTTCATTACCTCACCCAGATTTCCGGTGAGGATCATGCGGCCACTGCCCTTGCTTACGCTGGATTCCACGAAGAGGATTTCTCCTCCCATTTGGGTCCAGGCCAAACCTACTGCCACTCCGGGTGAAGGTACTTCTTTGTACATCTCCGGTGCATAAGGCGTGATGCCCAAAACGCTGGCCACTTCCGCTTCATCGATGTTGGCGTTGGGCGTTTCGTCCATGGCTACCTGTTTGGCTACGTGGCGCATTACCGCTGCAATTTGGCGGTTGAGCGAACGTACGCCCGACTCGCGGGTATACTCCTGCACCATTTTCCGGAGGGCTTTTTTGCCAAACTTGACCTGGCTGGCCTTGAGTCCGTGTTCTTTTAGCTGCTCGGGAATCAAATGGCGCTTGGCAATTTCAACCTTTTCTTCCATGGAATAGCCGCCGATCTCGATGATTTCCATCCGGTCGAGTAGGGCAGGTTGAATGGTACTCAAGCCATTTGCGGTAGCAATGAACAAGACCTTGCTGAGGTCGTAATCTACCTCCAGGTAATTGTCGTGAAAATGGTCATTTTGGGTAGGATCCAATACTTCCAGCAGCGCTGAACTGGGATCACCCCGAAAATCGCGGCCCACTTTATCGATCTCGTCGAGCAAAAACACCGGATTGCCACTGCCTGCTTTTTTCATCGACTGGATGATGCGGCCAGGCAAAGCACCGATATAGGTTTTGCGGTGTCCGCGGATTTCACTTTCGTCGTGTAAGCCTCCCAGCGACATTTGTACAAACTCCCGATCCAGTGCCGTAGCAATCGACCTTCCCAAAGAGGTTTTACCTACCCCGGGAGGGCCCACCAAACACAGGATCGGCGCTTTCATGTCGCCTTTAAGTTTCAGTACAGCCAGGTGTTCCAGAATGCGTTCTTTGACTTTTTCCAGGCCAAAATGGTCGTGGTCGAGTACTTTTTTGACCCGTTTGAGGTCAAAATTGTCTTCGGAGTATTGCTGCCAGGGCAGGTCGATCATCAACTCCAGGTAGTTCATCTGGATGGAGTATTCCGCCACCTGGGGATTCATGCGGCGCAACTTGGTCAGCTCCCGATCAAAATGTTTGGCGGCAGCTTCCGACCACAATTTGGCCTTGGCCCTTGACTCCAGGGTACTTACTTCTTCTTCCTGAGGGTTTTGCCCCAACTCTTCCTGGATCGTCTTGAGTTGTTGGCTCAGGAAATAATCCCGTTGTTGTTTTTCGAGGTCACCCCGTACGCGGGTCTCGATTTTATCCTTCAGTTCCAGCAATTGCAGCTGTGTCCCCATTTCGTGGATCACCAGTGAGGCCTTCTGGCTCAGGTCGTCGTATTCCAGAATTTGCTGCTTCACCTCTACCTTGGAATTCATATTGGAAGAGATGAAATTGAGCAAAAAGGAATTGTCCTGGATGCTGCGCAGCATGGCAATGGCCTCCTGCGGAATATTGGGAGAAAGCTCTACGATGCGCTGCGACAAGTCCATGATGGTGGAAATCTGCGCTTCGAACTCAATGTTGTCAATATTCTCCGGATGCGGCAAGACCCGGATGGAGCCTTCCATGTATGGCGTTTCGCGGAGCATATTGCCCAGTTCAAAACGCTTTTGTCCACGCAGAATGGCCGTGGTGGTGCCATCGGGCATGCGCAGGATTTTGATGATCTGGGCAACCGTGCCAATGGGGTATAAATCTTCGGCACCAGGATTTTCGATCTTCACGTCTTTTTGTGACAAAACCCCAATCAGCTTTGCTGATTCATATGCTTCGTTGATGGCGCGGATAGATTTATCGCGGCCAACCGTAATGGGAATGACTACTCCAGGAAATAGTACAGTGTTCTTTAATGCCAAGATGGGCAAAAAACCAGGATATTGATCGTCGGCGATGGTATCCTGTCCCTCGTCCATGGAAAGCATGGGGAGGAAATCACTGTCGTCGTCTAATTCTCGATTAACCAATAGCGCGTCGAACATAAATTTGTTAAACTGCCACAAGGGCAGGGGTCGTTGCGGCCAATCTTTGGGTCGCGGCGAAGTGGGGACACCTTTTCTCGCGGGGCGTTGGTCGACTCGGCTGCAACACGGCGGCGCGGATCTTCGTTTTCGGCCCGATTGGTTTGGGTGCGTGAAACCTCCAGGGCCCGCTGTTCGCGTGCTTGTTCCAGGGTAGTTCCGTCGGAGAACACCAGGGTTCCTTTCGATAAATAGCTGGTCACCAATTGGTTGACTTCCATGAACATGTCCTGGAACAAATCGTAGCCTTTGAGCTTGTATTCTACCAGCGGATCTTTTTGGGCAAAAGAAACTGCTTGCACCGATTCTTTCAGTTCGTCCATGTTGCGCAGGTGCTCCTTCCATTTTTCGTCGATGATGGCCAGGGTTACCGTGCGTTCAATATCGCGAATGATGGTTTTTCCATTGGATTCCACCGCGTCCTTGAGGTCGGCAGTTACGGTATAGGGGTGCGTGCTGCCATCCGTAAACGGAATCACGATGCGCTTGTAGATGTGGCCCTGGTTGTGGTACACCTCCTGAATCTGCGGCAGCAGTACATCGATGATTTGCTCGGATTTGCGGTGGTAAAACGTATTGAACTGGTTGAAAAAAGAAGCTACCACCTCGTGTTGCGGTGCATCGCGGAAGGATCCTGCATCCAATTCAGGGTCAAGCCCCAAAAAGCTGATGGATTCCCGGCGGAAGGTGTCAAAGTTACCGGCTTGGCGGTGCAACGAGATCAGGTTTTCCACCATGGATTCGAAGCTGGTGTTGAGGTCTACGGAAAGGCGTTCCCCATAAAGGGCGTTGTCGCGTTTTTTGTAGATGTTCTCCCGCTGAACGTTCATGACGTCATCGTATTCCAACAGCCGTTTACGGATGCCAAAGTTGTTTTCTTCTACTTTTTTCTGGGCCCGTTCGATGGATTTGGTGACCATGCTGTGCTGAATCACATCGCCTTCCTTGTGGCCCATGCGGTCCATCAATCCAGCAATGCGCTCCGATTGGAACAAGCGCATGAGGTTGTCTTCCAAAGACACATAAAACTGCGAAGTACCTGGATCACCCTGACGTCCGGCACGACCCCGCAACTGGCGGTCTACCCGGCGAGATTCGTGGCGTTCGGTACCGATGATGGCCAAACCACCCGCAGCTTTCACCTCGTTGTTGATCTTGATGTCGGTACCCCGTCCTGCCATGTTGGTGGCGATGGTTACTTTGCCGGGGCGGCCTGCTTCGGCCACAATTTCTGCTTCCCGCTGGTGTTGCTTGGCGTTGAGTACGTTGTGGTCAATGTTGCGCATGCGGAGCAGACGGCTCAATTTTTCGGAAATATCCACCGAAGTTGTACCCACCAGTACGGGGCGACCCGCGTTGCTGAGGCTCACAATTTCGTCAATCACCGCATCGTATTTCTCCTTGGCCGATTTGAACACCAAATCATCCATGTCCTTACGGGTCATGGGGCGGTTGGTTGGGATAACGGTTACCTCCAATTTGTAGATGTCCCACAATTCTTTGGCTTCGGTTTCAGCAGTACCGGTCATACCCGCCAACTTGTGGTACATGCGGAAGAAGTTCTGGAGGGTAACCGTGGCATAGGTTTGGGTGATTTCTCCCACCTTGACGTTTTCCTTGGCTTCCAGGGCCTGGTGCAAACCGTCAGAATATCGGCGGCCTTCCATCATCCGGCCAGTTTGTTCATCTACAATCTTGACCTCACCTTCCATGACGACATAATCTTCGTCAATTTCGAAGATGGTGTAAGCCTTGAGCAACTGACTGATGGCGTGCAAACGCCGCGATTTGATGCCAAAATCTTGAGAAAGTTTGGTTTTTGCCTCGTTTTTCTCTTCCTTGGTCATTTCGGTATTGCGGTCGATTTCCATCAACTCGGTAGCCAAGTCTGGCAAAATATAGAAGCTAGGATCGGAACTGCCTTGGGTCATGTATTCTACCCCTTTGTCGGTCAATTCTACCTGTCGGTTTTTCTCATCAATGGTAAAATACAACTCAGCATCCACCAAATGCATGTGTTTGGATTGCTCCTGCATGTAGTGGTTTTCGGTTTTTTGCAAGTGGACCTTGACCCCCTCTTCACCGAGGAATTTGATCAAAGGACGTGATTTGGGTAAAGCGCGGTAAGAGCGTAACAAAGCCATACCTGACTGGCCTTCTTCTACTCCAATTTTGCCTTCGTTGTACAACTTCCGCGCCTGAGCCAGGTAATCTGTTGCCAACTTGCGCTGGATGTTGATGAGGCGTTCAACGTCAGGTTTGAGGTCTACGTAGTCCTGGTCTTCAGTAGTATACCCGACTGGGCCAGAAATGATCAAAGGTGTACGCGCATCGTCGATCAATACGGAGTCAACCTCATCCACGATGGCGTAGTGGTGTTTGCCCTGTACTTTTTCTTCAACGGAACGTACCATGTTGTCACGCAGGTAGTCGAAACCAAATTCGTTGTTGGTGCCAAACGTAATGTCACAGCGGTAAGCAGCGATGCGCTCATCAGAATGTGGCTGGTATTTATCGATACAGTCTACGGTAAGGAACAGGAACTCATAAATGGGCCCCACCCACTCGGAGTCACGACGAGCCAGATAATCGTTGACTGTTACAATGTGAACGCCTTGACCACCTACCCCATTCAGGTAAGCGGGTAGGGTAGCCACCAGGGTTTTACCTTCCCCTGTGGCCATTTCCGCGATCTTGCCATCGTGGAGTACCATGCCCCCGATGAGCTGTACATCGTAGTGTACCATGTCCCAGGTAATCTCACCACCAGCGGCAACCCACTGGTTTTTCCAGACGGCTTTATCCCCTTCGATGCTGATGTAACGTTTGCCTTTGGCGGCCAAATTGCGGTCGTGTTCGGTGGCAGTTACCTCCAGCGTAGCGTTTTCTTTGAAACGGCGAGCTGCTTCCCTACACACGGCGAAAGCCTCGGGAAGGATTTCTTTCAGGGTTAGTTCGAGCTGTTTATCGCGGTCTTTATGCGCCTCGTCAATTTCATTAAAGAGTTGCTCCTTTCTGATGAGGTCTTCTTCCTGAGCGGCATCATCGTGCAAGCCCTGGATTTCTTCGTCAATGGCCGATAGCTGTTGGGCTATATAGGCGCGAAACTCCAAAGTTTTATTGCGCAGCTCATCATTGCTGATTTGGCGAAGTTGTTCACCGATGTTGTTGATCTCCTCCACGACGGGGCCGAGACCCTTCACATCTCGCTCGTGCTTGGTGCCGCCGAGGATCTTGGTTAGTGCTTTTCCAATAGTACCAAACATGTTGGGTAATTTGAAAGTTAAGAGCTTTCTATGCTAAATTACAGCTCATAATTGTCCCAAAGATACGGCAGAATAGTGAATGATGGATGGCGAATAATGCATGCTGTAAAGTGTATGCTAAAAAACAGGACTATTTTCCATTGATCATTTGAGATTCATTTCGCTTTTTCTTTGGACGAATATTAATTATCGCCCAATTTTGTACCAAATTTGCAGAAAATTGAATACTGAGCCATTTTGGCAGAAATGGCCTGTTTTTAACGACAAGAACGATAGCATCATGAAAGGAAGTTTTTTTTTAGCCAGTTTTCTTTTATTTGGCAGTTTGCTGTGTACCTGTACCCGACAAAATGACACTTCTATCGATGTTCGGAACTACTATTTTCCACTCAAGGAATTGACGGAAGGTCTGGTTTACGAATACGATTTTGTTGGAAATGACTCCATTGCACCCGATTATTGGTATTATCGATCTTTAATTCAGGATGGCAAAACATACCTGACCAGTACCCTGTATCGCCCCGGAGATCTCAGCCCGCAAATTCATGCCCGGGAAATTATGGTGAGGAATGGGATGCTGTTGGATGAAATATTTTTTTACGAGAAAGATACGAGTGGCAGGCCTGAGCAACTACAAGTTCCGGTGAAAATTGTGGCGGGTAATGTATATCCATTTTATGTGCATAATCCAGGTGGCGTTTTTTTGCTGCGTATAGAATGGAAATCGGCATTAGATACGCTGGAAAAAACGGTACTGATCAAAAATCGGAGTTTTGCAGGCATAACTACTTTTGAATTCGAAGGTAAAAAACATCCTGCGGTTAAATTTGCCCTCAAAGAAGCGATTGAAGTACACAAAAACGGCTTGTTTGCTCCTGCGCCTTATCCTGGTGATGAAACTTTTATCAAAGGCATTGGCAAAGTACATTACCGCAAATTTGTGGGCAATCAAATCGTGGAATACAAGTTGGCAAAACGTTATCCCATGTCCGAGTTGGAGAAGAAATTTAAAAGTATGCAGCAACAATAGTGTCCCAGCACTTGGGTCATCCAATCAGCAGATAGTCATAATGCACCAAGGCCTTTTTGCCTTTTTGTCCGAGGTACTTTCGTGCAGTAAGCGCGCTGTATTGGGCCATACCTATGCCTAGCTCCTCCGTGCCGCAATAGATGGCCACAATATCGCCCCGTTCAAATTCCCCTTCGATAGCGGTGACCCCTACCGGGAGCAAACTCGACACCCGCTCTTCGGCCCGCAAGGCTTGTGCAGCGCCTGCATTGATGATGATTTTACCCTTGGGTTCAGCAGCTTGGTAAGCCAGGCGTTTTTTAAGGTTAGAGGTCTTTTTCTGGCTGGGGAAAAGGGTGTATTCGCCGGTTTGAAGCCAGATTTCGTGCAGGATCTGGTCTTTTTTGCCGTTGGCGATGATGGTATCTACCCCTAAAATAGCTGCTTTGCGGGCAATCCGGTATTTGGTATTCATGCCCCCCCGTCCAAAAGAAGAGGTGGAAGGCAAAATAAAGCGTTGAAATTGTGCATCGTTGGGGTCGATCTGGCGAATCAGTCGGCTGTTGGGATCATTGGGATGCCCATCGTAAATCCCGGCTACATTGCTCAAAATGACCAGCGCATCAGAATTGACTGCTGCGGCGACCAAACCTGCCAGCTCGTCGTTGTCGGTAAACATCAACTCGGTAACCGCCACTGCATCGTTTTCATTGATGATGGGTACAATTTCATCGCGAAGCAAACCTTGCAAACAGGATTTCATGTTGAGGTAGTGTTCGCGGTCGCGAAAATCTTCTTTGGTGACCAACAATTGGGCAATATGGGTTCCATGCGCATCAAAAAGCTGCTGGTAAATCTGCATCAAACGTGGCTGCCCCACCGAAGCCCAAACCTGCCGGCGCAAAACGGGATTGACATGGCTCAATTGCGGCAAGGCAGAACGCCCCATGGCTACTGCTCCTGAAGATACCAAAACGACTTCAGCACCTTGGCTGCGCAACCATGCAACCTGCTCGACCAAATGCGCAATGCGTAAGAGATCCGGACGGCTTTGATCGTCCGTCAGCACATTAGAACCGATTTTGATAACTATGCGGTGATACGTTGAAAGTGACATGTTTTTTTACCCGTTGCGGTCTTATTGGTAGGCGCGGCGAAGGTAAGGAGTTTTTTTACGCTTGTTCCTGATTTGCTTTAATTAAACGAATCGAGAAAGTAGTCCCCTTGCCTTCTTCCGAACGTTTGACAAAAAGTTTTCCGGAATGGTATTCCTCGATGATGCGTTTGGAGAGGGAAAGCCCCAGGCCCCAACCGCGTTTTTTGGTGGTATAGCCGGGCTGAAACACCGTTTTGAATTTTGAACTGGGAATACCTTTGCCCGTATCGGTTACATCGATGTTGACCATATGTTCCTCCTCCGTGACATCGACCTGGATATTGCCCTGTCCATCCATGGAGTCGAGGGCGTTGCGCAATAAGTTTTCGATCACCCAATCAAACAAGGGTGGATTGAGCCGCACACCCAATGTTTTACTATTGGGATCTGGAAAAATGAATTTCACCTTACGTGAAGCCCGACGCTGCATGTAGGCGCGGCATTTTTCCAGTTCAGAATAAATATTGACGGGTTCCAGGGAGGGAATGGAGCCAATCTTGGAAAAACGATCAGCAATTAGTTCAAGGCGGCTTACATCGGTGCGCAATTCATCTACTATTTCAATGACCTCTTCATCGTCTTCTTTGATGGCCCGCAGGTTTTCCAACCAAGCCACAATGCCGCTGATGGGTGTACCCAATTGGTGGGCGGTTTCTTTGGCCATACCTACCCACACGCGGTTTTGTTCGCTGCGCCGCGCTGAACTGAAACCAACATAGCCCAAACCGACAAAAGCAGCAATGAGCACCAATTGAATCAGGGGGAAATACCGCAATTGACGCAGGAGCGTAGATTCCTGGTAAAAGATTTTATTGCCCGCACTGCTAATGGGTTCAAATCCACTTTTTTCCAATTTTTGAATGACCCCTTGCAGAAATTTTTCATCCTTGTTTTGTTCTACACTAAAATTTTTGGCATCCACGATCTTGTTTTGCTCATCGATAATAATGACCGGGATGGTGGTATTGCGCTCCAGAATTTGTAATTGCAGGGATAAATCTTCAAACTCACTGCTGGGGTTGTTGATTTGCTCAAGTGCTAAGACGTAGTTTTCTACACGATATCGTTCACCATCAGCTAGTTGCTGGGAGAGGTAATCTGTATAATAAACCGAGATAAGCAGTATGATCACACCGACTGCTGCCAGATAAATTTTCCACCGCGATTTTCGGCTATAAATGTCCATAAAAAAAGGTTCGGAGGTTCGAGGGTTCGAAGGTTCGGAGTACCGCTTCCGAACCCCCGAACCTTCGAACCCTACTTGATCATCTTTTCCAAAAATACCCCACTCGGGCCAGTGCATTTTCCCTAACATTGGCATAAAAGAGATTGAAATCTCCAATATGGTAGTTGGGATTGTTGTAAAGGAAACTACCTGGAAATTTGGGTTTGTTGACCCACAGCAATCCATCGTAGACCTGAGCGTCGCATACTCTTGGGATAACTTTGTTGAAACTGCGCAAAACCGCGCCTTTATTCAGTTCACGGGAGGCATAGAGGGTATCAGTTGACCAGTTTAACGGATTTGTACTGACAATATTGTTTCCTTTTTGGTGAATCTCAGGATAGTGCCCCCGCAAGTAAGTGCGCCAAGAACAAAAGCAGCCTGTTTGTTCGGGACGATCGCAGGGAGGGATGTTTTCGAGGTAGTTTTTCTCTACGGGCATGCCCACTAAATAAGCCACCACCAGGCGATTGCGTAGATTGGTGCTGTCAAAAAACTCCTTGAGCAATCGTCGGGTATGGGTAGTTCCCTGGCTATGGGATGCAATGACGATGGGGCGCCCCTGGTTGTAATTGTCAAGATAATACTGGAAAGCCCGGCGCACATCACTGTAAGCCAGGTCAAAAATCCGTTTTTGGAGTTCAGGTTCTTTAAGCCAATACGCGCTGATGTGCGCCTGCCGGTAACGGGGCGCATACACCCGGCCAACGCCATTAAAAATGCTCGACTGAAAACGGATGGCACTGTCGTCCACCTTTTTGTTCATTTTTGCGTTCTGCACATCAGCATTCCAGGGTTCCCCATCTTCCCGCTGCTGAGTATAAATGGTGGGGTGTACAAAAAATACATCTACTTCGCCATCCTTTTGGCGGTCTTCCATCCCTTTTGGGACAATGTCGGCTGCATCCAGCTGATCGGGGAGGGCTGCCCAGGTAGCCGCCTGTGTATAGTCTGGTGCTGGTGGAACCGAGGAATTGCCGACGAGGGCTTCCCGCTGAGTCGTACAGGCAAAAGCCAACGAAGTGACGAATAGGGAAAGGTATTTTGTTGCGTTCATAACTTTACAACGGGTCAAATGGTAGAAATTTGATGGATCAAAACATGAGTGCTGGAACATGAAACGAACTTTAAAGATAAAAAAAGATATTTCTCAATTATTTTTACCGTTTCGTAAACAAGTCTACAGTAATTTTTCAATCTCAGTTGTTATTCCTCTATCATTCACCAACCCGATACGACCTTGGCAACAGAACAACCTAAAAGTAAGTTCAACTTCTACCTGCTTCGTCGGGTTATGGCTCAGGCCAAACCTTACCAGAGCGTGTTGATTGCTTCAGCCATCATGGCGATAGTATTGGCTCCACTGGGTACATTGCGCCCCTGGTTGGTGCAGGTCATGGTGGATGAACATATTTTTAAGCTCGATATTAAAGGGCTGGGAACGATGGCCCTGATCTTTTTGGCATCCTTGCTTTTTCACGCCTTTTTGCAATACGTATTCCAATACGCCACCAGTTGGTTGGGGCAATGCGTGGTGCGCGACCTCCGGGTAGGCATTTTTCAGCACATCACCAGTTTGCGCTTGCGCTACTTTGACCGCACCCCCGTGGGCAACTCGATTACCCGTACCATCAGCGATATGGAAACCATCAATACGGTGTTTTCGCAAGGGGTAATCACCATGATTGCCGATATTCTGACCCTGGTATTCGTATTGGGGATCATGTTTTACACGAGTTGGAAACTGACCCTGGCTTGTTTGCTCACTTTGCCTTTTTTGATGGCCACCAGCTATTTTTTTCAAAAAAATGTAAAACGTTCTTTTCAGGACGTACGCACCCAGGTGGCAAGGATGAATTCTTTTTTACAAGAACGCATTACGGGCATGCGCATCGTGCAGATTTTCAATGCTGAACAACAAGAAGGGGATAAATTCCGCGAGGTCAACCGCGATTACACCAAAGCCAACCTCGATTCGGTATTTTATTACGCCGTGTTTTATGCTGTGGTGGAAATCATTGCTGCGGCTACCCTGGGCCTGATGATTTGGTGGGGGGCACGCGGTGTCATTGCCGACGAGGTCACGATGGGTTCCCTGGTGGCTTTCCCCATTTACCTCAATATGCTCTTCAACCCCATCCGCACCTTGGCCGATCGTTTCAATACCCTGCAAATGGGTCTGGTTGCGGCAGATCGGGTTTTTGCGTTACTGGATGATCCCGAGAATCTGGAACAAAACGGCAGTTTTAAACCCGATAAACTACAGGGTGAAGTTGACTTTGACCGGGTCTGGTTTGCCTACAACGAAGAGGATTTTGTGTTGAAAGACGTCAGTTTTCACATCAACCCAGGCGAAACACTCGCCATTGTGGGAGCTACGGGTTCTGGCAAATCGACCATCATCAATATCCTCAATCGCTTTTACGACATTCAAAAAGGGGCAATCAAGGTCGATGGGGTCGACATTCGTGAGTACGATTTGTTCGCCTTGCGCCGCCGGGTGGCGCTGGTTTTGCAGGATGTATTCCTCTTTGCCGGAACCGTCCTGGAAAACATCACCCTGCGCGATGATACAATTACCCGCGAACAGGTCATCAACGCGGCCAAAATGATTGGTGCTGATGCATTTATCGAAAGACTACCGGGGGGCTACGATTATCAGGTGATGGAACGCGGGGCAACGCTTTCGATGGGGCAACGGCAGTTGATTTCCTTTGTACGTGCCCTGGTTTTTGAACCGGATATTTTGATCCTGGATGAAGCAACGTCTTCCATTGACCCCGAATCTGAATCGGTGATTCAATTTGCCATCGAAACCATGATCGCCAAACGTACCTCGATCATCATTGCCCACCGCCTTTCAACCATTCGGCATGCCGACAATATTCTGGTCTTGCACAAAGGCGAAGTTCAGGAATACGGGCCACACGAGGAGTTGCTGCGCAATGAAAACGGGCATTACAAGCAGTTGTACGAGATGCAGTTTTTGCAGGTTGGGGTGATGGAGGAGTAACCTAGAACTTAAAACTTAAAACTTCTTCCAACCACTGCTTATTCCCCAAGGGTTGCAACACCTGCACATCCCGATCCAATTGCCCCTTGAACCCAGCTACATCCCGAATATCTGCGCTCGCATACCGCAACTGGCACAAGCGCTGAAGGATGTGTAAAAAGTTGTGGCTGGACTTTTTTTGATAGTCCGACAATTGTCGATTGCGCTGCACAAAGCGACGGGTCGCGTTCATGAGTGACAATAAGGCCTCCGTTTCCGCCAAGAGGAAATAGCTCTTCAGTTGGATCAACTTTGCCGAAAGGTGATAAAAAGCATCGGTAAACTCCACATTGTGCAACATGCGCAAAGCCGAGGGGTAGTCTTTTTTTTCAAAATACAAATTGGCCAGGTTGTAGGTATATACGTTCTGGCGCAAGTCCGGCGCCAGGTATTGTTGGTAATCCTGAATGAACTGCTCCGTCCAGGCGTAATCCCCCGTGCGGATGCCTGCGGTGATGATGTTGGTAAACGTCCATTGAGTCAGGGTGCCATTTTTAAAAATGATGGCCTCATCCAGTAGCAATTTGTACAGGTAAAGAATTTCCTGGTAATAATGCGTTTCGCCGGAATTGATGCGCAATACCGCAAAATTGAGGACATAGGTATACAATAGGCGCAGCTCGTGTTGGGGAATGACCTTTAAATGTTGTTGCAGCAGTTGTTTCAGCTCCTGGTATGCGGCCTGGCCGTTTTGCTGGGTAAACATATCATAAGCGGCCAGATAAACTTGCAGTGCTGGAAATCTCGCCAACTCCTCCCCGTTTAGGCGATACCAGGCAATGATGTCCTCAATAAACGCACAGTGGTAATCGGCATTTACGGCAGTACTCCGGCTGGCCATATCGCAGGCGATTTTCATTTTTTCCAGTTGGTAAAAACGATCGAGTGCATCACTGCGCGATTGAAGGTGCGGCGTGTATGCCCGTTTTTCCTGACTCATCAGGTGTTGATCTTGCAGCTCCTGTAGTTGGTATTCCGCAAACCAATAATTGCCATCGCGCCAGGCTTGGGCTTCTTGAACCTGCGTGTAGCGTTCCAATTGCAGGACGCAGGGTTCCAGCCACTCGTGATCCAGTAAACTGCGGATGAGCAATTGTTTTTGCAGGCTGGTTTCCCGGGCGTAGCGGGCTTGCGCCAAAAAATCATACAGCAAATACAGCAGATCTGAAATTAGATTGTTGAATTTTAACTCGTTGTACACCTCGTCTGCAAAACCAAGGCTGTAAATTTCCTTTTTGTCGATGGGTTTTCGGGCTTTGATTTGTTGCTCAATGGCATCTATCAGCAACCTCAGGTTTTTGTTTTGGTTAAAAAAAGAAGAATGGACATACAAAACAAATTGCTTTCGTTCTTTTGCATTGAAATTTTGGTACAATTCTAAGAAGCGGTTCTTTTTCAAAATTCTATAATTTTATTGATAAAAAACTGATTAACAAAAGTATAATTTTATTTTAGAGTATTTTAATTTCTATAAATTCATTTTTTTGTCCTTTACGAACCCTGCTGAGACCCCTACTTTTGTAAGAACAAAAAGAAAAATCTCATGCAACGTTTTTATGCATTCTTCACATTTCTGGCTTTGTGGTCAGTGCAATTGAGCGCACAAAGTGCCGATTGCCTCAACGTCTACCTGGCTCAATCTGCTGCCAGTAGCTCCGATACGCTGGTGCTCGACGTACGGGTACGCGATTTTAACGGGGTTGTAGGATTACAGTACACCAGCAAGTGGGATACCGCCGTGCTGGACTTCATCGGGGTGTCAAATTTCGGACTGCCTGAATTACGCATCAGCAATTTTAGCCTGGGATCACCTAACCTCAGCAAGGGCTTGCTCAGCCTTTCATGGTTCACTCTCGACAGCATTTATCTACAGGATGGTGCAAGGCTTTATACCTTAAAATTTTTCATCAAAAATAAAACGGCAACAGCTACCAGCATTCAATTTGCCGATGAACCTGTGCCGAGTGAGGTGGTGTACAATCTTACTCGGACCTTATCCATACCGGGTTTGATTGGTCTGAAGGTGAATTTAAAAGGCACCAGCGCTACTAACCCCCTGCACATTACCCGAATCTGCTCGGCGATGAGCACCTGTCTGGATTCTTTGGCCAGTGCTTTTGTGGAAGCCAGTGGTGGAACACCTCCTTATCGGTATTTGTGGTTGGGGAAGTCCCAAAACTTTCAGGAAAGAGCAATTACAGGAGCAAAACCCGGCCCCTATTTGCTTTGGGTTATCGATGCCAAGCAGGATACTGCATTGGCACTGGTAGGCGTGTCTAAAGCCAGTCAAGAAAGTTTTGGTATTTACGTCAATATATCGATGGCTTGCGACGATACCAGCAAACAAAAAGCCACGATCACTGCGGCCAACCTGGCCTTACCGGGCACGTTTAGTTTTGCCTGGAGCAATGGCCAGCGTGATGAAAATGTGGTAGTAAGTTCGATCAAGGTGTCAAACGATAGTATCTATAGTTTGACCGTAACGGATGCAAGCGGATGTAAAGTCACCTTGCCCAATTTGTCGGCGGCGGTATGCTACAACGATATCAATCCTATTGATACCATTCCTCAAGATACCATTCCTCATGATACCACAGTGTACCTAGGTGCCAGTTTGAGCGTGGAAAACACCATTGCCAAATCAGGTGAAGTTTTTTGTGCCGATGTAATAGCGAGTAATCTTCCGTCTTTGAGCGGATTGCAGTTTGCCCTACGCTGGGATACCACCATTTTGACTTTCCACAGTATAAAATATCCCAAACCGGAAGTAAGTGATCCGAGTACCTTAGGCTTGAATAAGACAGCCAAGGGGGAACTGCGCTTTGTCAAAGGTGTATTCTCCCCAGGCAGTAGCCTATGCCTACGAAAAACTCTTTGAGGTTTGTTTTACCAGCAAATCGAGTGGAGATTCTACCCAAATTGTTTTTGCCCCCGACATCCTGCCAACACTGGCAGTAGATGCGCAACAAAACATCATTTCCCTGAATACCTATACCGGATCGGCGATTGTATTCCCTGCCATCTGGCCTGGCGATGCCGACCGCAATGGCACCGTAGATCAATTTGATTTATTGCCCATTGGTTTGGCCTATGGCACCAGTGGAACCACGCGCAGCAATCCACAAATCATCTGGGAAGCCCAAAGCACCCAGGAATGGGGTAAAAAACTGGTCAATAGTAACCTTGATCTCGCCTTTGTAGACGCCGATGGCAATGGACTCATTGATGCCGCGGATACTTCGGCAATGGCCCGCAACTGGCAACGCAAACACAATGATGGTTTGCCCAAGCTCAATCAACCCGAAATTCGTACGGGAGGTGCTTCCTTATTCATTAATGCCGATACGGTGCTGAGTGGCCCCGGGCAGTGGTTTCCACTGGAATTGGGTACTCCTGATCAAACTGCGGAGAATGTATATGGTTTGGCCTTTAGCGTCGTGTACAACCCCAACGAAGTTCAAGAAAATGAACTGAAGTTTAGCCCGGAAACTTCCTGGTTGGGCACCATGGGGCAAGACTTGATTGCTTTTCAACGCAACAACCCGACGGCAGGCCGCATTGATGTAGCCCTGGTACGCACCGATGGCCGCAATGTTAGTGGTTCTGGCCGTATTGGGAAAGTAAAAATCACGATTGAAGACGTTATTTTGAACCTGCGCGATGGCGAAAACCCCAAAATTAAACTGGGCATTGAAAACGTGCGCCTGATCAACAACGCCGATCACCTCATTCCTACCACGCCCTTGTCGAGTACCCCGAGCGCCAAAAAACAAGTCAGCACTTCGGCGTACGATCCTTATTTGGATGCAAAGATTCGAGTGTACCCACAACCAGCTACAGATCGCTTGTACCTCGATTATGGCGATTTGCAACTGCGCAGCATTCAATTGCTGCAATTGGACGGCAAGGCGCTGAGTGGAATACTAGCTCCACAACGTAGCCTGAGTTTGGTGGGAGTCCCTGCGGGGGTATACCTGCTCAAGGTGGTGGCCGAAAGGGGTGTAGCCATGAAAAAAGTGTTGGTTACTCATTAGTCCCACTTGATTGGTGCATCATTCATCATTGTCCTAACAATTTAGCTTTACGTATTATGAAAACATCTATCATCTTCATACTTTCTTTATTGCTGTGCGGCGTAGTGTTCGGACAGTTGGATTCTAACAAAATCATTTCGGGCAGGCTAGAGTGTCTAAACGGTTGGCCTTTGTCTGGACAAATCGTCGTGTTAACGGATACCCTGAGCGGGCAAAAAATAGAACAAAGCATCGACTCATCTGGAGTATTTTTGTTCCAAAACGTCCCAACAGGCCGCACTTACCAACTAAGTTTGAAAAATGCGCTTCCACCGATCGATACTTTACGCGCCATCTCGGTGCTCGATCTGGTAAAAATTAGCCACCATATTTTAGCGATACGCCCATTGAATCAAGCAGCACAGCATGCCGCCGACCTCAATGAATCTTTTGGCGTTACTACATTCGATTTGGTGCTGCTGATGCAGTTTCTACAAGGCAAGCGCAACAATATTGGCATCAAAAGATCTTCACTACTGCTCAACGGAACCACTGCATATTCCCATAACATCATTCCAAACTTCAGCAGTAGCCTCTGGGGACTGGAGTTCGTTTATGTCATCAAAGGTGATGTGGATGGATCGGGTTGCCCCTGATTGCCCCTGATTGATGGAGCCTAATTGAGTATGTTTTGAGCCTGTTTCGTTTGGAACAGGCTCATTTTTCAATTACTGGCATTTTTTTGCCTCGCCCTCCGGGTCTTTTTCCCTACCGAACCAAACCACCGCATAATTCCCGTACAAGCCCACCCCACAAGCGTTCCAGGTCAGTTTTTTCCACATGCTGCGATTGATCATCATATTGTTGTGACCGGCACTTCTTTTCCATCCGGCAATGGCCTCATTGGCATTGGCGCCATTGCTTTGCCAATAAGAAATTTCAAATCCTTCGCCAGGATAGGAACTCAGTTCTTTGGGTTTTTTCCACATACATTCAGCCTGGGCGTGATCGTCAGTATAGCAACAAGGTGACCAACTGCCCTGGTCTGACCAACTGTGTAAATTGCAATTGCCTTTCACGGGCTGGTTGGTTTCCAAATCTTTGGCATGGGCCTGAGCTACCACGGTCATCGAAGCCGACAAGGGGATGCGGGGCAATTGGTACTGCTTGCGGTAAGCATTGAGTTGTTCGTAAATTTTGTATTCTTCTGCCGAAAGGCATACCGCAGTGGGAGGCGTTTTTTTTGCGCCAAAAGCCACGGATAAGGCCACAGCAACATAGAGCAACAGGGTTTGCATGGATTGTTTTTTTCTTTCCCTAAACGCGTTCTCCTAGGAATTAATTATTCACCTGATCAACTACGCCATGTAAGGGCATCTCTGCCGGGCGAGTACGTTTCCAGCGGCGATGGGTCCAAAGCCAGTATTCGGGGCGCTCCTGAATGACTTTTTCAAGCACCCGGGTATGTGCTTCGGAAATTTCTCCAACCTGGGTTTGGTGTGGTTCGGCACAGACGAGTTCAGCATTGACCTCCAGGTAACCGCGCTTTAAGCGCTTGACTTTAAGAAAAATTACCGGACAATCGTATTGCAGGGCGTAACGTTCAGCGCCCAGAAAGACAGGGGTTTCCTGGTTGAGAAACATCGTCCAGTAGGCATTGTGCGGATTCGAAGGCGCTTGATCAGTACCAAAAATGGTGGCAATGCTGCGTTGGTGATTTTCGGCGTAAAAGGTTTTGACATCCCGCGTTGGCACCATTTCCATGCCAAACCGACTGCGCGATTGTTGGAGTTTCTCGTTGAGAAATTTATTTTTCAAGGGGTGGTAAATGGCCACGCCGGTATGGGGAATTTGAATACAGATCGCCATCGCGGCCAATTCCCAATTGCAATAGTGGCCACCGGCAATGATCACTTGCTTGCCTTCCCGGGCATAACGATCAAATACCTCAATGTCATTCACCCGACAGCGCTCCAATAACTCTTCTTTTGACATGGAAAACAAACGGATCGTTTCGACGATCAGGTCAAAAAAGAAACGGTAAAATTCATCGGCAATGGCTCGGATTTCCTGCTCGTTTTTGTCAGGAAAAGAATTGCGCAGGTTTTTCAATACCACTTTGGTACGATAGCCGAATCCGCGGTACAAAACCCAATACAAAAAATCAGCAAGTTTGTGTAAAACCCCGAATGGCAATCGCGATAGGGGAAGTAAGATGAGATAATACAAGATTCGGCTCATACGATGAGTTGTTTCCCGGCAAAAATAGGCTTTATTGCCCGTTTTCACTACTGCATCTCCAGTAATCGCATAGATTTTATTTACTTCTTGGCCACGACATCTCGTGCCGAATCAATATAAGGCCGCCAGTACTTACTGGCCGTGATGTTGTCTACAATCACTCCACGGGACGTCGTGCTGTGCACAACTTTGACTTCTTTGCCATCATTGGAGATCACCAACGAAACGTGAAAAATTGACTCGGAAGCGCTGCGCCGGTAAAAAATCAAGTCGCCTGGTTTTACTTTGGTTACATCAATGGATTTGCCTTGCAGGGCTTGGTCGCGTGAACTTGAGGAAATTTTGATGCCGTATTTGCTCATCACGTAAGAGGTGAAACCAGAACAATCGAAGCCAGTTTCCGGTGTTTTTCCAGCATAAAGGTAATTTTCTCCCACCTGGGTTTGGGCAAAAGTAGTGATGTCTTTGCGCAGCAACATTTCTTTGCTGGAAGTGGTGGGGGGAACCGGACCGTAATTGTTGTTGGGTTCCTCCGTTGGTTCTTTGGGGCGATCCGTGGTCAAATCCCGAAATATTTCACAACGTACCGCCAACCAGGCCAACAGCAGTAAAAACAATAACCGTTTGGTTTTGAACATTACGATGCGGAATTTGGTGGGTCGTTGTGTAGGCATATATGTGTATTTAGGCAAAGGTTCAAGGCTAAAACAGCCAAAGCCTGTCAATTATTTTCTTCAATTTCAGTCAAATTCAAAATTTAATAAAGTTTTAAGAGAAATAAAACGCGCGTATCGCCGCTGCCACGTTTGTCACATGCGCAATCGGCATCCCCGGATACAAAGGCAAACTCAGGCATTTTTGGGCCAATTCCTCTGCAATGGGAAACTGCCCAGGCTGAAATCCTAGCGCAGCGTAGGCTTCTTGTAAGTGTGGTGGAAGGGGGGTAATGGATCAAGGTGGCAATGCCCTGCTCGGCAAGGTAAGTTTTTAATGCATCGCGTTGTTCGGCCAAAATGACGAACAAATGCCAGACGTGGGTACAATCTTTTCCTACGGTGGGCAAAACGATCGATTCAATATCTGCTAAATGGGCAAAATATTCCTGGGCAAGCTCTGCACGCATTTGGTTCCATTGTGTCAGGATAGGAAGTTTTATCCGCAAAATCCCAGCTTGACATGCATCCAAACGAGAGTTCAGGCCGGGCATTTCATTGAAATAACGCTCTTTTGAGCCATAGTTGCGGTACATGCGGGCAAAGTCGGCCAGTGCTGGGTCGTCGGTCGTCACCGCCCCAGCGTCACCCAATGCTCCCAGGTTTTTGGTGGGATAAAAACTCACCCCGTTGATGTGGCCAAAACTCCCAGTGAGTTTGCCTCGCCAGGCCGCACCATGGGCTTGGGCATTGTCTTCCACCACCCGCAGTTGGTGGCGGTCAGCCACATCCATGATGGGGCCCATTTCACAAGCTTGTCCATAAAGGTGTACAGGCATGATGGCCTTGGTACGGGGGGTGATTGCGGCTTCAATACGGGCAGGATCGATGTTCCAGGTATGTGGATTGGGCTCTACGGGTACAGGTTTTGCCCCAACCTGAGATACCCCCAACCAGGAGGCGATGTACGTATTGGAAGGTACAATTACTTCGTCGCCGGGGCCAATATCCAGTGCTTTTAGCGCAATGTGTAGTGCATCCAAACCATTGGCTACGCCTACGCAACACGTGGTTTGATTAAAATCTGCATAAGCTTGTTCAAACGCCTCTACCTCTGGCCCCAGGACGTACCAGTTTGAGTCGTAAAATCGCTGCCAAAAAGCATCGATCTCTACTTTTAAAGCCGAATGCAGCGGTGCAGAAGAGAAAAAAGGGATGGACATCATGCGTACAAAAGGTTCGTTACTAGAAGTCTAACAATTATCGGCAATTTAATTAACTTGTCCCCATCTTAGATAAGCTCGTAGAATAAATATACACCTAACGTTCCAATGGATAAAAATTATCAAAAGAAAAAGCGCACTGGCAACCTGCCGCCCAAGTCCAAAGCAGGTTCAAAAAAAAACGTGCCGGTGTTAACTGAAAGACCAGCTACCCCTTGGAATCCAAGGGTGGTGTTTGGGATTCATGCGGGTATCATCGTCGTCTTTCTTTTCATTTTGCGGCTCAATCTCATGGATCTCCCCTTGGAGCGCGACGAAAGCGCCTACGCTTATCTGGGGCAAAGAGCAGGGGAGGGCCTGGCTCCATATCGGGATTTTTATGAAATGAAACCTCCTTTTCTGTTCTATGGTTATGCCTTGTTGAATGCGGTGTTTGGTTACAGTGCCTGGGGTTTGCGCCTTATTGCGTGGTTTTTATCGCTCTTGATCTGTGGGGGCGTGTACCTGATCGGGCGGAGTTTATTCGGGGCCAAATACGGGTTGTTGGCCGCTTTGACCATGGTGTTGATGAGCGCCAGTCCTTACGTCATGATGACTTTTGCGGAATCTGAACTCTTAGTAATGAGTCTGGCGATCTATGGGGTATGGCTGTTGTTTTCGCTGCTGAGCCAATCCAGCAGCAGTTTGCAGCAGGAGCGTTTGCGGCTCATTGGGGCGGGCTTCTTGATTGGGAGCGCGGTCATGGCCAAACAATCTGCTGTTTTTTTTCTGGGCTTTGCGGCAGTTGCCCTGCTATTGCTGGCAGAAGGTGAAAACATGAGGGCGCGCTTGGGGAAACTCATTACGCGTGGATTATGGTTTTCACTAGGGGCAATTGCGCCCGTTTTGGTGTGTTTGGGCATGGTTTGGGGATTTGGGGTATGGGAAGATTTTGCTTTCTGGAACTTTGAATATCCGCAGTTGTATACCGATGGGGAAAATGTGGTGAGTTGGCAAACATTGCTCCGGGCAAATTTCAAACAACTCATCCAAGGCCAAATCTTTTTATGGGTATTGGGGCAAAATGGACGTTTTGCGGGCTTAAAAAACTTGAGTATGCCGTTGGGTTTTGTTGTACTATTTATAGCTACGGGATTGTCTGCTCCGGTTTTGCTCCAGGGAGAATCTACCTCCATCATGCGCAAACTGTTTGGAAGTAATCCCTTTGTTGAAGATGAA
The DNA here is from genome assembly GCF_016718685.1 of Haliscomenobacter sp. Lineage (GTDB taxonomy): Bacteria > Bacteroidota > Bacteroidia > Chitinophagales > Saprospiraceae > Haliscomenobacter. Next base: position 99,173 of record NZ_JADKCX010000005.1, on the reverse strand, counting down.
ATTGTTGCGCGCCTGATTGAATCTGAGATCAAGCCCAATGAAACGCTTGCCGTGCTGGGTTCTGAGCCCCAAATTTATGTGTACCTCAAACGCAAGGCACCGAGTCGGCATTTTTATACCGCTTTTTGTCGCGGCAGCACCGCCTTACCCGCAGCTGGCATGACGAAGCACTACAGGGCTTAACGACTCAAAACCAGATTACGTAGTTTTGTGCTCGTGCCACTTTCCTGGATGCTCCGAGCGGATTCCAATCAAGGTTTTTATCAAAACGCCTATCGCTGGGTGATGGAAAACTACAGCCCCATTGCCTGGGCAGATTATGATGAGGTTAACAATCCTACCATTGTGACCGATGCTGCGGCCAGCACCTATAAGCCGCGCGGCAGTAGTTACATTATGGTGATGAAAAGAAAAAACTAAGCGGAGGGAGGCATGGCAAAATCGCAGCTCAATCCAGGCAGGCCACATTTGATCGAATTCCCCACCCACGGAGAATTAGCCATTGGTTATTTGGCCGTGGCGCAAATGCAGCAGGAGATTCCATTTGAGGTGAAGCGCATTTTTTGGACGTATTTTACGCCGCAGAGTGTCATCAGGGGGCGACATGCCCACCACGCAACCTCAATGGTACTGATTGCCGTACACGGGCGCATTGAGGTGCATACAGAAATGTTGGATGGGCACAAAAGCAGCTTCTTACTGGACCGACCGGATATTGGGGTCTTCCTGCCGCCACTCACCTGGCACACCATGCAGTACAGCCATGATGCCGTGCAAGTGGTGCTAACGGATACGGAGTATACGTCGGAAGATTACATTCGGAGTTATGAGGAGTTTGAGGAATTGCGGAGAATCTAAATTCTCATCCATTTCCCCAAAAAATCCACTACTTTTGCCTCCCGAAACCAACTTTCCACAGCACTATGCCGCGCTTTTCCACGCTTACCCAAGTTCAAGACGCCATTCAGAGCGGAGCAACTACCCTGGTAGAAATAGTAAATCATTACCTGGAGAAAATCCATGAGCATCAGGCACTGAACATCTACGTAGAAGTATTTGCAGAAGAAGCGCTGGAAAAAGCCCATCAACTGGAGCAAAAATACCGTGAGAACCCGGCCCAAGTCGGGCGCTTGTTCGGCGCGGTGGTTTCGATCAAAGACGTCATTTGTTACCAGGGGCATACCGTGACGGCGGGTTCCAAAATTTTGGAGGGTTTTCAATCCCTGTTTTCTGCAACAGCGGTGGAACGCTTGCTGGCCGAAGACGCCATCATCATTGGGCGCACCAATTGTGATGAGTTTGCAATGGGTTCCACCAACGAAACTTCTTACTACGGCCCGGTGCGCAATGCCGCCGACCCGACCAAAGTACCCGGTGGTTCTTCCGGGGGTGCAGCGGTGGCGGTACAAGCCGATACCTGTTTGATCTCCTTGGGTACGGATACAGGCGGCTCAGTGCGTCAACCCGCGGCCTTATGCGGGGTGATTGGTATGAAACCCACTTATGGACGTATTTCCCGACACGGACTGCTGGCTTACGGTTCCTCGTTTGATCAAGTGGGCATTTTGGGGCATAGCGTTGAGGACATTGCCCTTACCCTGGAAATTGTGGCGGGCAAAGACGATTTTGATGCCACGACCACCCAAACGCCGCCGCCGCCCTACAGTCAAATGCTCGAGTTTAAAGGCCCGGTAAAAGTGGCCTATTTTGATACCGCCGTCAATCACCCGAGTTTGGATCCCGGTATCCGGGCGCACTGCCTGCGCATGATCGAGTGGCTGAAGGCCCAGGGACACACCGTAGAAAGTGTTCCTTTTGATTACCTCGATTACATCATTCCGGCCTATTACGTGCTGACTACCGCCGAGGCATCGTCCAATCTGTCGCGCTACGATGGCATTCGGTTCGGATACCGCAGCCCCAATACCCAAACCCTGGAAGAAACCTACAAAAAATCGCGTACCGAAGGGTTTGGACGCGAGGTGAAGCGCCGCATCATGTTGGGTGCTTTTGTGCTGAGTTCGGGTTATTACGATGCCTATTATACCAAGGCGCAAAAAGTACGCCGCCTCATTTCCGATCAAACCAACGCCATTTTTGCTGAATACGACTTTTTGTTGATGCCCGCTGCACCCACCCCCGCCTGGGGTTTGGGTGAATCTTTGGAAGACCCGGTGGCGATGTATTTGGCCGATATTTTTACCGTGCAAGCGAATATGGTGGGTATTCCGGGGATTGCTTTGCCTGTGGGAACCCACGAAAGTGGGCTTCCGGTGGGTTTGCAGTTTATGGCCGGCAAACTGAAGGAGGCAGAATTGCTCGCTTTTGCCCAACAAATCAGCTCAAGCTATCCACAATAAACGGGCAGCAATTTTTTTCAAGCTCTTTCCTCACATATTTTTTCAGACTTCTGATCAAATCCCCATCGAATATTTGATAATAATTTCTATATTTCATGCGCAAACTTGCATCCTATTAACCGTAAACCATCATGTGATGAAGAAGATTTTATTGCTCTGTGTGCTTTGTTTCACGGCTTTCCAGTTCCAGGCACTTGCTCAAAGCGGGATGAGTGCCAAGGAGAAGAAAGAAGCCCAAAAGGAAAAGGAAGAAGCCGCTAAAATGGCTGCTGAAGAAAAGGAAGAAGCGGCTAAAATGGCGGCTAAAGAGAAAGAAGCGGCTGCCAAAGCCAAAGCAAACGCTTCCAAGGATGCGGCTAAAGCCAAAGCGGTAGCCGCTAAAGAAAAAGAGAAGGCCAAAAAAGAAACGGCCAAGGCCAAAGAGAAGGCTAAAAAGGAAGCAGCCAAAGCCAAGGAAATGGCCAAAAGAGATGCGCTGGATGCGAAGGAAGAAGCAGCCAGAGAAAAGGAAGACGCCAAAAGGGAAGCTGAAAAGGCGAAGGCCTTGGAAATGAAAGCGAAGGAGAAGGCCGCGAAAGAGGCGAAGAAAAATAATTGATCCCGTCGGGGCATTCGTCGGTCATCTCTATGTGGATGCTCTTGTTGTAAGGGCATCCACACAGGGATGCCCCTACAACAAGGGGATAAAAGTGATTTCCACGCGCTGATTGGCCAAACGCCCGGCCAGGGTGGCATTACTAACCAAGGGCTGTTCTTTCCCCGTCCCCCGATGCCGAATGCGTTCAGCTGCAATTTGTGCATCAATGAGCAATTCGGCTATTTTTTCGGCTCGTTGGGCCGTCAGATCTGCCGCAAAGTTGTAGGTGCAGTTGTTGTTGGTATGTGCTACAATTTCTATGCCTAGTTGTGGGTTGGCATTCAAAAAAGAGGCCAAACGATGGATTTCTGAATAGGCAGAAGAATCCAATTCAGCCTGATTGGATAAGAAAATGATGTTTTCCAGAATGATGGTTTTTTCAACAATGGGGTCAAAAAGCTGAATGTCTTGCTCCAGTTCATTGCCAGCAATCACCATCAATGTATCCAGGGTATACGAAGGCTCGATTTCGACGCTGTTGACCGGCCGATTTTGAAAATTGCGCTCAATGCGCCGTTGCCCTTCTACCTTTGTGCTGATTTCATCCTTAATGTGCAAGGATTGAGCAACCAACAAGCGGTAGTCCAGCAAAGCCCGCAAATAATTGCGCACTTCGTTTTTGATCAAAGTGGTCAGTTCCGCCTGGTTTTTTTGCAAATAGAGATTTGAAATATCGCGTGAAAAAACCTCCTGCCATTCGAAACAGGGGCTAAATACGCCCTGCCACTTGGCCAATGAAGCTTCCGGGAGCAGCAAGATGGAAGGATTGTTGAGGATGCGCTCCTTTTCTCCTCGCCAGAGTGAGCGGTTTTCGGGCGCTATTTCTTTGTCTTGTCTTTTGATTTCTTCACCCAGCATTTGCAAAATGAGGGACTGAGTCGTTGTGGGCAAAATTTCCCAGCGTTGCTGGATGACAATGAGCCGCAGAAAGTCGTCAAAATCAGTAGGAATGGCTTGGGTCGGTGATTCGCGCTGAGCGGATGTCGTACTTGTAGGGGGGCGAACTGGATCATCGTGGAAGAGCAACAATTGTTGTTTTTGGGAAGCTTCATAGTCGTCTTTCAATTTTTTCAGTCCCAACTCAGCCGTTTTGATCGAAATATTGCCTGGGATGGTATCATCCCGCAATTGGATGATGGCGTCTACGAACTTTACCCGTTCTTTCTCCAAAACTTTGATTTCAAGCGTTTTTTGGTTAAATGCCAACTGCAGGGCCTCAATTTCACCCTCTACCTGTCGATAAGTAGGGTTGGCCGTCAAAAGCGCCATTTGCTCACTTCCTTTGTCTTCAGCCTCAATTTCCAAGGCTCCTTTGCGGAGTAAGTTGTAGGTAGGCGAAAAAAATTGCTCCGATAACGCGTTGATGCTCATTGCCGCGTTGCGTGGCAGCAACAATTGGTATTTACCTTGCTGGTTACTAATGGCGACGCGACTGACCCTGCGATTGTTCACTGGGTCAAAATAATTCAGGTTTACACTGACATTGGCGGCCGGGGCCTTCGATTGGGGTAAATACACTTGACCCTTGATGAGAATGACCGACTGAGGCCTTAAGGTGGCGGGTATATTGGTTGAGCGAATGACAGGGGTTTTGTTTTCCAGGGTACTCCACCAGGCTTTAGCCCCCAATACAGAAGTTGTAAAGCCCCAGTCATCATTACGGGTGTTGAAACTTTCGCCCAGGTTTATGGGTGGGCTCCATTCCGACCAGGAATTGGCAGCTCTGCGGCTCATGAACAAGTCTTGGCCGCCAAAACCGGGATGACCATTGGATGAAAAATAGAGGGTTTGGCCATCCGCGGCCAAAAAAACGCTACTTTCTCTACCATTGGTGTTGATGCTTGGACCCAGGCTTTGTAGGTTTTTCCAGGACAGTGGGCCTTCGCGTTGTGCGACGTAAATATCGATTTGTTGCTGGGTGCTATCGGGGTGAAAAATGCACAACAGCAGGGTTTGGCCATCATTGCTGATAAAACCGTGATGGATTTGAAACAAAGAGTCCCAGGGCTCGATACGCATGATTTGGGGTGCCGACCAAGTTCGAAAATTGAGACTGGATTGGGCGATGACTTTTTTCCCCTCTTCATCTTCCAGTAAGAGGAACATTTCGTTTTCGTCCAGATTAATGGCTAAACATTGGTCAGCCTGATCCGAGTTGATAGGCATACCTGCATTCACTGGGCGACTCCATTGGTTGTCACCCAAATATTGGCAGATCCAAATATCTGCCAGGTTCTCTCGCCCATAATTGGCGTGATTGCCCGTTTCACTGTACAACAAGAGGCTACCATCCGGGCTAAGCACGGGGGCATAATGTGGGTAAGTATGGAGATAATCTACACCCATACGTCGGATATCTTGTGCATACAGCCCGGTCAGACCGAGCCACAAACACAAAATAAGCGACGAGATATGGGTGTAGAATGACATATGCGGTTGTTTTCCCTCAAGGTAAGTTGCTAAACGTCATAGGTGATTTCCACTTCGGGGGAAGTCGGGTGGGACTGGCAGGTTAAAATAAAACCATTGCTTACTTCCTCATCGTCCAGTGCATAACAGGCGTCCATTTTCACCGAGCCTTTGAGCACTTTGGCCATACAACTGGAACAAGCACCAGAAGTACAAGAATAGGGCGGATCGAGCTTTTGGTCGAGTAAGGCATCCAAAATGGTTTTGTTGGGCGGAACCGGAGCCGTATGGACTTTTCCATTCAGTGTAGCGATGACCTGGGCGCCACTTGCGCCTACCACATGAGGAGCACTAGGGTCGATATTGGCGGTAAAATGCTCAACGTGAATGTGTTTTTTATCTATACCCTGGGCGTGAACAGCTTTTTCAACGGCATCGATCATCGGACCCGGGCCACATATAAAATAGTCGGCTTCACGGGCATTATTGGGGTGATCCAACAAAAAGCGATGGATGGAATTGGCATCGATGCGGCCGGTTAATCCCTCCCAGGCAACGGTACCTTTGGCAAAAAGACCCGACAATCCTTTGGGTTTTTCCCGTTTGGGCTGGCTGAGGGTATGCGTAACGCTCAATTGGCCTTCATAACGCTTCAGTAGCTGATCCAGCAGGGTTTTAAAAAGAATCGACTCTTCGTTGCGGTTGCCATAAAGAAGATGTACCGCGCTTTGGGGTTCTTCTTCCAAAATGGTTTGTAAAATTGACATTAAAGGTGTGATGCCACTGCCCGCCCCAAACAGGTAATAGGTCTTGCGCTGATCAGGATTCAAAGCGGGTGTAAAACGGCCATCTGGTTGCATCACTTCCACGGTCTGTCCAACCTCGAGATTTTCATTGATGTAGGTAGACACCAACCCTTTTTTTACCTTTTTTACCGTTACCGCGATGTCATGCTCCAAAGGGCTGCTGCACATGGAATAAGCCCGGCGCACTTCCTTGCCGTTGAGCGAAAATTTTAAGGTGAGGTATTGTCCGGCTTGGTAGGCAAACTCAGATTTTATATCTTCGGGAATGCTAAAGAAAACGGTAACTGCATCGCTCGTTTCCGGGCGAACTTCCTTGACCGTTAACGTAAAGAATTTCTTGCTCATGTATGGATAGTTGACGAATTGGAAAATTTCCAACTCTAACATTCATTATTGGTTTCGGTTTTGAGGAGGCAAAAATAATTAAATGTTCGGAGTTAATGAGGAACAAAAGTCAGTACGTACAAGTATTTACCTATGAAATGGAGCAATTGGAAGTACCTTATCGCTTATTTGGCCCCTTTGGCTACCTTGTGGGGCTTGTTTGAACAAGGACATTGGTCGTTCGCAGGGATCTACGTCGGCTTTGTGATGATTCCGTTGTTGGAAATTGTCAGCCCACAATCTGCTTATAATTTGACTCCAGCCGAAGAGGAACAAAAGGGCAAGATGGGGGTCTTCGACCTCTTGCTCTACCTCAATATTCCTTTGCTTTATGCTATCCTGCACGTCTATTTTCAACAAGTGTTTGCGGGTACCGCCCAAACCTACGAATTGGTGGGCATGACTTGTAGCGTCGGGTTGATTGTAGGAACGATTGGTATCAATGTGGCGCATGAGTTGGGGCACCGCAGCAAGCCGGTTGAACAGCGGATGGCCAAAATTTTACTCCTGAGTGCCTTGTACATGCACTTTTTTATTGAACACAACCGGGGACACCACAAGCATGTGAGCACTGATGCTGATCCCGCTTCGGCCCGTTATGGAGAAAGCCTCTATGCATTTTGGGTGCGCTCGGTATGTGGTTCCTGGCGCAATGCCTGGAAATTAGCAGCCGAACGTTTGAATAAAGAAGGAAAATCCAATTGGTTCAGTTGGCAGAATGAAATGTTGCGGTTTCAGGTATTTCAGGTAGGCTACTTGCTCAGTGTTGGTCTTATTTACGCCTGGTGGATGGTGGGTTACGCAGTGGCAGTTGCCGTTTTTGGCTTTTTATTGCTCGAATGTGTCAACTACATCGAACACTATGGCCTGCGCCGCACGGTGTTGCCCAATGGCCGTCCAGAACCTGTGCAGCCCTGGCATTCCTGGAATTCTGACCACGAGCTGGGCCGCATTTTTTTGTACGAATTGACCCGGCATTCCGATCACCACTTTAAAGCCAGCCGCAAGTACCAGGTTTTGCGTCATTTTGACCAAAGCCCACAATTGCCTTTTGGCTATCCAACTTCCATCATCATTGCTTTGTTCCCCCCTTTGTGGTTCTTGTTGATGAACCCACGCGTGAACAAAGAACAGGCCCGGCAAAGACCACCGGAATCCGCAATTAATTTATGACCGACCGCAGATCTATCTTATGCAGCAGCAATACGGCAAACTTTTTTTGATTCCGGTACCTTTGGGCGAAAACGCCGCTCAAACCATTCCAAACTATGTGACCGAAATCATTCGGCAACTGGACTACTTTATTGTAGAACGAGCCAAAACGGCCCGTTTTTTCATCAAAGCGGCGGAGCACCCCCGCCCGCTACCCGAATTGGAAATGGTGGAACTGAGTGAACACACCAAAGAAAGTGAATACCGCCAGTTTTTGGCTCCGGCCACCCAGGGGCGAAACATTGGGCTCATGTCGGAAGCGGGTTGCCCGGGCGTAGCTGACCCTGGTGCTGTGGTGGTGGAATTGGCTCATCGACAGGGTATACAGGTGGTTCCTCTAGTGGGGCCATCTTCAATCTTGCTGGCATTGATGGGTTCAGGAATGAATGGGCAAAAATTCAGTTTTCAGGGTTATTTGAGCGCCAAAAAAGAAAATCTGGGCCAACAACTCAAACGATTGGAACAATTGGCCCAAAAGGAAAACTGTACCCAAATTTTTATAGAAGCGCCTTACCGGAATCAGCAGATTGTGGAGGCTGCACTCAAAAATCTTGCGCCACAAACCCGCCTCTGTATTGCAGTGGACTTGACCCTGCCCACTGAATTCATTCAAACCCGCAAGATTGAGGAATGGAAACGCAATCCTCCGCTGGATTTACACAAGCGGCCAGCGATTTTTTTGCTGGGTTGACCACAGGTTAAGCCATCCCCACCTGCTCCTGATGTTTCCACATCTCCTGGAACGCCGAGCTGTTTTCCCGCAGGTACTCAAAGGTGCCCTCGTCCACGACCCGGCCATTTTCCATGACGTAAACGTAGTCGAAATGCACCAATAAATGCAGGCGGTGCAAAGCCGAAACGATGGCCTTATCGGCAAAATCGTGGAACATGCGCTCGTAAATCAACAATTCCGTTTTGGGATCTACGCTGCTGGTTGGTTCGTCGAGCAGGATGATCTCGCTGTCCTTGGCTGCCAATACACCACGGGCCAGAGCCAGGCGTTGTTTTTGCCCACCAGAAAGATTCACCCCTTTTTCACGGATATTGGATTGTAAACCCGAAGGCAATTGTTCCACTACTTCGTTAAAATGAGCCGTTTCACAAACCTTCATGACTTCTTCATTGCTGAATGGAAGCCCCAGGGTGATGTTGTATTCAATGGTGTTTTCAAAAATTTCGGGCTCTTGGGGGAAAAGGGTGATGTAATCGGCCAAAACGTCCAGTTTATCGTAGGTTTGACTGTCAACTGCCAATTGTAAATTCGCTTTGGGAGGATACAAGCCCCGCAGGATGGCCAATAAGGTGCTTTTGCCACTGCCACTTTCGCCGATCAGGGCGATGCGTTTGCCCCGCTCAATTTGGATGTTTACATCAAATAGCCCCGGGCGGTACTGGCCTTCAGTGGGTGTTTCATCCAGTTCGTGGACGTAATTGAGATTGCGGAGTTGGATGGTTTTCCAGCGGTGGGGTAAGTTTTCTGGCGATTCTGGCAGGTGTTGCTGCTCGTAAGCCTCAAAAATATTTTTAGCAGTTTGTACATCGGTATGGTGGTTCACAATTTGATTGTACTGCCAGGCAATGTCGTGAAATACACTGGTAAATCTTTGCACATAACCTGTCAAGGTAACCAGACCCCCGATCAAAAAAAGTTGGCCCGGGACATAATTTTGGTAGATATAACCCAACATGATGGTACAATAAATCACGACGACGATACTGTCCACCACAAACCATTTGAGTTCGTTGACCACGATTTTTTCGAAAGGAAAAAATGTCCGCCACTTTTTGCAAAAGGCCACTCTCCATGCGCTTTTCCAGACGCAGCGTGATGACTGTAATGATGTTGGAGAGGCTGTCGAAGAGGGTAGCCGACACCACGTGCTCTTTTTCATTGGTTTCTTTTTGGTAGCGGATATAGGGCTTGTCAAACACAAAAATGATGTACAAGGCGATCACACCCAGTAAGATAGCAATGGAACCAAACAGCGGAGAAAAATAAAGCATAGCCGCAAAGGAAAAAACAAACTTGGCAAAAGCGTGAATGTACATGTGTCCATCCTGGAAAAACTCCTTCAATGCCTCGTAAGCCTTGCGTACGCGGTTGATGGTAGATCCACTGTGGTTGTCCTGGTGCCATTTGACAGGTAAGCGCAAGGCTTTGTGATAGAGTTCCTGCAAAAAATTCTGACTCAGATTGAACGCCAAAGTTTGTTCCTTGATCCGGGCAAAGCCATGAAATCCCCAGTCGCTGAAATGCAGAATCAGGTACGCTCCAACGTACAACCAGGTTACGCGCAGTACGTCGGTGCCTTTTTGTTGCAGCTCGTTGACCAACCAACCCCAAATAATCGGTGTTCCCGCATTGATGATGTTGCTGGCCGCAAACATGCTGTAAATCACCAGATACCGGCCACGTTCCTGTTTGGCATATTTCCAGGCGGTAATCATTAAAGAAATGTAGGGATTGTGGGCAATAGAACGGAACATGGCCAGAGTTTTATACCGGTTTCTAAGTACCTTTCGCCCCAATGAACCAGATCTTTTCAGAAAAAGTTTCCGTTCAAGGGGTTACTTTGTCTGCCAAATTGACATCTGCACCGATTTGTAGCAGCCTTGGCACAACCTTTGACTAAAGGAGCTGTACACAAGCCTATTTTTTCCAGAAATATAAAAATCAAAACCATTATGGCAGCAAAGGAAATTACCCTCAGCAGTGTGGCTCAGGAAAAGCTCAAAAACGGCATCGACAAACTAGCCAATGCCGTAAAAGTAACCTTGGGTCCGAAAGGCCGCAACGTGGTCATTGAGAAAAAATTCGGTGCACCTCAAGTCACCAAGGACGGGGTAACCGTAGCCAAAGAAATAGAATTGGAAGACACCCTGGAAAACATGGGTGCCCAAATACTCAAGGAAGTAGCCTCAAAAACCGCCAGCTTAGCCGGGGATGGCACGACCACTGCCACGGTATTGGCTCAAGCGATCATCACCTCTGGGATGAAAAGTGTTACTTCTGGTGCCAATCCAATGGATCTTAAGCGCGGCATCGACAAGGCGGTTAAAGCAGTCGTTGCCAACATCAAAGAGCAGGCGGAACTGGTAGGGGACGATTATGGTAAAATCAAGCAGGTTGCTGCGATTTCGGCCAACAACGATGAAGAAATTGGCGAATTGATCGCCGATGCGATGAAGCGCGTAAGCAAAGACGGTGTCATCACCATCGAAGAAGCGAAAGGAATGGAAACTTTCGTAAAAGAGGTGAGTGGCATGCAGTTCGATCGGGGATACCTTTCACCCTACTTTGTGACCGATCCGGAACACATGTTGGCCGAATACGACAATCCCTTCATCCTGATCCACGATAAAAAGATTTCCAACGTCAAGGATATTTTGCCCATTCTGGAAAAAACCTCCCAAATGGGTCGCCCCCTCGTGATCATTGCTGAAGATGTAGATGGTTCTGCCTTGAGTACTCTGGTGGTCAACCGTTTGCGCTCTGTATTGAATGTAGTAGCCGTAAAAGCACCCGGGTTTGGTGATCGCCGCAAAGCCATGTTGGAAGACATCGCCATTCTTACCGGAGGAACCGTAGTGAGTGACGAGCAGGGTTATATGTTGGAGAATACCGACATCACCATGTTGGGCCAGGCCGAAAGAGTGTCGATCGACAAAGACAATACAACCATCGTGAACGGCAAAGGCCTGGAAGATGGGGTTAAAGCCCGCGTAAGCCAAATCCGTTCACAAATTGAAATTACGACTTCTGATTATGATAAAGAGAAGTTGCAAGAACGTCTGGCCAAACTGGCGGGTGGGGTAGCCGTGTTGAACATCGGCGCGACCACCGAGATGGAAATGAAAGAAAAGAAAGACCGTGTTGATGATGCATTACACGCCACCCGCGCTGCGGTGGAAGAAGGCATCGTGGCTGGAGGCGGAGTAGCGCTGGTTCGCGCCATCAAAGCCCTGGTCAATTTGAAAGGGGTCAATGAAGACGAAAATACCGGCATCGATATCGTACGCAAAGCCCTGGAATCTCCCCTGCGCACCATTGCTGAAAACGCCGGAGTGGAAGGCTCAGTAGTACTCCAAAAAGTACTGAATGGCAAGAAAAGCTACGGCTATAATGCCCGCACTGACATATTCGAAGATTTGATGGCGGCCGGGGTAATCGACCCCGCGAAAGTTACGCGGATCGCGTTGGAAAATGCGGCTTCCATTGCAGCGATGGTGCTGACTACAGAAGCAACCATCAGCGACAAACCAGAGAAGAAAAGTGCAGGTGGTGCTGGACATCATCACCATCATGATGATTACGGGATGTAGTTCCGTTGAAATAGAGCTAGTGAAGAGTCGGTTCGGGGTGTCCTGGATCGGCTCTTTTTGTTTTTAGACTGTGCTCATGATAATAATTCAAGCCTTTTTCACGTCCAAGACAATACAAATCCGATCGCAATGGATAAGAAACCAAAAAAACAAACGCCCCCGTACCGGAAACTCCGTGGCTATGCATTTGACCCTTCCCTGTCCCAACGCATCGACACGGCCTTTATCAACGATATTGTGTATAGAGTGCCCTGGGAAGATGATCTGGCTTTGGGGCCTTGTGGCGAGTACCTGGAAGTAATTGATTACGACCCCAGCGTGGATCAGTTTTATGAACCTGTCAACTTGCAAGACCCCTTTGTTTTGGCCCAGGACGGCCTCAATCCCAGTGAAAGTAACCCCAAGTTTCACCAACAGATGGTGTATGCGGTGGCGATGACCACGATTAAGAACTTCGAAAGATCACTGGGCAGAAAAATCCTCTGGAGTTTTCGCCAAATTACTCCCCCTTCAACCCAACGGCGAGGCGACGGCTACCTGGCATCATCTGAAAGCGCAGTCGACAAATATGGGTACGTCAAGGCACTCAGGGTGTACCCACATGCCTTTAGAGGAGCCAATGCCTATTACAGTCCCTTGAAAAAAGCCCTGTTGTTTGGTTATTTTTCTGCCCAACCCGCCGACGTGACTTTGCAAATGCCCAATGCGTTGGTGTTCACCTGTCTGAGTCACGACATCATTGCCCACGAAACAACCCACGCCATTTTGGATGGGATTCACAGCCAATTTACTGAAAATAGCAACAAGGACACCCTCGCTTTTCATGAAGCATTTGCCGATATCGTGGCCTTGTTTCAACACTTTACTTTCCCGGAAGTACTGAAACATCAGGTGGCCAAAACCAAAGGTAATCTTTCGGGCGAAAACTTGTTGGGGCAGTTGGCGCAGGAATTTGGCTCTTCCATTGGACGGTATGGTGCACTACGCGATGCCTTGGGCGAGGTGGATCCATTGACCCGTGAGTGGAAACCCCGGGTGCCGGATGGCAACGAGTACCAAAAAATTGTAGAGCCACACGAACGAGGCAGTATTTTGGTTTCGGCGGTTTTTGAAGCGTTTATCAACATTTACAACCGGCGCACGGCGGATTTGCTGCGCATTGCTACCTCTGGTACTGGTATATTACCAGAAGGGCAGTTGCATCCTGATTTGGTCAACCGCCTGGCGGAACAAGCGACAAAATCGGCCAAACACATTTTGCAGATGTGTATTCGGGCGCTGGATTATTGCCCGCCTTTGGACATCAATTTTGGTGATTTTTTGCGTGCCGTCATCACTGCCGATCGGGATTTGATCCCCGAAGACAACCGCGATTACCGCCTGGCTTTTATCGCTGCTTTTCGGCGGCGGGGCATTTATCCACTGGGCATCAAATCACTTTCCGAAGAAAGTTTGTCCCACCCCATGGTCAATTTTTACCACCTGGGCAAAGAACAAGAGATGTTTCAGCGCTTGAGGGATTTTTTCCGCGAGTTTAAAAACGAAATATCCTATCTGGAAAACCGCGAAGAGATTTTTGGGAAGACCAAAAATTACATCGTTGGAAACCAGGACATCGAAGCCGGACCCCTGTTTGACGGCATTCGCAAAACCCTCTATGAAAAAATTGAAAACTCGCTTGAGTTTGAAAAATTGACCGGGCTGGTTTTTTCCAAAAACTGTGAAGCCGTGGGGGTACGGAGGTCCAATTCCTATTCTGGGGACGGCCCTTCTTTTTTTGTCCACACGATGAACCTTTCGTCCAGGGTAGGCCCGGATGGAGAAAAAAGCAACCAGATCATCCTAACCCTTACCCAGCGCGCTGGGATTAAAGTAGGGAGCACCGGGCAAATTGAACCCTTTGTGTTGAACAAAGAAAACCCCTATAAAAACCTGGAGGGGGGATTCATCATGCGCGGTGGAGTAACCCTGATTTTTGATTTGGATGATTTCAGACTCAAGTACATCATCAGTAAACCCTTGCTGGATGTAAAAAAACTGGAAAAAAAGGTGTATCAAATTGACGAAAAACGTGCATTGCAGCTGTATAACTACTACCAGGAGGACGGAAATGGTGCAGATGTATACAAAGCTTATTTCGAGCGCAGCAATCTGTTTCCCTCTTTTGAACCGTTTGCCTTTCTTCACAACCATTAACAACCCCGCCCATGGCAACTCAACATGTCAATAAAATAACGGTATTCATGTACCGCCCAGGTGGAACCGGCGATTGTTTTCTCCTACAATTTAAAAAGGGCAATCAGGTAAGTTTCAACCTGATGATTGATTGTGGCTGTATCACTGGGGGCAAACAAAACTTTATACCCATACTGGATGACCTTACGGCCAAAACAAAAGGCAAAATTGACCTCTTGGTGCTTACCCACGAGCATGCCGACCACATCAATGGTTTTACCAGTGTGGCCGAAAAATTTGTAAACCTTACCATTGCCAAGGTTTGGTTTGCCTGGACTGAAAACAAGGACGACCCCGAGGCCAATAACTACCGGCAGCACCATACCGAACAAAAAATGGCACTGGCTCAGGCCACCACAAAATTGAATAAACTAGAACGTGACCACTACTTCCACAAACTGCTGGAACTTGAAAATCAGGGAGCGGAACTGGCGGGTGGGATCCACCATTTCATCGATTCATTGAATGGGCTCAATGGCTTAAACGAAGCGACGATGGCTGCCAATGGCACAGAAACGATGGAAGACATCCTGAGGCGATTAAAAATTATCGACAACAACACTGTGGTGGAGTACCGTTATCCTGGTCAAACCCTGGAAGATGTGCTGGGTGCCGAAGGCATTCGTTTTTTTATCCTCGGTCCGCCCAAAAGCCTGGATTTGTTGAGCAAGGAAGAGGGTAAAAATGAGGGGTATGAAAAAAGGGAAAACAAAAGCACCACCAATCTAGCGTTTATTGAAGCCTTGTCGGTCAGCGAAGACAATGCCCAGGATCAAATTCCCTTTGAGTCGGACTTCTTTTTGCGGCAACGCCTTCCGACGCTTTTGTTGAATTTAAAGAAAAATACCATGCTGATGAGCAGGCCTGGCGCAAAATTGACCACGACTGGCTCTTTGGCGGGGCGGAACTGGCGTTGAGACTGGAACAAAGCATCAACAACACCAGTTTGGTCATGGCCATCCAGTTCAAAGACAGTGAAAAAATACTGCTGTTTCCCGGAGATGCGGAATACGGGAACTGGTTGAGTTGGCACGACCCACAGCTAAATTGGTCTTTTGTCAAAAACAACGTGTTACAAACCGTCGGGGTGGATTACATTTTTAAAAATACCGTTTTATACAAAGTAGGTCACCACCTTTCGCAAAATGGCACGGGCAAGGAAATAGGATTAGAACAAATCAAACACCCAGAGCTGGCGGCAATGGTGACACTGGATTTTAAAAAAATTCTCCCTGGGTGGCTCAATACCATGCCAAATGACTTCATCGGTGCCGAACTCATCAATAAAACCAAAGGAAAACTGTTTTTTTCTGGTGCCTACGAGCCGATCTTGAAAAACATTCAGACGCCGCGGGTGTCCATCAATGCCAATCACCTCAAAGAAACAGTGAAGAACAACAAAAAATTTGTGGGCAAAATTGCGGTGGAGTACAGTGTGAAAGGCTAAGTCTTATCGTGCTGCAAACGAAAAAGCCGCCTCCCCAAAAACATGGAGAGACGGCTTTTTTATGTCCCAGTGCACCCAAAGGTGCCGTACTGTAAGCTTATTCAGCTACGACTTCGAAAGTAACCTGGCCTACTACATCACGAGAAAGTTGAACCTGAGCCGTATAGGTGCCCAGTTCTTTTATCTCTTCGGTGAAAGTTACTTTGCGGCGCTCAATTTCCAGATCCAATTGCTCCTTGATGGCCGCAATGATTTGTACGTTGGTAACGCTACCGAAAATTTTACCACTTTGACCAGCTTTAGCACCAATTTTGATGGTTTGGCTAGCCAATTGAGTAGCAATGGCTTCGAATTCGGCGCGGCGTGCGGCCTCTTCTTCTTCTTCAACGCGCTTAATGTCGTCGATAGAAGCCACGTTGGTTTTGTTGGCTACCCGAGCCAAGCCCTGCGGAATCAAGTAGTTGCGTCCGTAACCATTTTTTACGGAAACTACTTCAAAACGATCCCCCAGTTTATCAATATCCTTAAGCAGAATAACTTGCATGATTGATGATGATTTTGAGTTGTTGAATACCCAGGGGTATTCTTAAATCAAATCGCTGTAGACCGAAACGAATTATTTCAGCAAATCGGCTACATAGGGCAGCAATGCCAGGTGACGCGCACGTTTAACCGCTGTAGCCACTTTGCGTTGGTACTTCAGAGAGTTGCCCGTGATGCGGCGAGGCAGAATTTTGCCTTGCTCGTTGATGAATTGGAGCAAAAAGTCGCCATCTTTGTAATCGATGTACTTGATGCCAAACTTGCGGAACCGGCAGTATTTCTTGCGGTTCTGTCCAATTTTTGGATTGCTCAGGAACTTAATATCGTCCTTATTTGCCATTGGTTGTTGTCTTTTAGAAGGTTAGCAATGTGGATTACTCTGCTTTTGGTTCAGTAGCAACTGCAGGTTCCTGATCAGCCGGAGCTGGAGCTGGGCGGCGTGGGCCACTGTTGTTCCCTCTACGGTCGTTGCGATCATTTCTGTCGTCACGTCTTTCCTCAACTACCTTCTTCTTTTTCACAGTACCAATCAAGCCTTTGCGCTTGTCTTCATTGTACTTAATGCCGTACTTGTCAAGTGCTACGGTCAAAAAGCGAATGATGCGCTCATCGCGGCGGAACGCAAGTTCAAAATCGTTGATCAAGCTGCCATCAACAGCTTTGAATTCAACACAATAGTAGGCCCCGGAATGACGCTTGCCAATGGCGAAAGCCAATTGACGCAAGCCCATCTCGTTAATATGCACGATCTCGCAGCCTTTGCTTTTGAGGAGATCGACATATGTCTGAGCAGTCGCCTTGATTTCTTCAGACGCCAGCACGGGGTCAACGATGAATGTTACTTCGTAATTTCTCATCGGATTCAGACATATTTGGTTATCAAAAATTTGGGCTGCAAAGGTAAAAATTGTTTTTATAAAAACAAATAAAAAATCCGTAGGGGAATTCCTTTGTGGATGCCCCTACGGATTTGCCCATGTGGATGCCCTATGGGTGACCACGGAGGATCGTCCCTACGGGCGTTCTACCGCCGAAACGATCATTGAATGGTCGTAATCTCCTCTAATGATCGGCGATTGCAGATTACCCGTAAACGAACGCACATTGCTGTACACAAAATCAAACAACTCCTGGATGGTTACTTTTTTGTCACGGTTGGAATCAGCCTCACCTTTTAAGCCCCGGATAAGAAAGTGGCTGAACACGCCTTGGCGCAGGCCACTGGCTTCCAAAGAGGTTTCTTCCGATTTAGAAGACATGATCAATGCTGTACCTGCCTGAGCCTGAGCCAACTGATTGTAAAATCCTACAATGGTATTTTGGGTAGACTGCACCGAGCGCGCCGCCAACATGCTTCCGGAATGACAAGCATCGGCAATGCAGAGTTTGTACTTGGCCGGGCTCTTTTTGAGCATATCGTTGATTTCCTGGTGGAAGATTTTATTGTCAATACCATTGTAATCGATGGGCAAAAAGGCACCGGGAAGGCCGTGACCAGAAAAGTAAAGCAGCACAAAGTCATTGGGGCCAGCTTTGTAAAAAACCTCGCGCATGGCGTTGAGTATATTTTGGCGGGTTGCTGCTTCATCAATCAGGAGTTTGATTTGTTCATCGGCAACCGCACCACCTTCCGGGCTTTTCAGGAACGCGTAGATGCGGTAGGCATCATCGTCGGTAAAGCGCAAGGTAGGCATGTCTTTGTAAGAGGCGACCCCGATGATGACCGACCAGATTTTGATGCCGGGGCCTGCAAGACTGGGCTGGCTGGTGGGGTTGGCAATTTCTGATTCCAGGGTTTGAACCGGTTTTCCTTCTTTCCAAAAGCCTATTTTTTTGCGACCATCGGCATAAGTATAGGTACCCCGACCTTGTGCATTGCCTTTTTCGAACATCCCTTCGTAGCGGCTGGAGGTGCCGTCTTTGTGTTGGTAGATGGCTATTCCTTGACCATGTGAAAGACTATCCTTAAATGGGCCGATGTACCGGCTTCCGTCCATGTAGACGTAAGTCCCGTAACCATTGATGCAATCGCCGGAAATGCAACCAGTCTGGCGTAAAGGATTTTTACTGGCTAAAACAGGGACAGCGCCCGGATTTGTTCCCGAACTTACATAGGTGTTTTCTTTCCAGACCCCGGTTTTTTTCACGCCCCGATCGTCAATGAACATTCCGGAGCCATCCATTTTATTATTTACCCAGCGCCCTTCGTAAATTGATTTGTCGGGATTGTATACTTTGCCAAAACCGTTGCGGTTGCCATTTTTAAAATCGCCCAGGTAAATCATGCCATCGGGATACAATTTGATGCCATTTCCCTCAAAACAATTGCCCGATATACAGCCAGGTTTGAATTTGATGGCGTTGCCATCCAAACGCAAATTCAAGTTGGCCATGGGTTTGGTCAATTGCCCCTCTTTCCAAATGCCTTGTTCTATCTTGCCATCTCCCATCAGGCGAATGCCTTCGCCTTCATACCGGTTGTTTTTCCAATAACCCATGTAGTTGCCATCATTGGGCAAGTACAAAAAGCCAAAACCTTCCCGTCTGCCACTTTTAAATTCACCGACGTAGCGCGAACTACTACTGGGGTAGTACATTACACCACTACCGTCGATGCAATTGCCCGTGATGCACTGGGCCATACCTATTTGTAGGCTTAAGGTTACTACTGATGATAAGCAGAAAATGAGCTTCTTCATGGTGGAAATAATTTGTGGGGTAGAGTTCCTTTACCAAATATTTAAACAACTATTAGGTCGTTATTCTCTAATCAATGCAAAAGGCATTGCCTGGTCAAAAGTGCCAAACAACAATGGTGTTTGTATATTGGCCGTATACGTACGCACATTGCGTTGTACATAGTCAAATGCTTCCTTGATGGTTATCAGGTTGTTATGGTCTTGATCAGCAGGACCTTTTAAGCCCTTGATTAAAAAGTGGCTGAATACTCCTGATCGCAAACCATTGTCTTCAAGTGAATATTCTTCACTTTTTGAGGACATGAACAGTGCAGTACCCCCTTTGGTACTTACAAATGCCCGATAAAACTTTTCAAGTTCGAGGTGAACAGGAGTCCGAGGATTGCCAATACTACCTGCATGACAGGCGTCAGCGATTATGATTTTGTGCTTAGCGCGGCTTTTTTCGATGATATTTTTTAATTCCTCGTGTTGAATGCCATTGTTGTATCCATCGTAATCAACGGGCAAAAATGAGCCTTCAATGCCGTGGCCGGAAAAATAGAAAAAAATCACATCATTATCATCAGCTTTTTGATAAAGCGTGTTCATAGCCGAGAGAATTCCACTGCGGGTGGCATCTTCATCGATCAAGAGCCGAATCTGACTTTCGGGTACAGCACCACCCTCGGGGCTGCGCAAAAAAGCATAGACCAGGTAAGCATCATCATCGGTAAAACGCAAGGAAACCAGGTGGTTGTATTGTGCTGCACCTATTACTACGGCCCAAATCTTTACGTCTGAAGTGGGTTTGCCTGAAGGCGGTTTTGTCCCGGCGTTGGGTTTTTGGGTCTCTTCAAATATTTTTTGTACAGGCAGCCCTTTTTCCCATAATGCGGTGAGGATGCGGCCATCGCGATAGTACATGATCCCACGTCCTTGAGGATTGTTGCTTTTCCAACCCCCCTCGTACCGATCACCCGAGGGGTAAAAAGTTTTTCCCAAACCCTCAGGGTTGCCATTGGCGAAATAACCGATGTAACGGGTTCCATTCCGGTAAACAAACTGCCCCAATCCAGTAGCACAATACTCCACATTACAATTGCGGTACTGGAGGGTATCATCAGGAAGGGCGACCTGATTTTGTAGAATTTCCAGTCGACTAGCCCCTAAAAAACGGCCTTGATCCCAAATGCCAGCCAGTGGCGCTCCGGTTGTTGTACTGAGGGTGCCACTACCATGTGGCTTGCTATCTTTCCATCCTCCCACATATTTATCCCCATTGGCGTAGATCATGGTGCCTTTCCCCCCAAATTTTCCCAGTTGAAAATCACCTTCGTAGCGGTCCTTATTGGCTAACGTGAGTACCCCTTTGCCTTGTGGCTGGCTGTTGTACCATTGGCCTTCGTATTTCGAGCCGTCGATGTAGGTCATGGTGCCTGTGCCCTGGATTGCATTGGATTGGAATTCGCCTAAGTATTCGTCGCCAGTGGCAAATTTGTAACGGCCTCTACCTTGACGCACCTGGTTGCGCCATTCACCGCTGTACCGGTCTCGATTGGGGAAGTCCATCGTTCCCAAGCCATGGATTTTCCCAGCCTGGAAAACACCTTCGTAAACGGATCCATTGGGAAGTATACACTTCCCAAATCCGTTTTCGCAATTGCCTTTAATGCACTTAAAAGACGGATTTTGAGCATTTAACACCAGGGTGACCCACAGTAGGCTCCACACGCAACACAACATCTTCATACCTGAAACGGAGTTAATTGTATCAATCAAAGCGATTCTCCAAAAAAACATAGTGTAAGGTTCATCCAGATTGTGTTGTTTTTTATTGAGGATTGAATAATTTTATTAACCTGTAATGGGTTATCCATATTGCTCGGTTTTTTGGCTTTAAAGAAATTTTAAGTCAAATGTAAACCGTTATCATTTTTTTTGATCGCGCACTGATCAGGAATATTAATTTTGCAGAAAAAAACAACTGAAGGTTATGAAAAGATTCTTTCTCTTCCTCATGGTGGCTACGACCCTATTTGCTTGCAACAGCACCAAGAACAGCGTAAGTGACAAAGGTGATGGCAAACACTTTGGCGCAAAAATAAAGCCAACTGGCGCTATTTCCTACGATGCCCTGCTTGCGGAGCTTGATGCCAAAGATTCCCTGAAAGTAAAAGTGGTGGGAAAAGTAGAAGGGGTATGCCAGGTCAAAGGCTGCTGGATGAACATTATCTCCGATGCCGAGGGCCAGCCCAAAATGTTTGTCAAATTTAAGGATTACGCCTTTTTTATGCCTAAAGACATTTCTGGCCGCAAAGTCGTGATGCAGGGCATGGCCTACCGCGAAGTGACGCCAGTAGATGAGCTTCGCCACTATGCCGAAGACGCAGGTAAATCTGCTGCGGAGATCGCCTTGATCACCAAACCTAAAGAAGAATTGAAGTTTATGGCTTCTGGTGTAGTTCTTTTGGATTGATTTTAATTTTCTTGTTTATATTTGTCAAGTGACTTAGCGTTGGTTTTCAATTTTGCTGTTCTGCTAAGGATGGATTGTTAATCGCACCATGGCAAAATTGGAAACCAACGCCCACTTAGCGCTCACCTTCAATTGCAGGAATGGATTACAATGCAGCCAAGGATTTTATCGTCGATAAGCTCAAGCGCGAACTCTCCGCTGATTTGACTTATCATGGTTTGCACCATACTTTGGATGTCTTTGACATTACCAAAGAGCTCTGCAACATTGAAGCCGTGTCCGCCAAAGAAGCCGTCTTGCTCAAGACCGCTGCCCTTTTCCACGATTCAGGCTTTACCATCAACAACAAAGACCACGAATTGCTGGGTTGTCAGATAGCCCGTCTCGAATTGCCCAAGTTTGGGTACAACGATGAAGAGGTTGAGCAAATTTGTGGCATGATCATGGCCACGAAAATCCCACAAAATCCTCAAAATCCCCTGGAAGCCATTCTTTGTGATGCGGATTTGGATTATTTAGGTCGAGATGATTTTTATAACATCGGTGCTACCCTGTACCAAGAGCTAAAAGCCTATAATGTGCTGCAAAATGAAGAGGCCTGGAACCGCTTGCAGGTGTCTTTCCTAGAAAAACATACCTTTTTTACACCCACCAGTATTGAGCGCCGAGCACCGAAAAAAGCCGCCTATCTGACAGAATTGCGCGATTTGGTGGCCTCCTACGAAAAAAAATAATTTTTCCAGGCAGCGAAGAAACAACCCTGTGCGTATATGCATCAGTTAAGGTTACAATTCGCTAGGCAACCTCGGCTTACACTCACTAGTTGCATTCAAGCAAAACCATTCTCAGTCCGAGGTTGCCTTTTTTTCTCTCCTCCTTCTATTTGCCTGTACACTACCTGATACACAACAACAAAAACGCCAAATACACGCTCAGTGAGAAACATGAGGTGCCATTTGCGTTTTCCCAAACTTGTTTTTTGTAAAAGAAAAAAGGGGTATCAAGCTTCTTTGCCCGGAACTGCTCGATACCCCGCAGCGCTTTAATTACAGCGTTCTAACCAATAATATTCTAATGTACAACAGGTAATGCAAAAATCCAAAAAAGCGCTGAAAGAAGTTAGTGGTACTAATAAACCGTATGTCTTTGTGTGGGTGGAGCTAAAAGCCATCTAAGTCCATAGTCCCTATTTTTCCACCGGATGAACACTCTACGGCGTTGTCATCATAGAGTGGTGCAGGTTGATCTTGATACCCCGAAGTTTGCTCCGCTACACTATTGTTGTTGCTTTGGTTAAGTTGCCCCAAAGAAAAGTCTGCGTTGCTGAAGAACAGCAACAAGCTGATGATAATTGCCTCCATAAGTCATTGATTTTGTTGAAACAAAGGTAGGGTGGCCGTAGAGGGGCAGCAATTTCGTTTTACAGCGAAATGCGATAGGAAAGATTTTTCATTTCATTGTAAAAAAAATAAGCAATAGACTGTTAAAGAATGAGTTGATTTTTATACTTTTAGAAAATCATAACAGGTTATCAAAAATAAATTATTTGCGCCAATGACCCATCTGATCGATTTGGTTCGCCTGCTCAACAAAAATAAGTTCAAACATCTGGAAGTTTTTGTGGAAAACTCCAAGCTCAAAATCTTTTATGAAAAAATTGCCGACGGCTCGATAACAAGCGAACAAGCAGCCCAGGATTTTTTTTTCCCGAAAAACAAAAACGCCAAATTGTACTACTATCGTTTGGCCCAGCAGTTGGAAGAACGTTTGCTCAACCTGCTTTTTTTGATCGATTTTCACAAAACGGCAGCCAATCCGCTACAAAAAGAAGTCTTGACCTGTTACCGCAATTATGCTGCAGTCAACTCCCTTTTAGCAAGATTCATGCGGGCACCCGCCATCAAATTGGCCGAGGAAACGATCAAAATCTCCCTTAAAAATGAATTTACCGACATTACCCTCCCTTTGGCCCGTCATTTGGCCGTGCATTATGGGTCAATTGATAAAGTCAAAAAAAAATATTTCTATTACAGCAAAATTGTAGAAACCTCCCAAGAAATTTTGCAGGCCGAAATTCTTGCAGAGAAATATTATGCCGTATTTGCATGGCATTATGGTGGTAAAAGTTCATTAGATTTAAAATTTGCAAAAAAAATTGCCCAATTCGCGGAAGAACTAAAAACGTACACGCAACGGTTTTCTTCTTATCGCTTGAACATGATTGCACATTTGATTGCTGTTTCTCGTTACCAAGTGGCAGCAGATTATGAAAATATGGTTATTGCCTGCCAAGAGGCGCTGACGTTTTTTGAAAATAAACAGCAAGAAACATCAAGAACTCAGATCCAGTACTTTTCGTTCCAATTGTCTGTTGCCTATTATATGCTTGGCAATTTTGAAAAAGGGGCTGAAGCTGGGAAAAGAGCCATCGTTCTGTCTCCAAAAGAGAACGTCAACTGGTTTTTGAGTGCAATGACGCTTTTCCAACTTTATCTGCATGCTCAAAAATACGATCTTGCCTTAGATTACTTGCGAGAAACGATGGATAATCCAGCCTTATCAAAACAATCATCCACGATTCAGGAACGGTGGCGCATCAATGAAGCTTTGGTGTTTTATTTGATTCGTACGGGCAGAGTGACCCAGCTCCCCGAACTTAACATCAAGTTTCGCAGCAAAAAATTCATCAATGAGTTCAGGTTGTCCAACCAGGATAAAACTGGTGAAAACATCAACCTGATCACCATTCAAATCCTTTTCCTGCTTTTGGAGAAAGATTATGACAGCATCATTGACAAAATGGACGCCCTCAGCTCTTATGCCCACCGCCATTTGCGGCGTGACGAGAGTTACCGCAGCAACTGCTTCATCAAAATGCTGCTGCAATTGGACAAAGGCCACTTCAACCGCATCGCCGTGCAACGCAAAGCCGAACCCTATTACCAAAAGCTACTCGCGGTACCTCTGAGCCAAGCCAAACAAGATTTCGATTTGGAGATTATTCCTTATGAAACCCTGTGGGAATTTGCATTGGAGAGTCTTTCCCCTTCCAATACCACAAAAATAAGGGACAATTAAAGAAAAATCAGTTGCGTTTTTCAACTAAAAAAAAGAGGTGAGAATTTTAAAAAAAATAAAATTTAGAATCATAAAAATTTCATTATGAAATTTTTATGATTCTAAATAAGTAAAAATTACATTTTCCTCCTAAATCAACTCCCCGATGTGCATCTGGATGTTGCGGCTGATCATGCCCAGGGGCAAATCATTC
Source organism: Haliscomenobacter sp. (assembly GCF_016718685.1). Lineage (GTDB taxonomy): Bacteria > Bacteroidota > Bacteroidia > Chitinophagales > Saprospiraceae > Haliscomenobacter. The sequence continues at coordinate 74,389 of NZ_JADKCX010000005.1, read as the reverse complement.
TCATCTGCGCCAAAGGGTTCTTCAATTTCCTCGGCAATAATTTCCAAACTGGCCAGTACATAAAAGATAAAGGCCACGATGGGGATGACGTAGTACCCGAGGCTAAACACGTAACCAAAAGGCAAGGTCATGATGTAAAAAAAGATGAATTTTTTGATGAACACGCTGTAAGAATAAGGGATGGGGGTGTTTTTGATGCGCTCACAAGCCCCACAAACATCGGTAAAGGATTGCAACTCGGGGTTGAGAAAAAGGAGGTGCTCACCACTCAGTTTGCCTTGTTCAGCAAGGAAGAGTACCCGACTGTACAGCAAGGCGGCAATTTGGTTGGGGATGTGTTTTTCCAAATCCATCTTTTGTTGTACGCCAGCGGGCAATTTGTCAAACAACTCAATGCGGGTTTCTTCACTGCGCAAGTGCCGCTGCAGTGCCGCTGCATAGGCAGGGATCATAGCCCGGAAAAAATCGCGCTCATCGGCTTCAGCATGGAGCAAGGCTGCTAGCTTCATGGCCAGGTTGCGGCTGGTGTTGACCAATGTGCCCCACAAACGCCGTCCTTCCCACCAACGTTCGTAGGCAGTATTCGTCCGAAAAACCAGTAAAAAGGAAATGACAAAGCCTAGTAAAGTGTGCATCACGGAAATATTGCGCACATAACTCTGGGCACTCAATTGCCAAACTTCCAGCTCTAAATAGGCGATCCCGGCAGAATATACCGAAATGAGTACGATCAGGGGAAACAAGCGCCGCACCGTATCCGAGCGGTGAAAGCGAAAGATGAAGGTGATCCAGTCTTTTGGGTTGTAACTTATCATGGCCTTTTTTTTGGCAATTCGTTTCACAATAGGGCTAAAATACCTTTCTTTGTTTCGAACTATACAGACGGGTAAAGGCAGCTTTCTGCCTCAACAAGTCTAACAAACAAATAAACGCACAAATTTATGTACCTCATCGGATATGACATAGGTAGTTCTTCGGTAAAAGCGGCATTGGTCGATGCTGAAAGCGGCAAAACTTTGGTGCGCACGCAATATCCGGATCGCGAGATGGATATGCAGGCACCTCGTGCCGGTTGGGCCGAACAACATCCCGACCAATGGTGGGAAGGGATTGTGCAAGCTACCCAGCGCTTGTTGAAAAGCCATCCTTTTAATCCTCAATCCGTAAAAGCCATTGGAATTTCTTACCAGATGCACGGTCTGGTGCTGGTGGATGCGGCTGATCAGGTGCTCCGTCCTTCCATCATTTGGTGTGATGGCCGTGCAGTAGACATTGGCGCTGCCGCCTTTGAACGCATTGGCCAGCAAAAAGCGTTGGCGCACTTGCTCAATTCACCAGGCAATTTCACCGCATCCAAACTGCGTTGGGTTCAAGAGAACGAACCCGAGCTATACCGGCGCATCAAACACTTTATGCTTCCCGGCGACTACATTGCCCTCAAAATGACGGGAGAAAGCTGTTCCACCATTTCGGGACTTTCTGAAGGCATATTTTGGGATTTTTTGGAGAAAAAACCCGCCGATCTGGTTTTCCAGGATTACCAGATCGACCCCGCTTTGATGCCAGCGCTGCAGCCTACTTTTGGTATCCAAGGCGCATTGCGGGCAGCAGCTGCTGCTGAGCTGGGTTTGGTTGCGGGTATTCCCGTGGCTTACCGGGCAGGAGATCAGCCCAACAATGCCCTTTCCCTCAATGTGCTTGATCCAGGGGAGGTAGCGGCTACTGGAGGTACTTCGGGGGTAGTATATGCCATTACGGACCAGGCGGTTTTCGATCCTCTTTCCCGGGTCAATGGTTTTGCCCACGTCAATTATACCCTGGAGCACCCTTCCATCGGAGTGTTGATGTGCATCAACGGTGCCGGCATCACTTACAGCTGGTTGCGGCAAAACCTGGGTGCAGCAGGGGTGTCTTACCCTGAATTGGAAGAACGCGCCGCGCAGGTTCCCATTGGGGCCGATGGCTTGTCTATCCTGCCCTTCGGAAATAGCGCCGAGCGCATCCTGAACAACGTCGATTTGGGGGCTCAAATTCAGGGACTCAACTTCAACCGCCACGGACAAGCGCACTTGATTCGTGCAGGACTGGAAGGTATTGCTTTTGCATTTGTATACGGCATGAGCATCCTGCAAGAGATGGGCCTCGACTTAAAAGTAATGCGGGTGGGCAATGACAACTTGTTTCAATCGCGTATCTTTGCCGAAACCATTGCTACCTTGTGCAACAGCCACATTGAAATGCTGGATACCACCGGGGCAGTAGGCGCAGCTAAAGGAGCGGGATTTGGGGCTGGCGTTTATTCATCTTTGCGCGAAGCGCTGGGCAGTACGCCCAAAGTGGGAGCTTATGAGCCTTTATCCAATGCTGATGCGCATACCGCCGCGTACCGTGTTTGGTTAAACCAATTGCATAAACTATCAAACAAATAGAGATCATGAGTAATTCTGTTGTATTGGGGAATCGCGAGTATTTTCCCGGGATTGGGAAAATACAGTTTGAAGGAGCTGGCTCCGACAATCCGCTGGCCTTTAAATACTACGATGAAAATCGGGTAGTGGCGGGCAAGACCATGAAAGAGCACTTTCGCTTTGCTACGGCTTATTGGCATACTTTCTGTGGTACAGGTGGAGATCCCTTTGGCCCGGGCACTAAAAATTTTCCCTGGTTGGAGGCAAGTGACGCGGTACAGTCAGCCAAGGACAAAATGGATGCCGCATTTGAGTTTTTTACTAAAATTGGCACGCCCTATTTTTGTTTCCACGATGTGGATTTGGTAGACGAAGGCCCCAGCCTCGCTGAAAGTGAGCGCCGTTTAAGCGCCATCGTTGACTACGCCAAAGAAAAGATCGCCGCCTCTGGTGTGAAAGTACTTTGGGGGACAGCCAACCTGTTTTCCAATCCCCGCTATATGAATGGCGCGGCGACTAGCCCGGATTTCAATGTGGCAGCATATGCAGGAGCACAGCTCAAAAACGCCATCGATGCTACTATTGCACTCAATGGGGAAAATTACGTGTTCTGGGGTGGTCGGGAAGGCTACATGTCTCTGCTGAATACCGACATGAAGCGGGAGCAAGAGCACCTCGCGCGTATGTTGAGTATGTCACGCGATTATGCCCGCAGCCAAGGCTTCAAAGGGGTGTTTTTTATCGAACCCAAACCCATGGAGCCCAGCAAGCACCAGTACGATTTTGACTGTGCGACGGTGGTTGGTTTCCTCAACCGTTACGGTCTAGCTGATGATTTTAAAATCAACATCGAAGTAAACCACGCCACTTTGGCGCTGCATACTTTCCAGCACGAACTGCAAGTGGCAGCGGATGCGGGCATGTTGGGCAGCATTGATGCCAACCGTGGCGATTACCAAAATGGCTGGGATACCGACCAGTTCCCCAACAACGTGATGGAATTGACGGAATCGATGTTGGTGATTCTACAAGCAGGTGGTTTACAAGGGGGTGGCGTGAATTTTGATGCCAAAACCCGCCGCAACTCCACCGATCTGATCGATATTTTTTACGCCCATATTGGCGGTATGGATGTGTTTGCCCGCGCCTTGATCGCCGCTGACGCAGTCTTGAGCAAGTCGAAGTTTTTGGCCATGCGCAAAGAGCGATATGCCAGCTACGACAGCGGTAAAGGCAAAGAGTTTGAAGATGGAAAACTCAGTTTACAGGATTTGCACGCTTTGGCACACGCCAATCCTGAGCCTGGGTTGAACAGCGGAAGACAGGAAATGTACGAGAACATCCTGAATCAATACGCATAGTTGGCCAATGACGAATAGTGAATGACGAGTGCCGAATTTGTCGGTCCCTGAGCGGGGCTGAAATGACCGACAAATTCGGCACTCGTCATTCACTATTCGTTATTTTTTATCAAAAGCCAAACCCATTCAAGATTGCTCCAGCAATCAACGCTGCTACAATTGGCCCAACTACTGGCACCCAGGCGTAGCCCCATTCACTCCCACCTTTTCCAGCAATGGGCAGAATGGCATGTGCAATCCGCGGCCCCAAATCCCGGGCGGGATTGATGGCATACCCCGTGGTGCCGCCCAAACTCAGGCCAATGGACCAAACCAAAACACCAACCAACAGTGGTGCCATACCCGAGCCAGCCTCCGCATACAAGGCAATTACACCAATGACCAATACCAGCGTACCGATGATCTCACTGATGAGGTTGGCCGGAGCGTTAGGGATGGCCGGACTCGTACTGAAAGCGGCTAACTTAAGGCTCTGATCGTTGGTCGCTCCCCAATGTGGCAGGTGGTGTAGCCACACCAAGGTAGCCCCTAAAATGGCCCCCAACAGTTGGGCACTGATAAATGGAAGGACGTTGCTGAAGTTGTTGTCTTTGACCGCCATGGCAATGGTGACGGCAGGATTGAGGTGGGCAGCTGGACTGCCAAATTTTTGGGCGATAAAGATGCCCATGGTCACTGCAAAGCCCCAGCCCGCCGTTATGGCAATCAAACCGCCGTTGTTTCCTTTGGTTTTGCTGAGTAAAACGTTGGCAACTACACCATTGCCCAGCAGGATGAGCACCATGGTGCCAATGAGCTCACCCAAAAAAGGAGAAGTAATCATTCGAGAAGGGTTTTAAGCGTGTGTTTACAAATTTACTTTGTGCTTGACTTTTACATCAATAAATAGACCAGTTTTTTTAAGGCATGCGTAAATTCCTATGCATGTCAATGGTTGTTAAGCTTTTGTAACTTGCGGGTTATTTCAATGAAATCGGTTAAGGCCAATTGTTCCGGGCGTTGCTGATAAAAAACATCCTCCAATATTTCGGAACCTTCAGAGAACAAGGGTTTGAGGGTATTGCGCAGCATCTTACGCCGTTGGTTAAATGACGTTTTGACTACTTGTCGGAAAAGTGACTCATCACAGCCAAGATCTTGATTTTCTTTGCGCACCAAACGAATGACTGCGGATTGCACCTTCGGTGGAGGTGAAAAACAACTTTTGTCAACATTGAACAAGGTTTTACCCTCATAATAAGCCTGAGTCAAAACACTGATCACGCCATAATCTTTGCCACCCGGTTTGGCGATGATCCGATCTGCCATTTCTTTTTGAAACATCCCGACCATTTCCGGTACATAGGGTCGGAATTTGATCATGTGAAAAACGATTTGTGACGAGATGTTATAGGGGAAGTTGCCAATCAAACCAAAGGCCTGACCTTCAAATACCTCCGCAAGATCAACTTTTAGAAAATCCCCTGAAATGATGTTGTCCTGCAATTGTGGATAGTATTTCTGGAGATAATTGACCATATCTACATCTGCTTCAACCACTTTTAGGGAAGCAGTTTTTGCCAGTAAATATTTGGTCAGCATACCTTTTCCAGGCCCCACTTCCAAAACAAGCGGAGCCAATTCGGTGTTGGTTGTTAAACTATTGGCGATGCGTTCGGCAATTTCTTCCCGGTTGAGAAAGTGCTGCCCAAAGGATTTTTTAGCTTTCAAAACAATTTTCTGCTTTTTTTACCATTACTTTGCAAAACTATCAAAATTAAATACAACCCGTAGGATTTAACTGTGATGAATGAACAAGCAGTAGGCCAGGAAAAACTGGACAAACTTAAAATCGGCATCAGCATCGGTGATATCAATGGAATTGGGTTAGAGGTAATCATAAAAACACTGTCCAATCCTAAAATAATCAACTTTTGCGTACCCGTGTTGTACGGATCCTCTAAGATCGTTTCGTACCACAAAAATATCGTTGGCCTAGATTTCCTTTTCCAGCAAATTCGCAACGCAGAACGGGTTTTTCCCGATCGCGTCAATGTAGTGAACTGTTGGCAGGAAAACGTCAATATCGTGCTCGGTAAACCGACAGACGTAAGTGGGAAATACGCCTATCAGGCCTTGGAGTGGGCGGTCAAAGAGCTAAAGGCAGGGTACATCGATGCCCTCGTAACTGCTCCAATCAATAAGGAGGCCATGCAGATGGCCAACTTTCCCTTTCCCGGGCACACCGAGTACCTGACCCAGGAACTAGCCAACGGTAAGGAAAGTCTTATGTTGATGGTCAGTGATACCCTGCGCATTGGGGTCGCTACAAACCACCTGCCCTTGCGCGAGGTAGCAGGCAAGGTGAGCAAAGAACTCATCTCACGCAAGTTGAAGACCTTTGAAGAAACCTTGCGGGTCGATTTTGGCATCGATCGGCCAATCATTGCGGTACTGGGCATGAATCCACATGCTGGTGATGGGGGTGTATTGGGTGATGAAGATGACCGCATTATCCGGCCAGCCATCATTGAATGCAAAAAGAACGGCATGTTGGTCATGGGACCATTCCCGGCGGATGGGTTCTTTGGTTCGGGTTACTACAAGAAATTCGACGGCATTTTGGCCATTTACCATGATCAAGGTTTGATCCCATTTAAACTTTTGGCGTTTGGAAGTGGTATTAATTATACTGCCGGATTAAGCGCGATTCGTACTTCTCCTGATCATGGCACAGCCTATGATATTGCCGGGAAAAACGAGGCAGACCCGGATTCTTTCCGAGAAGCTTTGTTCATGGCCATTGAACTGGCTAAAAACCGCAAGGAATATTACGGCGATCGCGCCAATGCTCTGGTACGCCGGAGCAAGATCAAATCGGAGAACGGAGTTGAGGAGGAAGAAGAGGAGGATTTGGAAGATGAAATCGACGACGTGCTCGAAGAAGATCAAGCTTACGAGGAAGAAGGTTATGACGAGGAGGAACAACTGTAATGTTGAAGCGTTTAGGGTTAAATTGTTGAAAAGTTGTCGGTAATGTGGGATTGATAATCAATCTTAAGTTTTTCATGCGTGAATAAACTACGCTAAAGTGGTCTTTCAAACTTCACTTCAACTTTTCAACTTTTCAACCGTTCAACTTAAAAAAATACGCTCTTGAAGCCATCAGTTAAAGTAGGAATACTGGTTTTTTTGGTTTTAGTGGCTGATCAAGCCTTGAAGATTGGGGTGAAAACCCACATGGAGTATGGTGCTGAAATCAAAATCCTGGGCCTGGATTGGGCGCTGTTGCATTTTGTAGAAAACAATGGCATGGCCTTTGGCTGGGATTTGGGCGGTGAATATGGCAAATTGGCCTTGAGCCTTTTTCGCATTGCTGCCGTCATTTTTCTGATTCTTTTTATTCGTCAACTCATTGGTGAAAATATTCGCTTTGGGGTATTGGCCAGTTTTGGACTCATCCTGGCTGGAGCCATCGGCAACATTCTGGACAGTGCTTTTTATGGGCTCATCTTTTCACCTTCTTATTATCATGGGGGACTGGCTACCTTGTTTCCACCGGAAGGCGGTTACGCAGGTTTTTTACACGGGAAGGTAGTCGATATGCTATATTTTCCCATTTGGCAAGGCATTTACCCCACTTGGGTGCCATTTCTCGGAGGGAAGGAGTATTTTTTCTTCAAACCAGTGTTCAACATTGCTGATGTTTCGATCACCACGGGTGTACTGAATATCCTGATTTTCCAACGCGACTTTTTTCGCTATTACCAGAAAGATGAGGAAGTGGTAGCTACTCCCGCTCCGGTAATACCCGAAAGTAGTAATCAAGATTTGCCAGAAGTGCAAGATCAGTAAGTAGTGACGAATTTTTCGAATGACGAGTGACGAATGGGGCGCTCCTATCCAAGCACAGCACCAAATTCGTCACTCGTCATTCGAAAAATTCGTCACTACTTACTTATACCGTTTGCCGTGTTTGATCACCATGTCCACATCCTGCAATAGGCTGATGTAGCGCAATACATCTCCGCGCACCGCGATGATATCTGCGTATTTTCCTTCTGTGACGGTTCCTACCTGATCCGCTACACCGTGAAACAATGCTGGCCAATACGTAGCCGCCCGAATCGCGTACATTGGATCTACACCAAGGTGGTTCACCCATACATCCAGTTCGTTCCAGGTCGACTGGCTGTGAAATTTCATGGGAATACCGCTATCGGTACCAATCAGCAGCACCACACCCGCTTCTTTGAGTTGTTGAAATTTCTTGGCCAGCGTAGGCTGACGCAGCGGCGTGAGTTGAAAATAAGCCAAACGATCGGGGTGCTCGATCGACTGTCGGATATCGGCAATGATGGAGTCAGGAAGTCCCACGTGCCAGGAAGGATCATCCAGTTTTTCCCGATTGTCGCGGTTGTAGGTGTAATTGTACAGACCTTCAATGGTGGGTGTCCAATACAAGGGGCCCAGGTTCATCTGAGCGGTTCGCTCTTTGATTTGATTGAGGATGTCGTTGGGGTAATCGGGTGAAGAGGACAACCCGGTGTGTTCAAAGCAATCGACCCCCAATTTAAGCCCTCTACGGATTTCTTCGGGACGGTGGGCGTGCCCAACTACCTTTAATTTCAGTTTATGTGCTTCATCTACTACTGCGCTCACTTCCTCCATCGTCATCTGGTCGTGATCGATGAGTTTGATACAATCCACGCCGGCTTTGGCCAATTTGCGCACTTTATTGCGGGCATCTTCAGCCCCTTCAACCCCCCAACGGAACTGTTCGGTGCCTGGATAAGGTTTTTTTTGAATAAAAGGCCCTGATACGTATAAAGTAGGTCCATCCAAAGTCCCCTTGTTGATGGCATCGCGTACGGCAATGGATTCCTCTAGAGGTGCCCCCAGGTCGCGGGCAGAGGTCACACCCGCCATCAAAAGCTGTTTTGCAGAGGAGGGCATGATGACACTGCCAAACAGTTTGGGGTACGTTTTGTCCCAATGCGTGTAATCGCTGTGCCCATTGATCATCAAGTGAACGTGCATGTCCCAAAGACCGGGCAAAAGACTCATACCTTCAGTAGAGATGATTTCGGCATCTTTGGGAATCTCAATTTGTCCGACTTGCCCCACTTTGGCAATTTTTTCACCTTCGATGATGATGACACTGTTGCGAATCGGATGACTGCCATAGCCGTCAATGAGCGTTCCACCCACCAGGGCTTTTACATTTTTTTGCTGCGCAAAAAAGAAGTTACTCCCCAAAACAAGAGGATGGCAAAGAGTAGTGCTTTTTTCATACTAATTTAAGTTGAGAAGTTAAGAAGTTGAGGGTTTGGGGGTGTCAACATCGCTCGCGGTAGCCTCAACCCTCTCAACCCCTCAACTCAACTTAATCCACAATCATTTCCACCCGATCCAACTCCTGCTGCCGGATGTTGCCCGGTAAGTCGCGGAATTCGTATTGCTGATTGCGCAATTTTGGTTCAAAACCCGCTTCCCGAATGGCATCCTGAATGCCTTGGGCGGTAAAACGGAAACGTGCTCCGGCGGCAGATACCACGTTTTCTTCAATCATGATGCTCCCAAAATCATTGGCACCTGCGTGCAAACAGATTTGTGCCACCTGTTTGCCCACGGTTAGCCAGGAGGCCTGGATGTTGATCACGTTAGGCAACATGATTCTGCTTAGGGCAATCATGCGCACATATTCGTCTCCCGTAACGGTGTTACGAGCACGTTTCAGTTTTTTGAGAATAGTGTCTTCATCCTGGAATGGCCAGGGAATAAAGGCCAGGAAGCCCTTGGCATCGGCGGGTTTTTCGGATTGCACTTCCCGGATTTTCACCAAATGCTCCATACGTTCCAGGTTGGTTTCGATGTGCCCAAACATCATGGTGGCTGAAGTGGTCAAGTGCAGTTGGTGGGCCGCTCGCATGATGTCGAGCCATTCTTGTGCACCACATTTCCCTTTGGAGATGAGGCGACGCACCCGATCATCCAAAATCTCCGCCCCAGCACCGGGCAAACTATCCAGCCCCGATTCTTTCAAGGCTTTAAGTACCTCATAATGGGTAGATTTGGCCAGTTTGGTGATGTGAGCTACCTCCGGTGGACCCAGTGCATGCAATTTAAGGTTGGGGTACAAAGATTTTAGCTCCCGAAACAAGCCAGTATAATATTCCAGCCCCAAATCAGGGTGGTGCCCACCTTGCAGCAGCAGTTGTTCACCGCCATAAGCAAAGGTTTCTTCAATTTTTTGCTTGTATTCCTCAATCGACGTAATGTACGCCTCACCATGGCCTGGACGGCGGTAAAAATTACAAAACTTGCAATTGGCCAGGCACACATTGGTCGTATTGGAATTGCGGTCGATGATCCAGGTTACGTGATTACCGGGTACTTGTTTGCGCCGCAGTTGATGGGCAACGTACATTAAATCAGCAGTAGGGGCTTGTTCCAATAAAAATTGGCCTTCCTCTGCCGATAAAAACTCGAGCCGCAGTGCTCGCTGCAATAAATCTTCAGTATGCATGGACTATGGATTAAATCGTTTACGACTGGTTTGTGCTAACCAATCAACACAACCTGAAAACAAAATTACAAAACGCAGGTTTTACAAAGCATGATTTATTTTTCATTATTTTCTGAAAGCAATGAAAAATAAAAAAAATAAGCCAAGCCTGCACAAAAGCTGTTCAAAATCAAAAACATTGCGTATATTTGCACCCAAGTTGGAAAAAGCACTACAAAAGAGGGAATCGAAAACGGTTCCCTCTTTTGCGTGTTAATCCTTCTTTACCTTGCACAAGGAAAACGAACACAACACATGATTACGGAGAAAATCGAAGCGCTGCTACAGGAAAAATACCAGGAACCTGAATTTGCTGACTGTTTCACGATTGAAATCAAACAGGAGGGTGGCAATCGTTTGGAAGTATTCATTGACAGTGATTCCGGAATGCAATTTGAAAAATGCCAACGCATCAGCCGTTTTTTGGAGGCACACCTCGATACCAATGGCTGGTTGGGCGAAGTTTACACCTTGGAGGTTTCTTCACCCGGTATTGAACGACCATTGAAGTTCGCACGGCAGTATCTGCGCAACATCGGTCGTACTTTTGAGGTAAGACTCAGTGCCGGAGAAACCAAAACGGGCGTATTAAAAGCAGTGAATCCCGAATCCATTGTTCTGGAAGAAGAAATCAAATGGAAAGAAGGAAAAAAGAACATGAAAGGAACCGTGCAAACAATTATTCCTTTCGAGCACATAGCTAAAGCAATTGTAAAGATTAGTTTTTCATAAAAGCTGAGTGTGTTGAGAAGTTAAGAAGTTGAGAAGTTAAGGCTGCCGCGTCATACAATGTCGCTGCTAGCCTCAGCCCCTCACCTCAACTTTTCAACTTTTCAACCAATAAGCTTTGTTGCGATGAATCTGGTGGACACTTTCTCGGAATTCAAAGCTGGGAAAAATATTGACCGCCCTACGATGGCGCGGGTACTGGAAGATGTTTTTCGTACCCTGATCAAAAAGAAATTTGGATCAGACGACAACTTCAACGTAATTGTCAATACACAAAACGGTGACTTGGAGCTCTGGCGGGTACGTGAAATTGTACCCGATGGAGAAGTTACCGACGATCGGGCACAAATTTCAATTTCGGAAGCTCTGGCTATTGACGAGGACTACGAAATTGGCGAAGAGTGCTACGAGCGGTTACAACTGGAGGATTTTGGGCGCCGAGCCATTATGGCCGCGCGCCAAACTTTGATCTCCAGAATCATGGAACTGGAGAAAGACGAAGTATACAAGAGTTACTCGGAAAGAGTAGGGGAAGTAATCGTTGGCGAGATTCACCAAATCCTGAAAAAAGAATTTTTGGTGGTCGACGATGCAACGGGCAATGAATTGGTGCTGCCACGCACCGAAACCATCAAAGCCGACTTCTTCCGCAAAGGCGATATGGTCAAAGGCATCATTCGCCGGGTAGAATTGCGCAACAATACCCCGATTGTGGTCATGTCGCGCACTGACAACGCTTTCCTTGAAAAATTACTGGAAGCAGAAGTGCCGGAAATTGAAGACGGATTGATCAGCATCAAAAAAATCGTACGCCTACCCGGAGAACGAGCCAAAGTAGCTGTAGAGTCTTATGATGACCGAATCGATCCAGTGGGGGCTTGTGTAGGGATGAAAGGCTCACGGATACACGGAATTGTGCGGGAATTGAACAATGAAAACATTGACATTGTCAACTATACCAACAATGCCAGCTTGTACATACAGCGCGCATTGACTCCCGCGAAGGTGACGCGTATTGAGCTGAACACCGAAACGAACCACGCTGATGTTTACCTCGAACCGGAACAAGTGTCATTGGCTATTGGCAAGAGTGGAACCAATATCAAATTGGCCAGCCAACTTACCGGATACGAAATAGACGTTTACCGCAACAATACCGAAGAATATGAATTGATGACGTCGATCTCGACGAATTTGGTGATGAAATTGAAGACTGGATCATCGATGCCCTCCAGGCCATTGGTTGCGATACTGCCCGCAGTGTGCTCAATTTGAGCAAAGCGGAATTGTTGCGCCGTACCGACCTTGAGGAAGAAACCATTGATGATGTACTTCGCGTGCTGAGTGCCGAATTCGAAGAAGGAGAAAATAATTGATTTCTGAGGAACTATTTTTAAAAACGAACTCTTATGAATGAGTTAGAGTCCGTTTTTTCAGGGAGAACCATTTAAAAATATTTTTTCTAAGATAATCTGTGGAAAAATCGGATTTGCTTTACTTTCAATGGTTTTCCCTTATCTTTGTGCCAGTTTTCTAAATCTTTCGAATGTCAAGAGTTTTAGTCAAGATTGCTAGGGACTTGAATGTCGGTACAGCTACTATTGTGGACCACCTCAATAGTAAGGGCTTTGATATTGAAAATAAGCCCAACGCCAAGATTACCGATCCGATGTATGATGAATTGCTAAAACAGTTCCAAAAGTCAATCGAAATCAAAGACGCCGCTAAAAATGTCAACATTGGTTCTGTCCGGCCCAAGCCGGAAGTAGCGGAGGTAGTAGTACCCACTAAAGAAAAACCAAGCAACGAAGAAGACAGCGTGCAAAAAAATGAAGCGGAAAGTGAAAGCTACCGCGTCAAACTGCAAAAGCCAACGGTGCTAGGCAAAATTGACCTGAGCGAACGCCTGAAGCAGCGCATTGAAAAAACGAGCAATGAATCCGCTAATAAGCGCAAGGAAGAAACCCCTGCGCCAATCGAGGAGAAGAACACTTCCCGTGAAGATGTCGCTGCTCCAGTCGTTGAAGAACAGCGAACACCAGAGCCAGTCAAAGAAAAACCCCTCGAACCACAAGCGACCGTGATCAGTAGTATTCCTCCTAGCGAAACACCTGTTAGTACAACAACTACCGGAGATTCAAATGTGCCGCAAGTTGTAGAAGGTGACCAACAAGGCTCTCCAGAAAATAACTTTTTGCGCGCAGAAACGCCCGAATTACGTGGGCTCAAAATTTTAGGGAAAATTGATACCGACAAATTTGAGCGTCCCCGTAAAAAAGAAAAACCGAAGGAACAACCTCGGGGCAAAGCAGGAAGTCAACCTGGTCAACAAAATCGCGGCAATACGCCACAGCAAGGTCAGGGAACTGGTCAAGGAACTGGCAATGCTGGTGGAGGCAATCCCAATAGAGAGGGCCAAAATAGAGACAACCGAGGGGACAACCGGAATAGACCCAATAATGGTCAACCCAATACCAACCAACCCAATACGGGCGAAAACCGCAACCGCCCCAATACGGGCGACAATCGCAATCGACCCGGTACGGGCCAACCCAATACTGGCGAAAACCGCAACCGCCCCGCTACGGGTCAACCCAATACGGGCGGTGAAGGACAAAATCGTCGGCCACAAACCGAAGGTGGGGCACCATTAAGTGGTTCTGCTGCTGAGGACGCCAAGAAAAAACGCAAACGCAAACGTAAAAAAGTATCCCCCGGTCAGGAAGGCCAACAAGGTCAAGGCCAAGGTCAAGGCCAGGGCAATAACCAGGGCGGCGGCAACAACCAGAATCAGGGTAATAATCAGGGCAGCAACCAGGGTGGCGGCGGCCAAGGTGGCCAGCGCCCCAATTACCAGGGTGGTGGCGGAGGATACAACAATAACAACAACAGCAACAATCAACGTCCACGGCCTCAGAACCAAACCCAGGGCGGTGGCAACCGACCAACTGGAGGACAAGAAAGTACTGAAGTTTCACAACGCCAGATAGAAGAAAAAATCAAAGCAACCATGGCGCGTCTTTCCGGTGGTGGAAAGAAAAAACGCCAGAAATTGCAACGGGATAAACGCGATCGTTTCCGCGAACGTCAGGAAATTCTCGAGCAAGAAGCGGAAGGCGGCAAACTGCAGGTAACTGAGTTTATCTCGGTGTCTGAATTGGCCAGTGTGATGAACGTGGCCGTTACCGAGGTAATCACTACCTGTTTGAGCCTGGGTGTAATCGTATCCATCAACCAACGCCTCGATGCCGAAATCATCGAATTGGTAGCCGGTGAGTTTGGACACGAAGTTGAATTCATCTCCGTAGAAGAGCAAGTGGGTGAAGAAATTGAAGCACCAGATGCGCCAGAAAATCTGCGCGATCGTGCTCCAATTGTAACCGTGATGGGTCACGTAGACCACGGTAAAACTTCGCTGCTCGATTATATCCGTAAAGCTAAAGTAGTAGAAGGTGAAGCCGGGGGGATTACCCAGCACATCGGTGCCTATGAGGTTGAATTGGAAGAGGGTCGCAAAATCACTTTCCTCGATACACCGGGTCACGAAGCCTTTACAGCGATGCGCGCACGGGGTGCCAAAGTAACCGACATAGCGATCATCATCATCGCGGCGGACGACAGCATCATGCCTCAAACCCGAGAAGCCATCAGTCACGCACAAGCGGCTGGGGTTCCGATGGTGTTTGCCATCAACAAGGTGGACAAAGCGGGTGCTCGTCCTGAAAAGATTAAAGAAGAATTGGCGGGGATGAATATATTGGTGGAAGACTGGGGAGGTAAATTCCAATCCCAGGACATTTCAGCCAAAACCGGTTTAGGTATCCCTGAGCTGATGGAAAAAATTCTGCTCGAAGCAGAATTGCTGGAACTTAAAGCCAATCCAAATCGCAAGGCCACTGGCACAGTGCTGGAAGCAACCTTGGACAAAGGCCGTGGCTACGTCACCAAAATGCTGGTGCAAAATGGTAGCCTTAAAGTGGGTGACACTTTTGTAGCGGGTGAATTTTCTGGTAAAGTACGGGCCATGCTCAACGAGCGCGGCAAACGTTTGACTACTTCTGGCCCGGCCACTCCGGTCATGGTACTCGGTTTGAGCGGTGCTCCCCAAGCGGGCGACCTGTTTAAGGTATACGAGAATGACCAGGAAGCGCGCCAAATTGCCACCAAACGTTCACAAATTGCCCGTGAGCAAGCCAATAGAGCCACCAAACGGATTTCGCTCGACGAAATTGGACGCCGTTTGGCCCTGGGCAGCTTCAAGGAATTGAACCTGATCGTGAAAGGGGACGTGGATGGCTCGGTAGAAGCCTTGGCCGACTCTTTGATCAAGTTGTCGATCGAATCTGTACAGGTGAACGTGATCCACAAAGCAGTGGGCCAGATCATCGAATCAGATATCCTTTTGGCTTCTGCTTCGGATGCCATCATCATTGGCTTCCAGGTTCGCCCATCCTCTACGGCACGCAAACTTGCCGAGCGGGAAGGCGTAGAAGTGAAAACTTACTCCATCATCTACGAGGCCATCGAAGAGGTCAGAGCCGCCATAGAAGGGATGCTTGAACCCACCAAGGAAGAAAAAATCACTGGTTTGGTGGAAATCCGCGAAGTATACAAAATCAGCAAAGTGGGCACCATTGCCGGTTGTTTGGTTTCAGAAGGGAAAATCGCCAGGAACAGCCACATCCGTGTGGTTCGCGACGGCATCGTAGTCTTCCCAACACGCGAAGGAGCACACGGGGAAGTGGCTTCACTCAAGCGCTTCAAAGAAGACCAACGCGAGGTAAAAGCGGGTCTGGAATGCGGTTTGTCGATTAAAAACTACAACGACATCAAAGAAAATGATGTCATCGAAGTATACGAAATTATTGAGATCAAGCAGAAGTTGAGTTAAACTCGCTTTGTTTGGATTCAAACCAATGGGTTGCTGCTTGGAATAATTGCCAGGCCGCAACCCATTTTTTTTGCTAAAAAACAAGGGATGGTTTTGGACAAAAAAAAGCTGGGTAAGTCCAAATGACTTCCCAGCCGTAATCATAATCCCAAAAACTATTTTATGCTTCTTGATCCGACTTCACGAGCAATTGAAACCCATTGCCGTGAATGTTAACGATTTCGATATTGTCATCTCTACGTAAGTATTTGCGCAACTTGGTTACAAATACATCCATAGAACGGGCGGTGAAATAATTGTCTTCGCCCCCAAATTTTGGATAGAGCTTCGGAACGTGGGAGGATGTCATTGACGTTTTGAGCAAACATTTTTAACAACGAAGCCTCCTTCGGGGAGAGCTTATGTTTCTCTTCCTCACCACTTTCTGCAAATGTAAGAATTCTTAATGGAAAATTAAAGTGATATTTACCGATAGAAAATTCTTTCACTTCATCTTTAAGTTCTGCCTTGGTTTGGCTCCGCTTTAAAATGGCGTGAATGCGGAAAAGCAACTCTTCAGAATTGAAGGGTTTGGAGATGTAATCATCAGCTCCAATGCGGAAACCTTCCAATACATCATCCTTCATCGTTTTAGCCGTGAGGAACACGATGGGCATTTCGCGGTCTTTCTCGCGAATTTCTCTGGCCAGGGTAAAACCATCTTTTTTGGGCATCATCACATCGAAGATGCACAAGTCGTAGTGCCCTTTTTTGTAACTCTCCAGTCCTTCTACCCCATCTTTGGCCAATGTTACATCATAGTCGTGCATTTCCAGATAGGAACGCAATACGTCACCAAAGTTTTGATCATCTTCTACGAGTAAAATTCTATTGTTTGCCATAAGCGTTTATTTTCTGGGGTTTTGGGTTTAGGTTTAGTTGGTTCAGGTTTGGCTTCGCCTAGTGACTTTAGCAACTTAAAACTTAAAACCTAAAACCTAAAACCTGATTTTTCATGCTTCAACTTGAAATGGAAAAGTCAGTACAAAACTACTGCCCTTTCCGGGTTCACTTTTTACTTCTACCGAACCTTTGTGCGCGGTCATCATGGCTTTTACATAGCTCAGACCCAGGCCAAAGCCCTTGACATCGTGCAAATTGCCTGTAGGTACGCGGTAAAATTTATCAAAAATTTGTTTTCTCGCCTCTTTGCTGATGCCAATCCCGTTGTCTTGTACGGTAACCTCTACCCCATTGGAAATGTTGCGGGTTATGACGGTGATTTCCGGTTTGTCAGGCGAGTACTTATCCGCGTTGTCCAAGAGATTGTTGATCACATTGGCCACATGAGTAAGGTCTCCTTCAATGGATGGTCTACTGGCATTGAGTATGGTTTTTACAACCCCATCCCGTTTTTCTACCCGCAAGGAAATGTTTTCAACCGCCGCTTGAATGATCTCGTGTAAGTTCAGCTCAGTTAGTTTCAGGGAGAAATCTCGCTTGTCGAGCAAGGCCATTTGCAAGACTTTCTCTACCTGACTATTCATACGCTTATTTTCCTGTTTTATTATGTTGGCAAAGCGTTGTACTTTCTCCGGGTTGCTCAAGATCATTGGGGAAACAATCGAATCGGAAGCCAAAGAGATGGTCGCAATTGGTGTCTTGAACTCGTGCGTCATGTTGTTGATAAAATCCGTCTTCATTTCCGACAATTTCTTTTGGCGGAAAATAACCGTAAGGGTATACGCAAAACAGGATAAAATGATGGCGGCGAACAAAGCGGTTCCGGTAGCGTTTTTCCACAAGGAGCTCAGGATGATGTTGGTACGATTGGGGAAATACACCCGCAGTTCGCCCGGAGGCACTTTGGCGTTGTGAAAAACGGGCACCGAATTATCAGGGTTATATAAACTGGACGTGTTGTAGGTCGGAACGGGTGGTTTGTTGTCAAAACCATCATACACATAATGGCCATCTTCAATGATCATGACGTTTTTTTCGTTGGACCAGATGCCGTAGTGAAATTTGAATTTGCTGTTTTTGGGATTAATGCCCCGTTTTTCAAATTCTTGACGGATAATCAAGTCAAGGTCTCCCACTTTAATCCGTTCTTCCAGGGAGCGCATGCTTTTATTTTGATCAAAAAATGATTTTACCCGGGATTATCCATCATTATTTTCACATAAAATTGCCGATCGGCATTGGGCATCCTATCCCAATCTTCCGGTTTGAAGTTTTTGGATGAATTATTCTGTTGGGCATTTGAACCGATAATTTGCTGTTCCTGATAGGCCAATGTAAAACCATTGACGGATTCAATAAAATAGGTTTCTTCAAAATCCTCCAGGCGATCACTCACCTTTACCAGCGCCTCCTGAACGTTTTTATTGAATCGTTCCTCATTCACGGACATGGAAGTACGGATCAGGTCGATCTGAACCAAAATGACCCCCAATACCGCTGCACTCATCAAACCAATGATTAACCAAATTGCTTTTTTGTTCATCCTTTGTATAAACTATAGTAGACTGAGCACTTTCTCAGCTACAAGATACGAAGCACTTTATATTCGTGTAGTCTGGTTGATTAACAAAAGTTAAAATAAACCTGTTGCAAAATTAGCCGATTTGTAACGGAGGCGCATTACTTTAACTTAGAATTAACCTATATGTGAAAATGTTCTAATCATTTTCGCCCTGAATTGGATTACGGTAAGCATCCGGTCTATTTCGGCTTGCCAGCGTTGGCCGAGTGCCGCTTCAATGGTCCAGTCGCTGTTGAGTTGATTAATCAGCCCCGGGTTGCATTGGTAAGCCAAGACTTTGAGCAAGCGGGCATAATGCCAGATGTTCCAAAATGGATTTTCTCCGCCAGCTAAAAAACGTTTGAATGGATGGAGCAGCGCCAGGGTCAGTTCATCACTCCAGGCATGAGAATTGGCACAAAGCAAAAAGGTTGCCGCCTGGTCATCCTCCAGTAAATATTGCCTTTTTTGCAGCAAAGGAACCATTAATTTGTGCAAAGACGCTTCCGGTAATTGTTGCAACAAGTGCCGGCCAGCGGTAGTTTTCCAACTGCTGGCATTTTCGTTATTGAGCCACCAATCGGCCAGTGCTTCTTGCCAGCTGAGATCATGATGCAACAAACAAGCATCGGTCAAGGCCTGTACCCAACTTTCTTCCCGGTCTTGTTGCGCAAATAGGGAGATGGTCGTTTCGGGAGAAAGTCCCCAATACCTTTGCCAATCCGACGGGGGCAAGCGTCGGATGAGTTGGAACAGCCAGGAGCTGCGTTGGTTGAGGGTAAAAGGACTCTTGCCACTGATTTCCACGCCATCTTTGCGCCACGCTTTGGGGGCATCATCGGGCAATTCAAACTTAATTTTTGCCCGCTCACCACGATACAAGCATGGAGATAATCGCGATATCGCCCCAGCAACGCTGAGTTTGGAATACATGCCAGCAATTCTGCGGCCATTTGTCGGGTTTCTTTGCGGCGCTCTTGTAAACATTCTTCTAAAAAAGCTTCATCCGCTGAACCCAAACCTGGGCTTAGTGCGGCCAGGAGTTGTGCTTTTTGTGCGGGGTCTTCCTCTGCCCAGGTTGACTGTACTAAACTCCGCCCCAGCGCAGCATCCTGGATACGCAGTTTGCGCAGCAAATCCGGGCGCAGTACTCCGGTCGTTGTGTTCCATGCCCCAGGTTCTGCGGCCTCGTCAGCCAACTTTCGCCACTCCGGGTGTTGTTTGAGCAACCAGGTTCCCCGTGTGCCAATAGCTGTTTGGATGGTCTCCCAAAGGGATGGATCTTGCAAGCACTTCTGCAACAAAAGGGGCAAAGTTTGCCTGGGCAACACCTGTTGGGCTTGCTGTAACCATCGAATCCATTCTGGTAAAGCGTCCGGGTATTTTCCATCTAAAATATCCTGCAAGCAACGGGCAGATTCCACGCTGCATTCTGGTTCGGTTTCTTGAATAGGGGCAGGTTGCAATTGCGCAGTCCAAACGGGTAAAGGGAAACCCGCACGTTGCCATTGTCGATGGAAAACCAAGGCTTGCGCTACAATTTTTTCAGGCAATTCGGAGTTATTCAATCCTTGTTCTTGCCAAAAGATCAGCAAACTGTCGGAGACAGGCGCTCGATCCGTTCCCAAAAGTACCAGCGTTTGTAGCTCTGCTAAATGGTTCATTTTTAGCGCAAGTTGGTTTTATGTTTAATTTAGTCTTATTTTGTAAGCACAAGTACAGTTTTTGTACCTACTCATTTCTATAACAATCAACATGGATTATCGTCGCCTTTTTGACCTCTTCGGATATCAGGAAGCTCGTTTCTCCAACGAGACTGCCCTCGCCTACAAACGGCAAGGGCAGAGCATGGTGTTTTCTACCCGCGATTGCCGACACAAGATAAATCAAGTTAGCGCATTTTTGTTGAGAATGGGGCTGCGTCGGGGTGAACGGGTTGCCATCATGGCCAAACACGGGAGTCCTTTCTGGAATTTTTTGGATTTTGGCATGCAACAAATTGGACTCATTGTGGTACCGCTTCATGCTACTTCGGGAGTGGAAGAGCTGCGGTTTATCTTGCAAGATGCCGCCATTCGTGCTTGTTTTACAGATACAGAAGAGTTGTATGCCACCATTCATAAGCTGCAAACCGGAAGTCCAGACCTGGAATGGGTGGTTCCTTTTTATCCACTTGCTGGCGTAAATCCTTGTCTGTTGGATTTACTGGCGGAACCATCAAGTGAAGAACTGGAAACCATTAAAATCCTTCGGGAAAGTGTTGTCGAAGACGACTTAGCCACCATCATTTACACTTCCGGTACTACTGGGAAGCCCAAAGGGGTGATGCTTTCGCACAAAAATGTCATCAGCAACATTAAGTCTACTATTGCCCTCATTCCCGTCAATTGTGACAAAAAGACGCTTAGTTTTTTACCCTTGAGCCATATTTTTGAACGAATGGTGATTTATACCTATATTGCGGTAGGTGCAAGTGTAACGTATGCCGAGGGGCAAGAGCAACTTTTGAGCAACTTGCGCGAAGTTCGTCCTCACTACATCACTGCGGTACCTTTGATTATCGAACGATTGGTTGAGCAAATCATGGCCAATTCAAAGAAGGGGTCTTTTTTACGGAAAAAAATCATAAAATGGGCCATTGAACTGGGCAAAAATTATTACGACCGCAAGCGGCAACCCCTGGCTTATTGGCTGCGTCTTAGCTTAGCGAGAATTTTGGTGTTTAACCGCTGGCGAAAGATGTTTGGTGGTCGTATGGAGGGAATAGTCGTTGGTGCAGCGGCCTTAAATCCTGTATTGGGGCGCTTGTTTTCTGCGGCTGGGCTTAAAGTTAGAGAGGGCTATGGGCTGACCGAAACCTCACCGGTCATTGCGTTCAATCGTTTTGAACCCGGCGGCTCCCGGTTTGGTACCGTGGGTATGCCGATTCCGGGGGTAGAGGTGCGCATTGTCAATCCGGACGAAGAGGGGGCCGGAGAAGTGCAGGTTAAAGGCCCTAATGTCATGTTGGGTTACTACCAACAGCCTGAAGCCAGCCGCGAAGTCATGACCGAGGACGGATGGTTTCGTACGGGGGATGTAGGGATGTGGGTGCACAAACGCTTTTTGAAACTCAAAGGCCGCCAAGACGACATGTTCAAAACGGGTGCGGGTAAATTTATCGCACCAGAAGCGATTGAAAAACATTTGGTCCACTCTGAATACATCAGTCAGTGCCTGGTTGCGGGGGCTAGCCGCCCGGCTCCCTATGCATTGATTGTACCCCGGTTTGACAAATTGGAAGAATGGTGCAAAACACAAAAAGTACACTGGACTGCGCCTCAGTTTATGGTGCTTAATCCCAGAGTGCGTCGTTTTTTTGAACAAGAACTGGCACGACTCAATCAAGATTTACCCCCCTACCAGCAAGTTCAACAGTTTTTGCTGCTGCATGAACCTTGGACAGAGCACAGTGGGGAGATGACCGCAACGTTGAAATTACGCCGTAAACGGATTCTGGAAACCCACCTAAAAGCCATTAATGAACTTTATTCATAACTTAATCATGAGAAATCTACACCTTACAGCCCTTTGGTGCGGCTTATCAACCTTATTGCTTGCACCATTTTTGACATTTTCTCAAGCTACCACTACCCCGGTGGCAACTACCAGCACGGCAATCAGTTGGTTTGATCAAATGATGCTGGAAGACAGCGTCGGCGCTTTGGAAATACGTCTTGAGACGGATTTAAAATTATTGATGCGTGGCAAAGCTGACGAAAAATATCAGGCCGCAGTGATCAAGTACAAAAACAAAGCCGGAGAAGAAAAAACTTACAATGCGGAGGTAAAGGCTCGGGGAAAAACGCGAAAAGACATTTGTCTGCACCCGCCGATTAAACTGAAAATCAAAAAAGTTGACCTTACTGCAGAAGGATATTCGACACACAACGAGATGAAGATTGTGTGGGAGTGCAAGCCCTCTGGGGCATTTGAGCAATTCATCTACAAAGAGTACCTGGCTTACCGCTTGTACAACCTGATTACTCCCGCCAGTTTTCGGGCCAAATTGGTCAAAATTAATTTGGTAGACTCTAAAAACCCCGAAAAAATCACTGAGAAAATTGGCTTCATCGTAGAAGACGAAGAACAGGTTGAGGAGCGTTTGGAAACCACCATGATGGAGGAAAGACCCAAAGATACCAAGCAGTTTGCCCGGGCCCATTTTTTGAACTTCGTGCTTTACGAATACATGATTGGCAATACCGACTGGGCTTTTGGCAACAGCCACAATGCCCGTTTCTTTGAGCACAATACCACCAAAAAAGTGATCCCAGTGCCCTACGACTTTGACTATTCGGGTTTGGTCAACGCACCTTATGCGGTGCCTCATGAATCTATACCCATTGCGAAATGTTCGGGAACGTTACTTTAAAGGAGGAAACCGTCAACCAGCCAGAAGGTATGATTTTGCGCAAAATTCTGGAGTCCAAAACCGCGGTGCTTGATTTTATCAAAACTTTTCCCTTCTGGACAAATTCAACCGAGAAGACGCTTGTCCTCATCGAAGACTTTACAAGGAACTGGAGGATGAAAAACGCTTTCTCCGGGTGATTAATCCCTGATTTTTTGGTACTTTGAGTGATGGTACATAGAATTCCTTCTGCCTGTAACGAAAAATAAGGCTGGTTCCAAACAATCTTTTAATTTTGGGTTTATATTAGAGGATAATTCTGCCAAACATCCGAATAAACCAACTTTTTTATGGAGCCAACCAGATTATGTGACCTGATTCACTATCAGGCAGCACAATTCCCCTTGGAGCGTGCTTTTGGACACCGCGTTGACGGCCAATGGAAATATTACAGCACCCAGGAAGTTGTAGACCTGGGCAATAAAGTCAGCCGTGGTTTGCTCAAATTGGGCGTTAAAAAAGGCGATCGAATTGGGGTAGCAGTCACCCAAAACCGTACAGAATGGACCATCCTTGATGTGGGCATTCAACAAATTGGAGCCATCAACGTACCGGTTTATCCAACCATTACCTCGGAGGATTATACCTACATTTTTAATGATTCTGAAACCCGTTTCTGCTTTGTCGGAGGAGGGGATTTGCATGAAAAGAAAAAGCCCAGGCTGGGGTTCCTACCCCTGCAAGAGGTATATTCATTTGATAAAAAAGAAGGCCAACCTTATTGGGAAACGATTTTTTCAGACGAAGGCCAAGCCGATGTGGATGCACTAATGGCGTCGATCCTGCCGGAAGAGCTGGCTACCATTATTTATACCTCCGGTACTACCGGGGTGCCCAAAGGGGTGATGTTGTCCAACCACAACATCATCAGCAACATCATGGCCGGGCGCAATGCGTTTCCTTTTTCCACAGGAGATACTGCATTGAGCTTTTTGCCCATCTGTCACGTCTATGAGCGCGTGGTCATTTACCTCTACATGCTCAATGGAATTTCGGCCGTATTTACGGGTACAGATAACCTGGGTGGTGAAAGTGGCGACCTCATGGCGGTTAAGCCCCACTTTTTCACGACCGTACCTCGCCTGCTGGAAAAAGTATACGAGCGCATTTACAACAAAGGGCTTGAGCTGACGGGCATCAAAAAGAAGCTGTTTTTCTGGGCCTTAAAACTTACTGAGGAATACCATTTTGAATACAAACCCACAGGCTGGAAGGCCATTCAGTGGAAAATTGCCGATAAACTGATCTTTAGCAAATGGCGCGCGGCCCTCGGTGGCCAGCTCAAGGGCATTACTACCGGTGCTGCTGCTTGTCCACGCAGAATAGCTCAGGTGTTTTCTGCCGCAGGTATCCCCATTCGGGAAGGTTATGGACTGACCGAAACCTCGCCAGTACTCACCTTAAATCTTTTTCAACCCAATGGAGCGATGTTGGGTACGGTTGGGCCAATCATCGAAAAAGTTGAATTGTACATCGACGAGTCGGATGGCATTTACCGCCCCGGTGAAGGTGAAATACTCGCTTATGGCCCCAATGTCATGATGGGATATTACAAAAAACCCGAAGCCACGGCCGCAGTCATGAAAACGATCAATGGCAAAACCTGGTTCTGTACGGGAGACGTAGGCAAACTGGTGGATGGCCCCGGAGGAAAAAAATACCTGCAAATCACCGACCGCAAAAAGGAATTGCTCAAAACCTCCGGTGGTAAGTACGTAGCACCCACCCCCATTGAAAGTAAGTTTCGGGAAAATTTCCTGATCGAACAAATGATGGTCGTTGGGGAACAACGCAAATTTGTGTCCGCCCTGATTGTGCCTGCTGAGCCGGCTTTGAAAGACTGGTGCCAGGAGCATCAGGTTGAATGGTCTACCTTCGCCGAAATGATTCATCACCCCAAAGTGATGGCCAAGTTTCAGGAAATAGTAGATGAGATGAATCCAAGCTTCAGCCACATTGACCAAATCAAGCAGTTCCGCTTGTTGGACAAAGTATGGGAACCCGTCAAGTCCGACGGCACTGAAGCCGAACTGACGCCTACCATGAAACTAAAACGTAGAGTGATTTTAGAGAAATACAGTGGCGTGATTGAAGATATTTACGCCGAGTAGTTGAAAGCGAATAGCGAATAGCGAACAGCGAAAGCCAACTGAATTTAAACCTGTTGAGTTTTTCACTTTTCACTTTTCGCTATTCGCTATTCGCTTACTGCGGTGGCAGTAAATCAGCATTGCGATTGTACAGATAGACCAATAGTGCAACAAACAAGATAAAAAAGATAAAGAAATACAGTACACAGTATCCCTTTCGTCCAACGTTTTCTATTTCAGACATTGTTTAGGCAGTTTTGAGTGAATGAAAACTTGCGCCTGCAAAGATGGGTAAAATAGTTGAAGAGTTGGAAAGTTGAAGAGTTGAAAAGTTTTTAGACCTCACTTTTCAACTTTTCAACCCTTCAACTTTTCAACCAATTTCTTTTGATTCTCAATTCAAAATCCTACCTTTGCGGCTCAATTTTTAATTCATAACCAAATCTCACCTTTCGTGAGAAGAAATGCATTGTATGATAGACGAAAAAGACGACATCGAGCAACAAGAAACAACCCTCGATGCCGAAGCGCAAGTTGAAGAAACTGCGCCAGAAACCAGCAACGAAATCACCGCGGCAGTAGAAGAAACCGAAGCAGTGGTAGAAGCTGTAGCTGAACCAGTTGTGGAAGCCACCGTTGAGGTAGTGGAAGAAACTGCGGATGTTGCTGACGAAATTGCTGAGCCAGTTGCAGAAGCCGCCATTGAGGCAGTGGAAGAAACCGAGGCTGTTGCTGAAGAAGTAGCTGAAACGGCTCTTGAGGCAGTGGAAGAAGTGGAACTGGAAGAAGAAGCTGCTCCTGCTGAAGTGATCATCATCAAAAACGTCGACCTGATTCCTGAAGTGCCCAGCGCTGGCGGTGATGATGACGACGAGGATGAATTGGACATCGAATTGCTGTTTGTCAGTGGCTTCGATCCCAATACTGCCCACGATGAATTTGACTGGAGCATCACCAACAAAGGTGGCGCCGTTTATTCTGCGGATACCACCAAAGAATACCTGACCCAGTACGAATCTACCATGAACGCTGTGGTAGAAAGCGAAATCGTCAAAGGACGCGTAACCTCCGTAAACGGTGGCGACGTGGTTTTGGACATCAACTACAAGTCGGATGGTTTGGTACCACTTTCTGAATTCCGCGACACACCGGACCTCCAGATTGGAGACTTGGTTGAAGTGTACGTTGAACAACAGGAAGACTTGCGCGGCCAATTGGTGTTGTCTCGCCGCAAAGCTAAATTGCTGCGCGCCTGGGAAAGCATCGTGGATTCGTACGAAAATGGTACCGTGATCAAAGGTACGGTGATCAGCAAAACCAAAGGTGGTCTGATTGTAGACTGCAGTGGTTTGGAGACCTTCTTGCCTGGTTCACAAATCGACATCAAGCCAATCATCGATTACGATTCATACGTTGGCAAAAACATGGAGTTCAAGGTGGTTAAGATCAACGAAACCATCAAAAACGCCGTGGTATCTCACAAGGCACTCATCGAAAGCGACCTCGCCGAGCAACGCGAAGCCATCATTGCCAGCCTCGAAAAAGGTCAGGTATTGGAAGGTATCGTCAAGAACATCACCGACTTCGGTGCGTTCCTCGACTTGGGCGGCGTAGACGGTCTGCTCTACATCACCGATATCTCTTGGGGCCGCATCAGCCACCCAAGCGAAGTACTCGGCCTGAACCAAAAGATCAGCGTAGTAGTATTGGACTTCGACGAGAACAAGAAGCGTATCTCTCTGGGCTTGAAGCAATTGCAACCACACCCATGGGAAGTACTCGACAACACCATCTCCGAGAACTCTATCGTTAAAGGTAAGATTGTCAACATCGAAGATTACGGCGCATTCCTGGAAATTCAACCGGGCGTAGAAGGTTTGATCCACGTTTCAGAAGTAAGCTGGAGCAACCAACCGATCAACGCACGCGAATTCTTCAAGTTGGGCCAGGAATATTCCGCAAAAGTAGTTACCGTTGACCGCGATGAGCGCAAGATGTCTCTCTCCCTCAAGCAGATGGCGCAAGACCCTTGGAGCGAAATCGAAAACCAATTCCCACTCAACAGCCGCCACACGGGCGAGGTGAAAAACCTTACTCCTTATGGCGTGTTCATCGAGCTGGAAGAAGGCATCGGCGGCATGGTACACATCTCCGATTTGAGCTGGACCAAACGTTATGGTCACCCATCCGAGTTTACGAAGGTTGGTGAAAAAATTGACGTTGCGATCCTCGATATCGACAAAGACAACCGCAAACTGTCGCTGGGCCACAAACAATTGGAAGAAAACCCATGGGATACTTTCGAAAATGTATTCCCTGTAGGTTCTTACCACGAAGCTACCGTGTTGCGTCGTGACGACCGCGGTGCCATCGTGCAGTTGCCTTACGGTCTGGAAGCTTTTGCTCCGATCAAACACATCCGCAAAGAAGACAACAACCTCGCTGAAGTCGATGAAGTACTGACCGTGAAGGTGATTGAATTCAACCGCGATGACAAGCGCATCTTGGTTTCTCACTTGCGTTACCTCGAAGACATCCGTCGCGAGGCCGATGAGCAAGTGAAGAAAGTAAAGGACGACGAGCGCAAAGTAACCCGCGTTGCCGTGAAAAAGCAACAGGATAGCATCGAACGTTCTACCCTTGGTGACCTGGAAGGACTGGCTGCATTGAAAGAACAATTCGAACAGCAACAACAGACCATCAAGGAAGTCAAAGAAGCGAAAGAAGCCAAAGACGCTAAGGACGCGGAAGCTACCGAAGCTACTGAAGTTAACGACGTTACCGAAGACAAGGAAGATTAGGAATAATCAATCCTGATGGAAATAAAAAAAAGCCCCGCCCGGTGATCCGTGGTGGGGCTTTTTTGTTTACAAAAGGTTAATTCCCGGCATCTAAACCGACGAATCTCTATTTTTGCAATCTATGACCTTCTCCAGCAAACTCCTCCTCTTCGGCGAACACACGGTATTGCAAGGATCAGCAGCCTTGGCCTTGCCCCTGCCCTTGTTTCAGGGGGAATGGGCCTGGGCGGAGACAGAAAATGCGGCTTCCCTGCAACGCAACTTGCCAGCATGGTGTCAGTATTTGACCAAACAGCAAGCTGAAGGTAAGTTGGAAACAAAACTGGACTTACCCCGCTTTGCCGATGAGCTGCAAGCGGGGCTATACTTCCGCAGCAACATTCCAGATGGATACGGAACAGGTAGCTCGGGGGCAGTTTGCGCAGCACTCTATGCCCGCTACGCCTTGCCGCCCATTGACCGGGAGGACGCGGCACGTTATCCTGAACTGAAACGTATCCTGGGGCAAATGGAGAGTTTTTTCCATGGGGCCAGTTCGGGGACTGATCCTTTGATCATTTACTTGGATCGCCCTGTATTGTTGAGTGAAGGCGGAAAAATTGAGTCTATCCCGCTGCCTTCCTGGCCGCAAGCCGCCAGTGGCTGGCAGTTTTTTTTGCTGGATACGGGCCAGAGCCGCAGTACCAGCGAGTGGGTGAATTTGTTTTTGGAGCGCTGTAAAGTCCCCGCTTACCAAGAACAAGTCAAAACGCAATTGATCCCGGTTACAGAGGCGGCGATTCGCTTGTTTCAACAGGCACAATGGCCCGGACTGTATACCAACTGGCAACAGATCAGCGCTTTGCAACAACAATTGCTGGAACCGATGATCCCCTCCGCGTTCAAAAAACTGTGGGAACAAGGGCTCGAAGCAGGCCATTTTGCACTTAAACTCTGCGGCGCGGGTGGCGGCGGCTTTTTGCTAGGCATGGGCAAAACCGGCTTTTTACCCCCCAACGCAATCGTTTTGCATGAATCATGAACACGTGCATGAGCACTCATCATTCATCATTCATAACTCATCACTATACAAACGCTCTACAATGAGAAAAACATCATTCATCCTTGGCTTGGCCCTCATGGTCGCGATTCCGATGTTCATGGCCCTGAGCCCCAAAGCAGAAAAACCCGCCGAAACCCAATGGCGCGTAGTCACCGTAATTGAATCCGTGGTACCCGGCAACCTCGGGCGCTCCAAAATTGCCACCATGGACAGCAACGGTTCGGCTACCGAGGTGGACATCAAAAACCTCTTCAGTCTTACGGGGGTTAATTTCAAAAACGTGCAGGACAACAATCGGGGCATCACTGATTTCCTGGCCAAAAATACCGCCGAAGGGTATGAACTGGTGGAGGTAATCCCGGGGAATTTTGGGGACAATAACTCGCAGGGGATTTTTATGACGCGGTTTATTTTTAAGAAGTAGGTTTGATATCAATTTCCCGACGTCGGGGAATTGATCGTTCACGGAAAGGGCCGGTAAGCGCAAAGGGGTAACGTTGCGCTTACCCGCTACTGTTACTTGATTGCACCCCATCAACATCTGGTGGCAGTTGGCGATTCCGGCAAAACCTCTTCTCAGGAAGAGCGGATAGAGGGGTGCTTCAC
Organism: Haliscomenobacter sp.; assembly: GCF_016718685.1. Taxonomy (GTDB): domain Bacteria; phylum Bacteroidota; class Bacteroidia; order Chitinophagales; family Saprospiraceae; genus Haliscomenobacter. The sequence continues at coordinate 44,958 of NZ_JADKCX010000005.1, read as the reverse complement.
ATACCCTCTCTTTCCCCAACCGTTCTTCCTTCCAGATTCCCCGAAACCGTGGTTTGATCAAAATTATTTCCCATAATAATCCGATCAAACGAATCCTTTAACCAGGGGAAACCATGGGAATGCGCATACGTTGGAACAATTGTTGGGCTTGTAGCTTGCGGGTATTCGTTTGTCAAAATTTTAGAGTCTCCCTATCTTGAAGAAGCGGGGTGCAACGTAATTTGGGTGATCCATTAGACAGCGAATCCCCTACCTTCGCCCCGCAAAAATCACACACCTTGCAAACCACCCTTTACTTCCGTCTCGCCCTTTTCCAGTTCCTCCAATTTTTCATTTGGGGCTCCTGGACGGTGACTACTGGAACTTACCTGTTACAAACCCTGCACTTCAGCGGTCGCGAAGTCGGGCTGGTGTACGGTACTACGGCCATTGCGGCCATGGTTTCCCCCTTTTGGGCGGGTCGATTGGCCGATCAACACTTTCGTTTGGAGCGCATTTTGGCTGTTTTGCATTTTACGGGAGGTTTGCTCATGTTTGCCCTCAGTACCTTGCAGGAGTTTGCGTTTTTTTACCCTGTCATGTTGTTGTACGCCATCTGCTACATGCCCACTTTTGCCTTGTCTACGGCCATGACTTTTCACAACATCCCTGAGCCTGCGCGTGATTATCCGCGCCTCAGGGTATGGGGTACTTTAGGCTGGATTGCGACGGGCTTGTGTGTCGGTGGGCTGGATTTGGAAACCACCACCTTGCCCCTTGCGCTTGTCGGCGACCGCGTCCATTTTTCAAAGCATCTATGTATTGAGCTTGCCGCCAACCCCTCCGCTGGGTAAAAAACAAACCACCAGTTTATGGCTCACCGGCAAAGACCTGCTGCGCGACCGCAGCTTTATGGTCTTACTCATTGCCTTGACCCTGATTTGTATCCCCAACGCCTTTTATTACAGTTTTGTCAATGCTTATTTGAAGGATCAGGGTTTTAAAAATGCCGCTGCCATGATGTCGATTGGGCAGGCCACCGAAATCGCTTTTTGTCTTGCTGTTGCCTTATGCCCGGCGCTATTTTGGCCTCAAGTTGGTCATTTTAATGGGTGCTTCCGCCTGGGGCATTCGGTATTTATTGCTTTCCTGGGGGGGAGTTGATCTGCCATTATTGGTTTGGATTGGTTTGGCGCTGCACGGCTTGGCCTGGTCATTTACGGCTTTGGCCGGACAAATTTACATTGATGAAAAAGTTCCGGTATCTTTACGCAGCACGGCGCAAGGGTTTATCGCCTTGATCATTTCGGGGCTCGGCGCGTTTTTCGGCTCTTTGATCGCTGGGGAAGTGGTGAACTGGCAAACCTTTGGTAGCAAAATTGCATGGTCTTCAGTGTGGCTGGTGCCGGGCGGGGTCGGGATATTTACAGCGCTGTTTTTTGCGTTATTGTTTCGTAGCCCCAAACGCCACTAACTTTTCTGACAAAAATTATCGCCTGCGGCGAGGTTTTTAGGCAGTGAAACACAAATCAGCCACTTCGTTTGCGCTGTCAATGCTTAAACCACCCAAACCAAGTTTGTGACACCTGAGAAATGTGCCATTTGGGCTAACGCTTGTCTGTACAGGCGGAAGCTTATTTTATAACATGCAATCCAATGGAACAAGAGCAACTGGAACAAACTACCGCACTCATTGCCCAAGACTTCGGGTTGGTTAATGCAAGTAGCCCCTTTACGGAAGGCGAGTTGCTCGAAGCCATTGCCAATCGGGTGGCGGAAATGCTAACGGAGAACAAAGACCTCCTCCTCAGCTACATGTACCGCCTGGATATTGACGAGGGGAAAATTCGCTTCGCCCTCAGCCCCTTGGCCAATGAACCTGCCTACCTGGCTTTGGCTAGACTGATCTTGAATCGGCAAAAACAACGCGCCATCACCAAGCTGAGTTATAAACCACCTAAACTGGATGAGTGGGAATTTTAAATTCTAATTCGTCCGAACCTTTTCCTTGCCAAAAATTGTTTAAATTTATCCTTAGGAATAGAAATGAAACAAAGTTCCGTTCCTGAGTATTGTGCCACGAAGTAAAAGACTAAAAACATATGGCTGATGTGATTCAGCTACTGCCCGACTCAATTGCCAATCAAATTGCTGCTGGTGAGGTCATTCAACGCCCTGCTTCGGTAGTCAAAGAGTTGATGGAGAATTCGGTAGACGCAGGCAGCAAGAACATCAAGTTGATTGTAAAGGATGCTGGACGAACCCTGATTCAGGTGATCGATGATGGCTGTGGCATGTCGGAAACCGACGCCCGGATGTCTTTTGAGCGCCATGCAACCTCCAAAATCCGCAGTGCCGATGATTTGTTTGCCATTCGCACCATGGGTTTTCGCGGCGAAGCCCTGGCCTCTATTGCATCGGTGGCCCAGGTTGAATTGCGTACGCGCCGTCACGCCAGTGAAGTGGGCACCCTCATCCAGGCCGAAGGCTCCAAAGTAAAATCACAAGAACCTTGCCAAACGGCAGCCGGGACGAGTTTTGCGGTCAAAAACCTCTTTTTCAACGTACCCGCCCGGCGCAATTTTCTCAAAGCCAATACCGTAGAATTTCGACATATTCTGGACGAATTCGAACGCATCGTGCTGGCCAATGCCGATGTTTTTTTCTCCCTGCACCACAATGGTTCGGAAGTTTTCCATTTGCCGCCCGGTAACTTGCGTCAGCGCATTCTGGGGGTTTTTGGCAATGCCATCAACACCCGCCTGGTGCCTGTGGTAGAAGAAACCGACATCATCCAAATCAAAGGATTTGTGGGCAAACCGGAGTTTGCCAAAAAGGTACGGGGGGAACAGTATTTTTTTGTCAACAGCCGCTTCATCAAAAGCAGCTACCTGCACCATGCGGTGATGAGTGCCTACGAAGAAGTACTGCCCAAAGAAATGTACCCCTTTTATTTGCTCTTTTTGGACATTGATCCAGCCAGAATTGATGTGAACGTACACCCCACCAAACAGGAGATCAAATTTGAAGACGATCGACTGGTGTACAATTACCTCAAAGTAGCCGTTCGGCACGGCCTGGGCCAACACGGAGTGATGCCTTCACTCGATTTTGAACAAGAAACCAGCTTGCAACTCCCTTATCTATCCTCCAAGATGGATCAGGACAAACCCTTCACTACCCCGCCGCGCAATAGCAGTGCCTGGCAAAGTGATGAACCCAAACCCTTCAATTCGGGTAAAGAAGATCATGCTGAGCAACGCCGGGAGGAAAACAACTTGCGCAATTGGCAATTGTTGTACAAAGATTTGGGCGGGGCCTCCGAAGATGATGGTATGGGGGAAGCTGATGACGCAAGTGGAATGCAAACCATGACCATCGGCAGTTCATGGGCACAAGACGAAGCCAGTGCTGGGCCCGGTACCGAGGAACCGTTTGGCAAACAACAAAAGGCGCCTTACCAAATTCACGGCACCTACATCGTCAGCCAAATCAAGTCGGGGTACATGCTCATCGATCAGCAAGCCGCACATGAACGCATCTTGTATGAAAATTACCTCAGCATGATGAATGAAAACCGGGTGGCTTCTCAGCAACAGTTGTTTCCGATTACCTTGAATTTTAGCCCCAACGATGCCGAAATCCTCAAAGACTTGCTTCCCGATATACAACTTTTGGGGTTTGATGTGCAAGAGTTTGGGGGAAACTCTTTTGTGGTCAGTGGGTTGCCTGCAGAATTGGCTGGTAAACAAAACGAACGCAGCGTGATGGAAACACTGCTCGAACAACACAAAATTGGCCTGGAATTGCAGCTGAATACCCGCGAAAGCCTGGCTCGCTCCATGGCGCGCAGTGCTGCAGCCAAACGCGGTCAATTGCTCAATGCGGTGGAAATGCAAGCCCTCATTGATCAATTGTTTGCATGTTCAATGCCTTACCGCAGCCCTTTTGGGAAAAAGTGTTTTGTTACCTACGAATTAGAAGATTTGCAAAAACATTTTGAATAACCCTAACGGAACCAGCCACTTTGAGCACAGATCACCCGACTGGCTATAACTTGGCTTGAACCTTGAAGCTTTTACATCATGACGCGCATTACCGATGTGGTTAAACATTTGTTGATCATCAACGTTTTAGTATTCTTTGCTACTTTGTTGGCCTGGGGTAATCCTGCTCCTGAGTTGATGGGGCCATTACTGGGGGGCACTGGAGATTTTGCCGATTGGGAACGCTATCAGTTGGCTTTGTTTTTCCCAAGTTCGCCTTATTTTCGGCCTTATCAACTGGTAAGCCATATGTTTATGCACGCAGATATTCGACACCTCTTGCTAAACATGCTCGGGTTGTATATGTTTGGTAGTGCTTTGGAAACCTTTTGGGGCGAGCGAAAGTTTTTGTTTTATTACCTGTTTAGTGGTCTTGGAGGGATGTTGTTGTATTTGTTCGTCAAATACTTGGAAATAAGCTCAGGAAATGTGGAGGAACAAGTCATGAAGTACTACCTCCAGAATGTGCCGATGTTGGGAGCCTCGGGCGCTATCTTCGGCCTGATGGTCGGCTACGGCGTACAGTTTCCCGACAATGTCATCAGCTTGCTGTTTCCTCCGATTTCCCTTAAAGCCAAATATTTTGTGCTCATTTTTGCGGGCCTCGAATTGTTTTTTGGCCTGGGTATTGTGAACATCAGCAGCGGGGTAGCGCATTTTGCCCACTTGGGCGGTGCATTATTTGGCTTTTTATTGATCCTTTATTGGCGTAAATACGGCAGTCGGCTATAAATATTACGAATGCCAGAGGCTGGCCTTTCAAATGACGACAAAACGTTTTATTTTTGAATTAAATTCGCATAAGCACGATACAACATGTTAAGGTCGATCTGGGAGGATTTAAAACGGGAATTCAACTACGGGAATGCGGTGACACGCATTATCCTGGTCAACGTTGCGGTGTTTGTAGGGATCAATTTGGTCAATATCGGATTGTACCTCTTCAATGGTTGGAAAGCAGATAGTACCGCTTTTAAGCAGTTCCTGGATTACTTCTGTATGTCCTCTGATTGGAAATTTGTGCTGTTCCATCCTTGGGTGATCATCACGAATATGTTCAGCCATTATTCGTTCAGCCATATCTTGTGGAACATGATTTTTTACCACATGTGTGGAAGAATAGTAGGCGACCTACTTGGGAATAAAAGGGTTTTGCCCATTTATCTGATGGGGGGTATCGCCGGGGCTGCTATGTTTTTTATTACTGAAAACCTGCTCAATGGTGGGCCGTTTGCTGGTGGACCGAGTACCGCATTGGGGGCTTCGGCGGCAGTTATGGCAACCGTGGTCATTTCTGGCGTAATCGCGCCAGACTATGTGATTCGTTTGTTGTTGATCGGTGATGTAAAACTCAAGTACATCGTGTTCACCCTGATTTTTTTAGACCTTACTTTTATCGCAGTGGGAGACAGCAACTCAGGCGGCTTGTTTGCCCATATTGGCGGGGATGTGTTTGGATTTATATACGCCTGGCAATTGCGCAAAGGCAACGATTTTGCCTTTCCGTTCATTCGTTTTTTTGATTGGTGGGATGGTGCTTGGTCACGTTGGAGAACGGGGAAGGCCCCACAGCGTGGCCCCAAAGTGGCGTATAAAAACCCCAAAGTTCGGGAAAAAACCACGGCAGGTCGGCACGATTCAAATAAACGCAGCAGCAGTGCTCCTCCCCGGTATGATAACATGAGCCACCAGGAGCAGTTGGATGCCATCCTTGACAAAATCAAGCAGCATGGGTACGAAAGTTTGAGCACCGAAGAAAAAGAATTTTTATTCAATGCCAGCAAAAAATAACCTGTGCAAAAATTCATCCGCTGGGCCAATGTGCTGATCGTTTTACTTACCCTCATGACTTACCTCGCGCCTTTTGTCAGTCCGGCGCGGTTCTGGCCTTTCGCTTTTATGGGTTTGATTTATCCTACCTTATTGGTCGTAAATTTGCTATTTGTCGTGTATTGGGGCCTTCAACGGCAATGGCGTGCCTTGCTTTCTGTAGGTGTGATTCTCATTGGTTGGAACCATTTTTTGGGTTTGGTTGGTTTTCATTTTGGACAGGAGACGGTGGAAGGTGTGCCCAAGATCAAGTTGATGACCTTTAACGTTTACGGTTTTGATGATTTTCACCAAAGAGGTTTGCCCGCCGCTTCCAAGGAGTTGGAATCTTTGGTTTACCTCCATCAGCCCGATGTGTTGTGCATGCAAGAGTTTTTGTACAATCGGCAGCGCGGCCCGGCTTACCTTGAGGCCTTGACGCAACACAACGGATTGACCCATTCGGTGTGGAAACCTACCGAGGAGCTGGCTATTTTTTCCCGGCATCCTATTCTGCGCTCAGAAGCCCGTTATTTTGGTAGTACCAATGGTTATCGGTACGCTGATCTTCAAGTGGGCGAACAGGTGATCAGGGTATACAACGTACACTTGCGTTCCAATTCCATCACCGGACTGACCAATAAAGTAGTAGATTCAGGCGATCTGCGTGAAAAAGAAACCTGGAGCAGTGTAGGCAGCATCTTGCGCAATTTCAAACGCGCTGCACAAGAGCGAGCGAGCCAGGTAGAGGAGTTGATGGCGCATTTGGCCAATAGTCCTTATCCTGTTCTGGTTTGTGGCGATTTTAATGATATTCCTCAATCCTATACTTATCATCGCATTCGGAAAAAACTGGATGATGCTTTTTTGTCATCCGGTTCCGGAATCGGGATCACTTATGCAGGCCGCATACCTGGACTGCGCATTGATTACATTTTTACTGACCAGCGCTTTGGGCAGGCTGATCTCGTCGTGACCCGTTTCCCGGCGGGTAAGTGTGTTTTTTCTGATCATCGTCCGGTCTTGCAGTGATAAACTTTTACATACATTTTTCTATTTTTGCGGCGGCAAATTCAAGTCCAATGAACAGTGAACTAAAAATTTACAACAGTCTCAGTAAAGAGAAAGAAGTTTTTCGACCCATTCACCCCGGCCGGGTCGGGATGTATGTGTGTGGGCCTACCGTATACAGCAATGTTCATTTGGGCAACTGTCGCACTTTCGTCAGCTTCGATATCGTTTACCGCTACTTACAATTTCTAGGGTACAAGGTACGCTACGTGCGCAACGTTACCGACGTTGGCCACCTCGAAGGAGATGTGGATACGGGTGGCGAAGACAAGCTGGGCAAACGCGCCCGCCTGGAGGAATTGCAACCCATGGAAATTGCGCACAAATATACCGTGGGTTTCCACGACATGATGCGCATCTTCAACGTACTTTCCCCGAGTATTGAACCCCGTGCAACCGGACACATCCCAGAGCAGATCGAGATGGTACAACAAATTCTCGACAATGGGTATGCCTACGAAGTCAACGGTTCGGTTTATTTTGATACCCTCAAGTTTGCCGAAAAGGACGGAATTTACGGCGAATTGTCGGGCCGCAAGATCGAAGACCTGATCGCCGAATCACGCGACAACCTCAAGAAACAAGACGAAAAACGCCATCCTTCCGATTTTGCCATTTGGATCAAAGCTGCCCCAGAGCACCTGATGCACTGGGACTCGCCCTGGTCGGTGGGTTTCCCCGGATGGCACCTGGAATGCTCGGCGATGAGCACCAAATACCTGGGCAAAACCTTTGACATTCACGGTGGAGGCAACGACCTCAAATTTCCGCACCACGAAAACGAAGTAGCGCAAAACTACGGCGCTTGTGGCTGCACACCAGCCCGTACCTGGATGCACGGCAATATGCTTTTGCTCAATGGCAAAAAAATGTCCAAATCCGACGGCAACTCCATCATGCCAGAGGAGTTGTTTACTGGCAAAAGTTCCCACCTTACCAAGGGATATACCCCGATGGTGGTGCGCTTTTTTATGCTGCAAACGCATTACCGCAGTACCCTCGACCTGAGCGATGACGCGCTGCAAGCCGCCGAAAAAGGCTACCGCCGACTGATGGAGGCGTACGCAACGCTGCAAGCACTGCCCTTCAGCGGCGATGCTACGGCTGGTGTGCAAGACCAGGAAGTACGCGAGTGGATCGCGGGGGTGCACGATGAAATGAACGACGACTTCAATACGCCCAAAGCACTGGCGCGTTTGTTTGAAATCGTCAGCCGGATCAACAGTTGGAAAGGGGGACAATTGAGTATGGAGGGTTTGACCGAAGCGACCTACACTGAGCTAAAAGCGACCTTTACAACGTTTATCTTCGATATTTTTGGTCTGCAAGACGAGGCCGCTGCTGGTGGCGACGATGGCTTCAAAACCCTCGATGGCTTGATGCAACTGATCATCGACATGCGTGCAGATGTACGTGCGCGTAAGGATTGGTCTGCGGCGGATAAAATTCGCGATGTCCTCAAAGAAGTGGGGATTGTACTTAAGGATGGGAAAGAAGGAACGGAGTGGAGTAAGGAGTGAAAAGTGAATAGCGAAAAGCGAAAAATGAAAAACGAATATTATTTTTCGTTTTTCATTTTTCGTTTTTCATTCAAAAATATGCTTTCAGCAAAGACGCTACTTCGCTGTCTTTTTTCAAATCTGGAGCCATGGTAAACAACAAATCGTGTGCCGCGTAATCCTCTTCCAGCGCTTCGCTGAGTAGGAGCAGTGCCTCCTGGCGGTCGCCAGCCATAAATAGGCAAACGATGCGACAATAGCTCAATTCCGGCCCTACGGCGCTTTCTTCGGCGATGTCCAAAATTTCCAACGCCGCTTCTGCCCGATCGGTCTCCATCAACAATACTGCGTATTGCAGCCAGAGGCTGACTTCTTCGGGAGCAATCTCGGTAGCACGATCATAGTGCTCTTCAGCAAGCTCATAATCGCCTTCCTGGGCATACACTGCGGCAATAAGCGCGTGGTATTCTTCGCGGTTGTCGTCAATCTCAATCGCTTTGCTACAAAAATGAATGGCCAATTGCCATTGTTCTTCAGCAACGGCTACCTCAGCCAAATGATAAAAAGCTTCATCGTTGTGGGACTCCAAGCGGAGCGCTTCCATCAGCAATGGTTTGGCCGTGCTGACCCGACCCAGGCGCAGGAGGCATTGACCCTGGCGCAACAGCAGGTCGCCATCGGTATGAAAAAGCGTTTGGATTTCTTCACAAATATCCAGGGTAAGCTCGTAGCGTTGCAACTCAAAAGCCAGGTCCGCACGCTCCCGGTAAGCCAGTTCATTGCTTTCATCCGCAAGGTAGGCATACTCCAGGGCTTCGAGGGCTTCATCGTAATTGCCGAGGTAAGACTGGGAAAGCCCCAGGTTGTACCAGGCTACACTGCAATATGGGTTTTCATCAATGATTTGCTCATGCAGGGTTACACTTTCTTCGTAATTGCGGATGTGCTGCACCGCACACATGAGTTTTTCCAGGCAATGGCGCATTTCTGAATCATAACTTACCGCAGCTTTAAGCGCCAGAAACATGGATTGGTACTCATCTTGGTGCTCATAAATTAAAGCCCGTACGAAGTACAATTCGGCGTTGGTTGCCGCATCCAGTTCTTCTGGTAGCTGATTCAATTGTTCGTGAGCGGCCAGGTGCTCGCCAAGATAAGTGAGGGCTTGTGCACGCAACAGCAGGATCTCCGGCTCGTTGGGAGCCAATTTTTCTGCCTGAATGAGCACCTCAAACGCTGGGTGTTCTTGATTGGATTGAATGAGGATTTCGGCTTTGCGCAAAAGGAATTCTACGGTATAGCTGTGGCAATCAATGGCGCGTTCCGCCACTTCCATTGCACGGTCAAAAATCTCTTCATTGAGGTAATGGTCAATCAAATGACGGTAGGCGTCCTGGTCAAGAAAAAAGAATTCTCCTTGTTCCATCTTGGCTTCAAACTCGGTAACTAATTCGATCAATGCCTGGTTACTCATAAGATACTGTTGTAGTCTTTAAGCGGATTGTTGCTAAAGGTAACAAAAACCCACCCATATCTCCGAACTTTAGCGCAAGTAAGTGAAAGGCATTAACGGAACGGTAGCTGTTTCTGAGGGAACGGTAAAAAATGCCTAACTATTTGTCCTTTAATAGTTTATTGTTTTCGATTATTTATCTTTTGACATATACGAACAAATAAAATGCCAATGGTGAAACACGGATTATTTCACCACAGATTCATAAGGATTTGTTCACCACAGATTCGCACAGATTCACGCGGAGTATTCACTATGTATTTTATTCACCACAGATTCGCACAGATTGACACAGATTTTTATCATAACTATAGAAAACTGTGCGAATTTGTGTGAAATAATCTGTGCCAATCTGTGCGAATAATATCTGTGGTGAATAAAAATTCTCTGCTGAACACCTATTTCCGATTCTTCCGTGCCTCCTGAATGCGCCGCAACAGTTCCTTGTTGAACTCCTGTTCGCTGCGCTGCAACAACGCTAGTTTGCGCACCGCCATAAAGGCTTTCATGCGTTGGAAATAGTCGCGTTTGAGCTTGATCAATTGTTCTTCCATTTCAAAGCGGTCGAAGATGGCACGTTCCACATCCTGATCGCTCATCGTATTCAAATCCTCATCCGGCTTGTATTTTTGGCGAATGCGTTTGTGTTCGGTTTCGTACTGGTTGTACAAGGGCCAGAATTTTTCGGATTCTTCCGGAGTAAGTTTGAGCTTATCCGTAATAAAGGCCACTTTTAAGGCACGAATGCGTTCATTTCCTTCTTGTGCTTGCGTCAGCAGCGGCAGACACAACAAGCCTACCACCGTGAAAGCCAACACCTTAATCAAGTTTCTCATGTTTTGTGCTCTTTTCCGGGTTAGAGAAATTCTTTGATGGTTTCATCGTCCAAATCCTGTATGAGTTCATCAAAGTACTGGTCGATTTCCTCTGGTTGTAACTCATCAAAATTCAGTTGAAGGGGATGGTCTTGATTGGAGGCAAACTCCATCAATGTTTCCGTATCAAATTCGTGGAGGTTGTCCTGAATGTAGGCATCCAAAGTTTGTTGGTCGAGTTTGGCCAACTCTGTCCCGACCCTGCCCGTAGTTACTTGATTTTGCTGATACAGCCAAGTAATCCCTAGCGTGATCAACAGGGCGACGCTGGCCAAACTGAGTGCCCAGCGGGGTTGAAGCAAAAACTGCATTTGCTCCTTCAACTGATCCAGCCAGGAAGAGGGGGGTACAGGTGTACTGGCAGGTACATTTTCGGTGGCCTGCACCTTTTCCAATACCTCCTTTTGCAGGCGTTGAAAGTAGTTGGCAGGTATGTTGAACCCCTCTCCTTGCTCCTTTAGTTTAAGCAAGCGCGGAGACAAATCCTCCAACTCTTTGCGTAGTTCATCAGGGCGTTTCATTCGTTTGTTTTTATTGAGCTTAAATTATTCTGCAAAAAACTGTTCCACTTTTTTTACGGCATGGTGAAAAGAAGCTTTGAGGGAACCTACCGAAATGTTCAACAATTTGGAGATGTCCTCGTAGCTCATTTCTTCATAATACCGCAAATTAAACACCTCTTTCTGCCGGTCTGGTAACATTTGTAAAGCCTGCTGCAAACGAATCTGGGCTTCATCTCCATCAAAAAACGAATCGGCTTGCAAGCGATTGGCCAGGTTGATGTTGGCATCGTCAATGGAGGTAGCGCTGCGGCGCTTGCGTTGCTTGAGGAAAGTGATGGCTTCGTTGGTGACGATTCGGTACATCCAGGTGTACAAGCCCGACTTGGCCTCAAATTGCTCGATGTTGCGGAATACTTTCACCAAAGCATTTTGGATCACATCGTTGGCATCCTCATGATCAGTGACCAAACGCCGCACTTGCCAATACAGGCGATCTTGGTACGCATCCATCAATAACCGAAACCCCCGTTCCAGGGTTTTAGGGTTTCGCATGAGTCCCAGGATTTGCTCATCGCTGGTTTTGGCCTGCGGCATCAGATTATGGTGGTTTGAAAGGTTAGACTTTAGACGAACACAAAGGTTTAAATCGGGGTAGAATATTTTCTTATTTTACAGCCTAAATATGGCGCAAAAAATTATTTCCCGATTTTTTTTGAGGCTTTTGAATAGGAAGCTCACTTGAAATGAACCGTTCGACTTCCTATTCAAAAGCCAAATCGGGAAGTTAATTTTTCTGCGTTACTAAAGTTAATTATCGCCTATGATGAAGGTAGACCAACAAAAACAATTCACCCTGGAGTTTTTGCAAACTTACCGCGCGGCGGATGAAGTAGAGCTTGAACATGTTCAAACCACCGAGGCGTTCATCCAGGCACAGCCCAACCCTTTTGATCCACTATTGCCCATCGGGCACATCACGGTTTCGGCCATCCTGCTGGATCAGGCGCAGGAGAACATCCTTTTTCATCACCACCTCAAACTGGATCGCTGGCTGCAATTTGGTGGGCACGTCGAACCCGATCAGGACCGCAATACCTTGCAAGCAGCCATTCGTGAGCTGATGGAAGAAACGGGGCTCAGTGTCGTTGCTTTTGGTGTGGTTTCTGGCGAGCCCATTGATGTCGATGTGCACCTCATCCCGGCGCGTGCGGATTTTCCGGCGCATCCACACCACGACCTACGCTATGTGTTTAAACTCATCCTGCCCGCCAAATTTGACGAAACAAGTTTTAAATGGATTCCGATTCGGGAGCTGCTGGCTTGGGAAGACCCCTCAATCCAACGTTTTGCGCAGAAGGTACAGGGGGGGGGGAAAAGAAGGAAGAAAAGAAGGAAGGGGAGGAGGGGATGGGGAAGGGGGGGGGGGGGGGGGGGAGGAAAAAGGGGGAGAGAAAAGAAAAGGAAGGAAAAAAAAGAAAAAAAGAGAAAGGGTGGCGGTGTCTCTCCTGCTTACTGAACTTTGATCAGAAACCCATTCACCACCGCGTACTCCGTTTTCCCATCCTTTTGTAACAGAATTGAGCCACCGGAACCCAGGTTGATGGCGGTGGAACTGCCCGGATTGGCTGGATTGGGGCGAGGGCGAATCAAGAGTACTCCTAGTTTGCTCAATTCCAGGCTCTCGGGCCAAGTGCTCACCTGGACATCCGTAATGCCCTGGCGCAACAAGGCCAGGTGGTCCAGTTTACTGGCTTCTTCCCAGCCGATTACCCCCGGTTTAATACTGCCAGGCACGGCCTGATAACCCTCCAACTCAATTTCATCGTAGCCATTGGTATTCATCAGGTCGCCCATTTCGGCGATGTTAGCGCGGTAAAAGAATTTGCGGCTATTGTCGTAATTCACCTCTTCGCGGCGGAAGGCCAGGTCAACTTTGTACCACTTGTCGTTGCGCATCACTTGCACTTTGCGCACGACCAAATCATGGAAACCACCGGGCTGGTTTTCGGGTAAACCCTCGTACGCCGTATAATTCCATTCTTTGTACTTTTCCATCGCAATGGCCTCCAGGGCAGTCAGGAAAATGGAAAAATTGAGGCGGCGCAGCATTTGGTTTTCGGGGTCACCTTTGAGACCCCCACTTTCGATGAGGATGGTGCGGGTTCCCCATTTTTGGATGTTGTCGCCAAAAGCGCGGGGTTCAAAAGCGTCGTCGTAACGCCCCACCTGTTTGGGGATGTGTTTTTGTAAAAGTTGGTTCATGACCCCGATCAAGCGCATGGCGTCGCCCCGGGTTTCGTTGATGTCTTTGGTGTAATTGTAGGCGGGTGCCAATACCGAGATGGAGGCGGGGTAGGGGCTTACGCCCGCACCAAGGTAGATGTTTTGATCGTGCAAATTGAAACCCCAGTCGGCTTTGGTTTCATCCCGAATGCGTTTGAGGATGCGGCCTTCGGGGGTTTGCAGGCGCATGGCGTCGCGGTTGATGTCGATGCCTTGCATGTTGCGGCGGGTGAAACGATTGGCCCCATCCGGGTTGAGCATGGGGATAAAATGCAGGGTCAGTTTGGAGAGCAAAACCTGGCGCAAGGAATCGAACTCGTCTTTTTTTTGCAAAAATTGAAACAGATCCATCAAAGCCATGGTGGCAGTGGATTCGTCGCCGTGCATTTGTGACCACATCAGCACCTTCACCGGCCCCGTACCAATACTCACGTGGTAAATGTTGCGGTTCTGAAAGGATTTTCCCGCCAGTTTAACGGTAAATGGGGCAGGCAAGGCCTTGATCATGGGTTCGATGTCTTCCAGCTTAAAGCGGCGCGTTTCCAGGCCAGCTACCCGGTACTCAGGATGTTTTTCGTAAAATCGCTCGGCATTGGGCGACATCGCGGGCTCGGGCTCGGCTTGCTGGGTCCGACTCTGGCAGGCAAAACAGCTGCAAAACAGTACAATGAGCAATAGTTTTTGCATGGGTCTTCATGGAATGGTTCGTAGCACAAATAACGGAATTTATTTCTTTTGAACCACCTAAGTTACCTAACGCACTTTACGCATTTTTTTACCGCGGAGAGGAAACGCGGAGTTCCCGGAGTTTTTGTAAAGGGTTTGCCACCTGCGGTGGCTGGAGTTCGGTTCCAGGAAAATTTTGCTGAAGACCAAGTCGAGGGCAACAAGCTGCTAAGGTTACGACCAAACTCAGGAATAGCGACCTCTGTGGCCTCTCACCGGGTGCCTAAAAACTCCGCGAAACTCCGCGTTACTCTTGCTTGCGGTGAAAAATAGGTTAAATTGAAATAGCTATGAGCACCAGAAAGCCTTAGATGAACATAATTGTCTTAGGGCCAGAATACTCAGTCCCGCACCCACTTTACCTCATGCCCTTCGCCCACCAATGGCATATCCAACTGCCCGATCATCCGCTCCAGGATGCTGTGCTTAATGTCTGCTTTCCTCCGGCTAAAAATATTGGCCTGACTGGTTTCGAGGTAAACGATGGTAAAACGTGGATCGTACACCCGCAAGGCATTGAACAAACGGTTGCGCAACTCCTGGGTGAGGTTGGTGCTGTTCCATACAAAGGATTGTTTGCGCCGACAAAAAGCCTTGGCGCGTTCGTACGCCAGTTGTGCCACCTTGCCTTGCCCCTCACGGTCGTCCGAGCGGATTTTCAACTCTTTGCGGATCTGGTCCAGGCTTACCATGGGCAAATGGGGGTAATGTTTGGCGTAGTAGGTATCCTTGCCACTGCCCGCTACCCCCGCCAAAACCACCACTTCAAAAACCGTATCGTCGAACAGCTCAACGGGGTAGGTTTCTTCCGACCAGACGTAGCGGTAGCGGCTATGGTCGTTGAACCAGACGGCTTCCTGCGTAAAGCACTCGTTTTCCAGGCACAGTTCACGAAACAAATCGGCACGGTAGGCCAGTTCATCCCGGGTTGCACTGATGCGCCCCAACACATCCGCTTTGGCCAGAAGGTAAGTCAATTCATTGCGCACCCGCCAGCTGGCCAGAATGGCTGCGCGCAGCGGGTCGGGTTTCTCCATGATCCAGAGGGGTAGGCCGTGCTGGCGCACCAGGGCGCACACTTCTTCCCGGAAACCGATCTCCACATCCCAGAGGATTTCGCGGGCAACTTTTTCTCCAATTTTGGCGTGTCGCGGAGAACTGATTTTCCCATCTTCCACAATCGTACACTGGGGTTTGGCCACGTCGTGCAGCAAGGCAGCGTGAAACAGCAGGGATTGTTCCCGCTCGCTCAAGGTTTGAAACTCGGGCAAAGTCAGCAGGGCCTCAACAACCATACGCGTATGCGTCCAAACATCCCCTTCAGCGTGGTGCTCGGGTTCCTGAGGACAGTTGCGCAGTGGCTCCACCCAATCCAGCGACTCAATCAGTGCCCAATTCGCCGCCTGTGGTTTGAAAATCTGGCCGTTCAAACCAAAGAGGGGCTCTTTTCCAGTTGCGTATCCAATGTTCATCGGTTTGTACGTGGTTTTTGCGAACGTACTTGAGTACATGTTGAGAAAATTCGGTTTCGGGAAATGCCGCTGCATTGCGGCACACCACGCCTTCACTTTCACCCCCCAAGCGACTGCCCTGGGCTTGTTGATTCGCGATGATGGTTTGTAATTGTGTTGCCGTGAAACGGCCGCGTTCCAATACAGGCACGGTTAGCAGGTCGAGCAATTGCGCGTACCACTCTACCTCGTCCCAGGACAGCCACAAGCCGTTGTCGCGTACCGCAAAAAGGTAAAAATGACTGTTCAGCCGGGCGTACTCGATGCTGTGGATGGCGTAGAGGTTCTCGCCAAAGAGGTGCAAATCTTGCAGCGAGCTGCCCACCCGCTCCCAGATTTCCCAGATGGGTTTGGCCCAGGGATTGCGGTTGACCGCCCCATGCGAACGCGCGTACACCCCATTGGCTTTGATGCAGGTGTTTTCGCCGTCCAGTTTTTCGGTCACCACGATTTCCTGCGCCAATAGTGCCTGCCACTCTTCCTGGATGCGGTCGTCGTTGACGGCACCTTCCGAAAAAGGAAAATGGTAGGTGCGCGGGTATTTTTCGGAGATGGTTTCCATGGGTGGTCGTTTTGCTTACAGGGACAAACGGATGGGTGGCTTGGAAAGTTCCTTTGCTTCACCACAGATTACAGGGGTTTATTCACCACAGATTCTTTTATTCACCGCAGATTCGCACAGATGAACACAGATTTTCACGCCATATCTATAAAATCTGTGAAAATCTGTGCGAATCTGTGGTGAATAATCCGTGTCAATCTGTGCGAATCCGTAGTGAATAATAAAAAATCTGTGGTGAAAACCCCGCCGTGAATTCACCCTGCCCAGCCTTCCCGATCCAAACTCCTAAAATGAATCGCCTCCGCCAGGTGTTCAATCAAGATCCTTTCCGATCCCGCCAAATCTGCGGCGGTGCGCGCTACTTTTAGAATACGGTCGTACGCACGAGCCGACAGTTGTAATTTTTCCATCGCTTTTTTGACCAACAGTTGCCCCGCCGCGTCCACCTGACACACCTCGTGCACCATCCTGCTGGGCATTTGCGCGTTGCAATGGATGTTCATCCCCACAAAGCGCTGGGCTTGAATCTCGCGGGCAGTCACTACTCTGGCCGCTATGTCCTTACTGGTTTCGGAAGGGCGTTCCTGACTGGCCAATTCATCATAAGAAACTGGGGTGACTTCTACGTGCAAATCGATGCGGTCGAGCAAAGGGCCAGAAATTTTGGTCAGGTAGCGTTTCACCACTCCGGGGCCACACACGCACTCCTTGTCCGGGTGGTTGTAATAGCCACAAGGGCAGGGATTCATCGAAGACACCAGCATAAAACTCGCCGGGTAGTCTACCGTATTTTTAGCCCGCGAAATGGTCACGCGGCGTTCTTCCATCGGTTGGCGCATCACTTCCAGAACGCTGCGTTTGAACTCGGGCAACTCATCCAAAAAAAGCACCCCATTGTGCGCCAGGGAGATTTCGCCGGGCATCGGATCGGAGCCTCCTCCCACCAGAGCCACGTCGCTGATGGTATGGTGTGGGGAGCGGAAAGGGCGGGTGGTGACCAAAGCAGCATTGGAAGCCAAAATCCCCGACACGGAATGGATTTTGGTGGTTTCCAGCGCTTCTTGCAAACTGAGCGGGGGTAAAATGGTGGGCAAACGCCGCGCCAACATGGTTTTTCCTGCGCCCGGCGGACCAATCAGGATGACGTTGTGCCCGCCCGCCGCTGCAATTTCCAGGGATCTTTTAATGTTTTGTTGGCCTTTGACATCCGAAAAATCGACCTCGTAGTTGCTGCGGTTGTGGAAAAACTCATCGCGGGTTTCAACCACCACCGGTTCAAGGCTGGAATGCCCGTTGAGGATGTCGGCGGCTTCCTCCAGGTTGTCGACGCCATACACTTCGATGTCGTTGACAATGGCGGCTTCTCGGGCGTTTTGTTTGGGCAAAATGAAACCTTTGAACTTTTCTTTGCGGGCTTGAATGGCAATGGGCAAAGCACCTTTGATGGGGCGGAGCAGGCCATCCAATGAGAGTTCCCCCATGATGATGAAGTCCCCCAGGCGGTCGCCGTTGATTTGTCCACTGGCGGCCAATACCCCCATGGCAATGGGCAGGTCGTAGGCGGAGCCTTCTTTCCGAATGTCGGCTGGGGCCAAATTGACGACGGTTTTCGCCCGCGGCATGCGGAAACCTCTACAAAAGATGGCGGCTTCAATCCGCTGGAAACCTTCCCGAATGGCGCTGTCCGGCAACCCGACCAGGTGATAATAATTGGTACCAACCACGGGCTGGCCACCAGAGTTTACTTCCACCGTGATGGTACGGGCATCAACTCCGTGTACTGCGCTGGCATAAGCTTTTACCAACATGAGTTTATGGCATAAATAGGTAATGATCCTGAGGGTGAACCGACAGGTCGAAATCATTTTTCCAGAAAGGTTGTGGAAATTGTAAGGAAGCGCCCAATACATCCGTGATGTGTCAGGAGCTAATCAAAGGCATTGGTAAAAATACCCCTTTTTTCGAATTCAACAAATGATCCATAAATTTATTGCCCACCAGCTACCCTGATCCCTTCCACAAAAGCCAGCAGTACATTCAAATTTTGGTCTAAAACCAGCACATCGGCGTCTTTTCCTACTTCGAGCGAGCCTTTGTGTTGATCCAGTCCAATGGCTTTGGCCGGATTGAGCGAGGCCATGTGCAGGGTCTCTTGCAGGGTGGCGCTGGTACTCTCCTGAAAAAGTTGTACCGCCCGATTCATGGTGAGCCTACTGCCCGACAGGGTGCCATCGGGTAGGAAACAGGCCCGATCGGTAGCGGTGGCCAGGCGGTCAAAAAAGTAAAACTCCGTGATGTCCGTACCCGCCACCAGCAGGGAATCGGTGACCAGACAAATTTTGTCGGCTCCTTTGGCGCGGTAAGCCAACTCCAAACCCACGGGATGCACGTGGATGCCGTCGGGAATGATTTGAACCATGGCCGCATCTTCGGTCAAAAACGCGCCTGCGCCACCCGGGGCCCGGTGTGCAAAACCATTCATGGCATTGAACAAATGGGTACAAATGTGCATGCCTTTGCGAATCCAATACGTGGCCGTATCGTAATCAGCAGCGGAATGCCCAAAGCTGGCGACCACCCCTTGTTTCCAAACGTATTCAATCAACTCGGCAGCGCCGGGCAATTCCGGGGCGATGGTCATCAGTTTGATGCGGCCGCCACTGGCGTCTTGCAGGGATTGAAACAGTTCGATGTCGGGGTCTTTCAGCCACTCCAGTTTGTGCGCACCGCGCCGGGGTGGAGCCAAAAAACAACTTTCCAGGTGGACGCCCAGCACCTTGGCACCACGCGTTTCGGCGGGGCTTTTTTGTGCCGCCAGATCGACGGCTTTTAAGGCTTTCAACAACAAGGGAATTTCGGCAGTAACGGTTGATACCAGCATGCCCGTGGTGCCGTACTGGGCGTGGGTGTGCAAAATGGTGCTCACCGACTCTGGATCTGCATCCAAAACCGAAGCTCCTCCGCCCCCGTAAATGTGCAAATCAATAAACCCCGGTGAAATGATGCTGCCTTCCACGTCAATGACGAGGGTGTTTTCACCCACATCGCGAATGGGCTCAGTGGAAATGGCTTTGATGCGCCCATCTTCCAGCCAGATGTCGCCGGCAGTGATGATTTGATGGGGTTGGTAGATGGTACCGTTGCGGAGGATGATGGACATTTGAGTTGAAAAGTTTAAAGGGTGGGAGTTGAGGATTGAAAAGTTTAGGGTTGAGGTTCGAGTAGCAGAAGGTTGTGCTAATGAACTTTGAACCTTGCACTTTGCTGGCTTTTCAACCTTCAACCGAAACCTTCAAACCTTACACCATTCCACTCCGATTGGCTGCTTCTTCGGTATAATCAGCATAACTCTGATCCTTCCAAAATAAGCTACCGATGATCATGGCCAGAATTGAGGCCATTAAACCGGGTACCAAGCTGGGCATTTCGCTGGGTTGGATGTATTCATTAAAAACCCAGACCAGCATTCCGATTAACATGGAGGCTACTGCACCTACCGAAGACGCCCGTTTCCAGAACAAACCCGCCGTGAGGGGCACAAAAAGGGAAACCAGACTCAGGGACGATGAATCACCCACCAGTTCGTAAATATTGGACTTCATATTGGCCATAATTGCCGAACAGATGGCTACCAAAACGACGGAAAAACGCATGATGTTCAGCATCATTTTGTCAGTCGGGTTTTTAAGAAAAGGTTTGACGAGGTTCTCGCCGAGTACCGTAGCCGGAGCCAGCATTGCCCCGGAAGTAGTACTCAAGATAGCCGAAAGCAGCGCCCCGAAAAATAAAATTTGCAAAGCCAGACTGCCATGCGCCAGCACCATTTCCGGCAAAATCATTTGGGGGTCGCCATCCAACATTTCCGGGTAGAGGATGCGCCCGCACAACCCGATGAGCAAAGGCATAAAGCCAATGGTGAGGTACATTACGCCCCCGATGATACAGGCACGCACTGCAATGTTGGCATTGCGGGCCGACATGACCCGTTGGAAGACGTCTTGTTGGGGAATGGAACCCAGACCGATGGTCATCCAGGCAGCGAGGTATTCAATCCAGTGGTTCCAGCCGGCATGGGGCAAAAAGCGGAAGAAGTCTTTGGGTACGTTGGACTGGATGTTTTGCCAGCCACCCACGCGTTGGTACATGACGGAGGTCAGAATGGCCAAACCAATCACAATCATGATGGTTTGTACAAAATCGGTGATCGACACTGCCCACATCCCTCCGATGTAGGTGTAAATGACCGTGATGACCGTACACATCAAAATCCCGTAAGTAAGCGGGAGCCCCACCAGCGACTTCATCACAATGGCCAGGGCCACCAATTGTGCCGCGATCCAGCCAAAATAGGAAGGTACCATAAAGATGGCCGAAACGATCTCTGTGGTGCGGTTGAAACGCATCCGATAGAAATCGTTAAAGGTGAGGATGTTTAACCGATAAAGTGGCCTGGCGTAGATCAGCCCTACCAGAACCAGGCACATGGCTGCTCCAAAAGGGTCTTCCATCACCCCCAACAGTCCACCTTCGATGAAGGAAGAAGGCGCGCCCATCACCGTCTCTGAACCAAACCAGGTGGCAAACAGCCCCGCCGCAAGTATTGGAGTAGGTAGGTTCTTGCCCGCAATGACAAAGTCTGCCGTAGAGTGAACCCTTCGCGAAGCCCACCAGCCAATCAGCAAGGTGACGGAGAGGTAAAGGATGATGAAGGTCAGGAGCATATTTTCGCAGGTTTGTAGGGGCATCCCTCTGTGGGTGCCCACTTTAGGTGTAGTAAGGATTCGGGTTAAATCTAGTAAATTATTCCAAATTGCTACAACACATCCCGAAACTCCGGCACCCGATCAAACACACTTTTTGCAAAAGGGCACAAGGGGATGATTTTGATGTGCTTCTCCCGAGCATAGTCTACTGCTGCGCTCACCATTTTTTTGCCGTATCCTTTGCCTTCATTGCCGGGCTGCACCTCGGTATGGTCGATGATGATGCGCTCGGGGCCTGCGAATACGAAGGTCATTTGTGCCTGCATTACACCGTCTACTTCGATGTAGAAGTAGCCGTTTTTTTCGGTGGTATGGAGTTGTACGTCCATTGTAGTGCTTTAGAAAACTTGTTTAATAACATCCTTCACTTTACATCAAAAACCCATCCACCGCTGCAATCGGCTTCGGCACCTCCGTCTCCCCCAGCATTTCCCGCAGGTCAATTTCAATCGCTCTGGAAATAGAAGTAATCGGCACGTCATTGTAAGCCCCTTCAAAGGGATTTTCTGAATAATCTCCGATTTTTTCCATCAAAAAAAACACCCAGGTGATCAGGCCCGAAAAAGGCACGGTCAGCCAAATGTGCCAGGCATCGGTATCTTCAGTAAAAACGCTCAACAAGCCCCAGGGCAAAAGTGCGGAAAACACAAAGGTATTCCACAGCGCTACCGAAGCATATTGACGCGGGAAGGGGAAGTTTTTGATTCGCTCGCTGCGCCCTTGATCCGCATAAAACTCAGCGATCAAGCGATGAAACTCCATGTGCCGAAAACCATCAAAATACCCCAGATCGTGCAGAGCTTGCAACTCGCGGCTCTGGGTGGCCATGATTTGGGTGGCAATATTCGCCTTGGGTTTGTAAAGCTCAAACTCTTCTTCGCTAATGAGATTCATTACTTCTTTGTCCATATTGTTGAAGTATTCTTCACAAATGGTTGGTGAGTAGAGTCCTTTTACACGATCTTCCTTGTGTTCCCAATCCCGGCTCAACCTCAACTGGTAGCGTAAGGCCGTCAGCCAGGCAATGTGCCGATAAATCAGGCGCTGCCGGATTTTGAGGTCTTCGGTTTTGTCTCCGGTTTGGATGAAGGAATTGAGGGCGGCACCAAAAGTGCGGCTGTTGTTGACGATCCCGCCCCAAATTTTCCGGGCTTCCCAGGTACGGTCATAGGAACTGTTGTTTTTGAAGCCCAGATAAAAAGCCACCGCAATCCCCAGTACACTGATCGGTTGCCAGGGCAGGGAAAAGTCAATTCCTGTAAAATGACTCAAGGCAGTGATGGGCAGTGCGTACAAAAGGGCAATGAAAAATGGGCGTCTGGACCAGTTGAAGGTCATCCAGAAATCGTAGTTTCTTTTGGTGTACATGCTACTATTGTGTTTCGGGTTAGGGCAAGTTCCAAAGTTAAAATAAGGGATTGATATTCCACAATTTCGGCCAAAACCTCTTTTTTTTGTCCGCTGTATTGCCTGGAAATTGAGTTTAAGACATTTTTAACCAAAATACACTAGCTCAAACCGTTACAAAGTGGTCTGTTAAATTGTTAATAAGTTGTAATTTCGACAATCCATTTGGCAACATGAGAACGTTTCAAAGAAAAACATACCGTATGAGACACCGTAGTAAGCTATGGACTTTAGCGGCTTTTTTGCTGGCCTTTACCGGAACTTTGTCAGCTCAGGAATACTTCGGTCGCAACAAGCCCAGTTATGAGTCCTTCAATTTTGACGTGTACCGCTCTCCTAATTTTGAGATTTATTCCTACCTCAAAAACGCTGATCGGCGCAAGGACCTGGCCGATTTTGCCGAGTTGTGGTACCGCTACCATCAGAATTTGTTGACCGATACCTTTGCAACGACGAACCCACTGATTTTTTACAACGATCACGCCGATTTTCAACAAACCAATACCATCAGTGGTGGTGTGGGTGTTGGTACAGGTGGGGTAACCGAAGCTTTTAAAAACCGGGTGATCATGCCGATTGCCCTGACCAACCAGGCTACCTACCAGGTACTTGGGCACGAATTGGTGCACGCATTCCAGTTCAACCGCATCCTGAATGGCGACTCAACCAGCATCCAAAACCTGGGTAACCTTCCTCTCTGGGTAGTGGAAGGCATGGCCGAATACATGTCGACGGGCAGTGTTGACCCCCACACTGCCATGTGGATGCGCGACGCCGTGCTCAATGACGATGTGCCCACGCTGGATCAGCTGAACAATCCGAAATACTTCCCGTACCGCTATGGACACGCTTTTTGGTCTTTTTTGACGGGGCTAAAGACCGACATGGTCATTGAACCTTTTTTCAAGGCTGTGGCCATTTATGGCGTAGACGCAGCTGTGCCGATGGTGCTGGGGATGAGCAAAAAAGACTTCAGCAAACTGTGGCAGGATGCCATTACGGCTCAGTTTAAACCATCGATAGCAGGGAAAGAAAAAAACACTTATGGCAAACCCATTCTCGACGACAAGGATGGCGGCCAAATGAACATTTCGCCCTCCATCAGCCCCGATGGCAAGTATGTATTGTTTACCTCCGAGCGCAACTTGTTTTCAACCGATATCTTTTTGGCGGATGCCACCAATGGCCAAATCATGAAAACCGTGGCCAGTACGGCCCGGGGTGGAAACGTAGACTTCTTCGACTTTTTGGAGTCTTCGGGAGCCTGGTCGCCCGACAGCAAACGAGTAGCGGTGGTGGGTTTCAAACGTGGCCGCAACGTGCTCTTGATCAAAAGTCCATTTACGGGCAAGACCCTGGATGAATTGGCGCCCGCTGATTTGCAAGCCTTCTCAAACCCGACCTGGTCTCCGGATGGAAAAACCATCGTAGTCGCTGGCCTGAAAGAAGGACATACGGACTTGTACGCTTACAACATCCGCACCCGTACCTTGAAACAATTGACCGACGATAAATATTCGGAGATTCAACCCACCTGGTCAGAAGATGGGCAAACCCTGTTTTTTTCAACTGATCAAAAAGCATGGGAAAATGGCCGTACTTACGGTCGCCTGACGTTCAACCTGGCTTCGATCGACATCGTGGGTGGGCAGGTTACCCATTACGATGATGTTTTTCCTGGTGCTGACAACCTGAATCCACAGTTGGATACGGCAGGCAACATCATTTTTATGTCCAACCGGGATGGTTACCGCAACCTCTATCGTTACAATCTTGATACCAAGGAATTGACGCAACTGACCGATTTGGCGGTGGGAATCAGTGGCATTTCCCATTATTCACCAGCCATTTCCGTTGACCGCAAGCGGGATCGGGTATTGTATACCCTCTACGGGAAACGCGGCTACAGCATCTATCGGGCAACGTCTAAAGATTTTTTGGACAAAAAGGTTGATCCTAACGATGTCACCTATGCTGCGGCGCAATTGCCTCGACTCAACCGGGCCATCAAAAGTATCGTAGACCAACAGATTGCCGTCATTGATGAGGAAATTATTGGTGAAACAGCCCCGTTGACCGCAGAGCCTTACAAATCCAAATTCAAACTGGACTTCCTTACTGGTGGGGGAGGCCTTGGCGTGGGCAATAACCTTTTTGGTACAAATGCGGGGCTAGCCGGGGGTGTTCAAGCCTTGTTCAGCGATATTTTGGGCAACAACCAAATCATTGCGAACGTAGCGCTGAATGGACAAATCCAGGATTTGGGCGGTATGGTAACCTATATCAACCGCAAGGGAAAATTCCAGTGGGGTCGCTCTTTGATGCACATCCCTTATCCTTATTATTCTTATGATTCTAGCTACCTGGAAAACAATAACCAGGTTGGTACTGTGGTCGTTGACCAATTCAACGTATACCGTATTTTTCAGAGTGGGGCTACCGGATTTGTCCAATATCCGTTTTCTTCCACTTTGCGCGCCGAAGCGGAGATCGATTTTACCCGCATCAGTCAATCATTGCGCAGAATTAAGGAATACAGCCGATACGATCCGTTTTATTACGGCGGACGTGGACAGTCTTTGGGACAAGACCAAGAAAAAATAGGGGATCTTCCGGGATTCAGCATGCCTGGAGTGGGCGCTGCCATCGTGGGTGACAAGTCAAACTTTGGCCTTACTGCACCGCTGCAAGGGTATCGCTTCAGGGCAGGATTTCGTCAATATTTAGGGGATGTACAGTTTTTGAACCCCACCCTCGACTTCCGGGGTTACCTGCGCAAAAAGCCTTTTACCTTTGCCGCCAGAGTGATGCATACGGGTCGTTACGGACGTGATTCCGAAAACACCGAGATTTTCCCTCCACTCTATTTGGGCACGCCTTGGTGGGTCCGTGGCTTCCAGGGAAACATTGCGCAGAATTTGGAACGGGATGGCCTGGTGACCCTGGATAACTTGATCGGCACCAAAATTGGCGTATTCAACGCCGAAGTGCGGATTCCCTTACTTGGTCCAAAACAATTGGCGCTCATTACGACCAATATCGTTCCTGCCGATTTGAATTTCTTCTTCGACACGGGGATCATCTGGACGCGCTTTGAACAGTTCAACTTTGAAGGCCCGAATGGCAAAAGCCTGATTCGGCCATTGTCTTCGGTAGGTGCTTCGGTACGCGTGAACTTGTTTGGTGCCTTGATCCTGGAACCCTACTACGCCATTCCGTTGCTCAAAGGAGCGAAAGGTGGCTTTGGGTTGAACTTTATGCCGGGCTGGTAAACGTTAAAACAAATGAGACATTAAAAGACCCGGTCACTGAGCGAAGTCGAAGTGCCGGGTCTTTTAATGTCTCATTTGTTTTTAACGCCACCAAAACTACTTTTCCAGCTCATCTACTACTTTCCCTACTTTCGCCGTGTACGCGCTCAAGTAAGCTGGAATTTGATCATCATTGGTATCTATCCGCCAGCTCCGGGTGGACTTACCCTGCTTGATTTCCAGATAAAAGCCACCTTGATCCGCGCAATCAGGGCAACCAAAGACTTCATCTTCTTCATTCATCAGTTTATCAGGAAAATCTGCCAATAATTTTTTGCCAAGTAACAAATTCGGCCGAAAGGGATGGTGTAGACAAAGGCAATGCTGGAATCTGGATACCCACGATCTACCAGGTCGGGATAAAGACCATCTTCCTTAACTTGATACACCGTGGTACAATTTCCCAAACAATGGCCAAAGTACCTGCCAAATACAAAATGATCAACATCTCCCTTGTTCAGCTTGGACAACTGGTCATTTTCTTCTGGCGAACAAGCAAAAGCACCCATCAACAGGCAAAGGGTGAATACCCAAGTTAATTTTTTCATGTCGGATTTTTTTATTTTGCTAGACGTGCTGTTGCAGGGCAAAGCGTTGGAAAAAATTAGAATTTTAATCGAAGTGCACCAATCGACAGTCCCGCCGCGGTACCAATCAACAACAGATCTGTCCCCGTTTGGGTTTTCCCTTGTTGATACAATGCATACAATCCCAGGGGAATAGAGGCGGACACACAATTGCCGTAAGTGCTCAGGGTGTTCACCACGCGCTCGGGGGCCAATGCATAACGTTGCATAAAATATTCGTTGCCAAACCTACTGGCTTGATGCGGCACCACGTAATCATACCCTTGAATGGACTGACCTGTGCGCTGTTCCAAGGTGCTTAAAAAACCATCCAGGTAGCGCAGGGTCATGGAAATGAGTTGGCGGCCATTCATTTGAAAAAAAAACGAATCTGCTGGCGTGTTGGGTTCCGAACCCCGCCGTTTGCTTCCCCCTGTAGGGACAATAGCCAATTGGGCACCTTCGGATTGATTGATGAAATAAGCAGGAGAAGGTGTGTAGCCTTGGTCCAGATTTGCTTCCAGAATGACCGCCACGGCAGCGTCGCCAAACAAGGTATACGTTTTGGGATCGGCAGGATTGAGCGCCCGCGAGGGCAGTTCTGCGCTTA
This sequence comes from Haliscomenobacter sp., assembly GCF_016718685.1. Classification (GTDB taxonomy): domain Bacteria; phylum Bacteroidota; class Bacteroidia; order Chitinophagales; family Saprospiraceae; genus Haliscomenobacter. The sequence continues at coordinate 17,924 of NZ_JADKCX010000005.1, read as the reverse complement.
CAATCGCCACTCGGCGCAAGCCCCGGTGTTGCAGGTAAAGGTGCGCAATGTCCAGGGCGTGCAAAAAACTCAAACAGGTACCGTCTACATCAAAACAAGGAAAATCAGCCTCTTCTTGTTCCAGCGCTTGTTTGATCAGGCAGGCATTGTGGGGAATGGGGTGGTCAAAAGAAGCCCCGGCATAAATCAACATATCCAATTCCGCGCAATCCAGGGCTGCTTCTTCCAGCGCCAACCGTACGGCAGCTGCCGCCAGGGAGGTAATGCTTTCCGTGGGGTCTGCCCAATAGCGGCAAGCCACCCCTGTGTTTTTTTCGGCCCAACCCGGAGCCAGTCCAATTTGGGCTTCCAACTGGGAAGACCAGATCGCAGGACCGGGGAGGATGCGGGCACAGGATTTTAGGTGTATTTTCATTATTTGAAAGATTGCGACGAGAAACGTTGCATGGCAATTGTTTATTTCTGAAAGAGTGAAGTGTATCTTTAAAAAAGGACAAGGGACGCCAAGCCGCACTCATTTTGTGCCCTTGTGTCCCTTGCGCTTATCTTTGTGTTCCTTGTGGTTAAAATGTCACAATGGAACGCCTAAAAGTTTTGCTTTAGGCTCTTTCCATCTGCAACCCTCGCACATATTCCCGATGATAATACTCAATAAAAGTAATCATCCGTTTTTTCTCTTCACACCAGAGTTTGTTGTGCATGTATTTCAAACTTTCCCAGAAGGTCACCGTGGTGATGTATTTGTCGAGGAAAGCATTGTCCGTCGCGCACTTTTCCAGGTTGTAGTTCGGAATTTTGGAATTCAGGTGGTGGATGTGGTGGAACCCGATATTGCCCGTAAGCCACTGCATGATGCGGGGCAATTTGTAGTAGGTGCTGCCTTTTACCGCAGAAAGTACGTATTCCCACTTGTCTTTCCATTCTTTATAGGCTCCTTCGTGCTGGTGTTGCACGTAGAAGAACCACATGGCGATGATGCCAAACAAAAAGACGATGCTCAGTTGGATGAACAAAAAGCGCTGCCAGCCCAGCAACCAGCCCAACAACAAATAAAGCGCCACCAGGGCCAGGTTGTTGAGGTGCAATTGGGTGTGGATTTTTTTCCAGCCACTCAAGTTTACCAATGGGATGCGGTTGTAAAGGCCCAGATAAATCACCGGAGCAATCACAAAAGTAACGATGGGCATGCGGTAGATGCGGTAACCCAGGCGCTGCAATGGTGTAGCTTCCCGAAATTCCTTCACCGTCATGACCATCAGGTCGCCGATGTCACGGGTTTCAACTTCCAATTGCCCACTGTGGCCGTGGTGAAAGTTGTGTACCCCAGCCCAGTATGAATACGGGATGGTGCTGAAAAAACTACAGATCCAGCCAATGATTTTATTGGCCGTCTGGTTTTGTAAAAACGAGCGGTGACCGCAGTCGTGCTGGATGATAAAAATGCGTACGAGAAAAAAAGCGTTGATGGCGGCCAAACCAAAGGTAATCCACCATGAATAAAAGGTACTCCAATACATCAATACCCACAAGCCAAGGTACGGCAAGAAAGTAGTGATCATCTGGAATATTGCTTTTTTGGTACTGGCCTGCGCGTATTTCTGAAAGAGAACTGGCCAATTTTGGAGCCGCTGCCGCAGCTCATCATTAAGATGTTGATCGGACATACTGGTTTAACATTTGTAGAAATAAGCACCAAAGTTAAACCTTCTACAAGTAAGTCCCAAGATAAATGGCACAATAGATTGGACAGAAATTGTCATTTCTTCCGAAAGCTAAGGGACGGAAATGTAAATGTATGTCGTTTCCATTCCCCCGCATCAGCGGATCACCAGAACAGGGCTAGCTGCCATTTCTACCACATGTTCAGTTACACTGCCAAACCACAAATTATCCCAAGTACTATGGCCCTTTGCACCCATAATAATCATATCGGCGTGTTGCTGTAGCGAAAAACTGGTGATGTGCCGGGCGGTGTGGTTCAGGGTGTTGTCCAGGATGACTTTTTCAAGGTTAACGGAAGACTGATCGACAAGCTTCGCCAGGAAATTGTCAAAAGTTTCGTTGGCAGCCTTGTGCAACATTTCCTGCATCCCTTTATTGGCATAAGGGCGATCAAAGTAGTTGCTGGGGGGCAAATCCATCACGTACAAAGCGGTAATTTTGATTTCCGGGTTTTTTTGTGCCATATCCAGCGCTACACGCAGGGCTTTGGCCGATAAATCACAGAAATCGATGGGTACCATGATGTGTTGGAGTTTGACGGCTGCATTTTCAGGGATCACCATCACATTGCATTTGGTAGCACGGGCAATTCGGCGGGCACTGATGCCGCTGCCTTCGCTCTGCTTTTTGCGGCCAATGATGAGCAGTTCAATGTCTTTGGCTTCACTGAGATGCACCACTTTTTGGTAGGGTTTACCTTCCCTTACCTCTATCGCGAACTCAAGGCCGGGGTGCTTGCCCAGGATTTTTTCAATGTCTTCAGCAATCCGGTCGTGTGCTTTTTCATCCGCCGGGTAATCTGCCGAAAACAGGGTATGGAATTCAATGTCGACATTTTTTGGCGCGCTGAAATCCGGCATGACGTGCAAAAAATACACTTTTTGAAAGCCAAGCTTCGAATCGAGGGTGCCTACCCATTGCAACAATTTTGGATCCATTACGCTTAAGTCCATGGCGACCAAGGTGCGGCTAAAAGTGGTCATGGCTGATTATTTTTTAGTAAAACTAAGCGCATTCAAAGCTCCGTGCAAAGGAAAAATGTCAGTGCAATTACTGACTTTAAACAAAGATTTATTTCTCTATGAGGTCCTCAACGCCTTCGCGAATCTCTTTTTTGGCATCCTTGACCGTTTCTTTAATGCCATTTAAAATGCGTTGTTTCAGGTATTGCGCATAAGCCGTTTCAAAGCGGCTCTCCAATTCATTGACAAAAGCTTCATCTTCGTTGGTCAGCGCTTCCTGGATGTCGTGTCTTTTGATTTCCGTCCATTGCTCCAGTTCTTCATCGGCTGTTTCCCAATCCGCCTTGGTAAATCCGGGCGCGTTTTTTTCAACACGTTCTATAAATTTATTAAACGAACGGATGTAGGCATCCTTGCGATTTTCCATGCGCTGGCGTTCGCTGCAATGGAGCAAAAAAAATGTGCAAAAACACAAAAGCAGGATTCTCATTGGAGTCATCATTTTAGGTGTGAAGAATTGGACAATAAGCTATTTTTACAGCTTTAAAATCAATTATTTTCGATAAAAAAAAGCTCCGAAGCGATGTAATCGGCCATGAACTTCCCGGTATCACTCAGCCAGTAGCGCTGTTCGTGCACCAATACCAACTCTTTTGCAATAAATGGTTGAATATTTTCCAGGAAAAACGTTCGAAAAGTAGGATCTATTTTATCCAGGGTGCAGCCCCAGATGGTGCGTAGCCCCGTCATTATGTATTCGTTGTAGCGCGTAGCAGGACTGAGGGTTTCCCGTTCAAAAAGCCCCGAATTTTCCAACGTGGGCGGGGAATCATCATTTAAAATTTTCAGGTACTTGGCGTTATTGGCCACATTCCACTGCCTGGTTGACCCATTGAAGGAGTGCGCCGAAGGACCAATGCCCAAATAGGGCTCTCCCTGCCAATAACTGGAATTGTGGCGGGCGTACCAGCCGGGTTGCGCAAAATTAGAGATTTCGTAATGTTCGAAGCCCCTGGCCTTGGTTGCTTCCATGAGGTGTTGAAACTGCGCGTTGGCGTGTTCCTCATCAACCGGGGCGGCCAGACCTTTTTTTACAAAATGATCCAACGCCGTTTTGGGCTCCACCGTCAGGCAATAGGCGGAGAGGTGGGGGATGGGGTATTGAAAAATGGTCTCCAGGTTTTTTGCCCATTGGTCATGACTGGTTGTTGGCGCGCCATAAATCAAATCGAGGCTCAGGTTGTTGAAGCCCTGGCCAGGGCATTTTCGATGCAAGCCCGCGCCTCCTGGGCATTGTGTGCCCGGTTCATGAAGCGCAGATCTTCTTCGGCAAAAGACTGAATACCGATGCTCAAACGATTGACCGGGGTGTTGCGCAAAGCCTGTAATTTGAGTAAATCCAAATCATCAGGATTGGCTTCCAGGGTAATTTCGGCCTCGGTTTGCACGGTATGGAGCTGATAAATTTTGGCAAAAATTCGCTCCAATTCCCCCGCATCCAGCAGCGAAGGGGTCCCTCCCCCAAAATAGATGCTGCTCAGCGGGGCGCCCTGTAAGTAGTCTTTTTGTCGTTCCAACTCCCGCACGATGGCATCCACCATTGCCCCTTTCTGCCGCAGTGACGTACTGAAGTGAAAATTGCAATAATGGCAGGCTTGTTTGCAGAAGGGGATGTGGAGGTATAGACCCGGCACGTTTTTTAGGTTTTAAAGTTTTAGGTTTTAAGTTTTAAGTTAGGTAAGTGAGCATAGTCGAAGCTCCCAAACGTAAAACAAACTAAAACTAATTCAAGGTAATCAAGGCTCTTTCCAAACGTTTCCGGCAAACTCAAAATCGAGAAGATTGCCAGACCAAAACACACGCCACCAACGATCAGCGTAGCACTCACCAGGGAACTCGTTTGTGACAGCAGCGCAGCAAAACTAACCCCGATGGGGATCACTGCTCCGCGTACAAAATTAGGTATGGTCGTGGTGGCGGTAGCCCGGATATTGGTACCAAATTGCTCCGAAGCAATTGTTACAAACAAGGCCCAATAGCCCGTACTTACCCCCAAAATAAAGATCAAGATGTAAAAACCTGCAGCGGACAAGGTCGGGCTAAACACGTACACCATGGTCGTTGTCATCGACAAAACAAGGTAAATCAAGACTACCTTACGCCTGCTGCGCAGCACCTGACTCAAAAAACCGCTAAACAAATCCCCGATGGATAGCCCCAAATAGGCCATCATTACCGCCGTTGCCACACTGACTGGAGTAGCCGTACCAATGTGCTCGGCATAACCAGGCGCACGTTTGACCAAAGTGCCCAGCACAAACCAAACGGGTAGACCTATGCTGATGCAGTGCAAATATTTGAAAAAGCGCTCGCGATCCTGAAACAGGATGAAAAAATTACCCCGCGAGGGATCCTTTTTTTCCAATTGTTCAAACATACCCGATTCGAAGGTGCCAAAACGCAGCAACAACAACAGCAGCCCAAGTACCCCTCCAATCACATAAGCCGTTTGCCACGCTTCCAAACCAGGCAAAGTGAGCTTTAAATTGGCAATCATAGCGGCTACCACTGCACCCAAGGCACCGAGGGTGACGATGATGGCCGTACCCCAGCCCCGGTTTTCTTTGGTCATGATTTCGGAAACCAGGGTGATTGCAGCACCCAATTCTCCCGCCAAACCCAATCCGGCCAGGAAACGCACTGCCTGGTATTGTTCAACGGTGGTGACAAAAGCGTTGAGTAAATTGGCCACGGAATACATCAGAATCGAACCGAACAAAATGGATTTTCGGCCCTTGCGGTCGCCATAGATACCCCAAAATAAGCCACCGACCAACATCCCCGCCATTTGCCAGTAAAAGAGGTTGTTGTCAAACAGATTTGCTACTTGCAACGGGTCGGATACATTCAGTCCTGCTGGACTCTGGATGCTTTCTTTGCCAATGATGTTGAACAGTTGCAGGTCGTAGATGTCCACAAAATAGCCCAATCCGGCTACAATTACGGTTGAGTTGAGGATCTTGGAAGTCAGTGGTTTACTCATGGTCAATCTTGCTGTTGTAGGTGTGCGGGGTAAAATACGGGGAAATGTGGGAAGTGGGAATAAGTGACTAAAAAAATCAGTATTCAAAACAAACTCACGTACCCAAAATGCACCTTCGGTCCGGCAAAATCCGGCGCAGTGCCCGCCCGTGTTCCCACTGCCAGACTCAGCCCAAACAAACCCGCCCGCGTTTCAAAAGTAATGCCCGCGCCAAAGCCGTAAGCCCGATAATCTTCCTGCACGGTAGCGGTGCGATTGGCCACCCAGCCGTAATCCAGAAACGAGTACAAAAACGAATTGCGGTTCAACAAAAGGCGGTATTCTGCCACTCCCACCGCATAATGGGTGGCAAAAATGAACTCTTCATCAAAACCCCGCAAGAGTCGATTGCCACCAATGCGAAACTGTTCGTTTTGGTAGATGGCCTGGTTGGCGAGGGTCCAACCGCTGCTCAGTTTGAATTTGACCGTACTATTTTTACCCAAAGGCACATAAGCTTCCGTTTCACTCAACAAGCGGTATTGAAAGGTACGGAGTTGTAAGGTATCGTACAAATAAGCCAGGCCCAGTTCATTCACCCGGCTATTGGGCAAAATGCGTTTTGTTCCCGCTGCTCCTCTTCCCAAAAAAGCCCAGCCCCGGCGTGGATTGAGCCGATAGTCTACCTGTTGTTGTTGAAACTCCAAACCAAATGAGGCTTGCGAAACATCGAGGGTTGGTGGCAGGCTTTTGCTGTCGAGCAGTAAAGCCTCGTTCAGTTGCAACAACCGGGAGCTCCGCTGGTTCCAAAACACCTTCAGGTAATCGCCACCCTCAAGTAAATACTGAATCCCAAAATCGACATCGAGGTCCAAAAAAGCGGTATCCCGGCGGTACAAATGCAATTTAAAATCGGCACCGAGGGGCAAATTGGCCAGAAAAGGGTAATTGAATTGTACATCCAGTCGCGGGCTGGAAGGCCGCAACTGTTCAAAGCGGGCGTAAAGCCGCTCACCCCGCCCAAATTGGTTTTGCAGTTCCCCCTCAAATGTCCCGGTAATCAAGAGCCGTTTGACTTGCTGGCTGTTGGGCAGTACCCCGATGATGAAATCGAAGCGACTGGCTTTTTGACGATCCAACTCCAATACCACCAGTGCCCTTGAGCCGATGAATTCCACTTCAGGGTCATTGCGCAATTGCAAAAAAGGCAGTTCCTGAATCCTCTCCCGGATGTTTTCTACCCGCGATTGATCATACAATTGTTTGCCTTGCAGACCCAAATAGCGTTGGAGGTAAGCAGGGGAGATATTGGCGTCGCCGCGCAACAGCAAGGTGTCGAATCGAAACAAATTACCTTTGTCTAGCCGCAAGGTGGCATCCAGGTAACCCGGACTGAGTTTCACACTGTCGAGGCGAATTTGGGCAAAGGGATAACCCTGGTTCGTTGCATTTTGCACCAATTCTTTTTTGAAAGCCTCCAGTTTGGTCAAATCTACCCAGCCTCCTTTGCTGCGCAAATTAGCATCAGCGTTGCGTCGCCATTCGGCGGGGATGCCAGTGGTGCGCAACTTGGCCCAACGATACGCAGGCCCCAGATGCAGCCAGGCCTGGGCAATAGAATCCTGATAGGTCAAACTATCTACGGAAGCCTCCAGGTAGGCGCGCTGTTGCAAATCGCTGATCAAACGTTGGAGGCTATTTTGGAGCGACAAGCTGTCGGTATACGTGTAAGACGTGGCGTTTAGGCTACTAGGCAAGGGTAGATTGGAGCGGATGTTCAGCGTTTTTTGGGCAAAAAGAGCAGCGCTAACGTCGCAAAAGCAACATAAGAGCAAGATTATCCGCATTCTTTCCCAAACTTTAAACATTCCTTAAGACCATATTTAAGCGTTATCTGTTAATTTTACCCCAAATTTAAGCGATGAAGTCTCTGAAATACATTTTTTTGACGATCAGCTTGCTAGGTGCAGCTTTTGCCACCCAAGCACAAGAAAAAATCAGCGTCCGCTGCGAGCTTACTGGCTGCCAAGGTTCGCTGGCTTTGTTTTCCTTTGATGGCATAACGTTCCGCGAAGTGCAACGCGTTATGGCTACTAACGAAAACGTGTACGAATTCAGTCTTTCCAAAGGAGAGCCCAAGTTTTATTATGTCGGCCCATTTGCCAATAACCAGCGCCCCGTGCTATTAGGTAGTGAAAATGGGGTAGTGATCAAGGGTGACTGCGCCAACATCCGTCAAACCCAAATTACGGGTTCCAAGCTCAATCAAGAGTACGACATCATTAAAGCCCGCATCAATAAACACAACAACATGCACGGCATGGCCCTGCGCAAGTGGGCCACGGCCAAAGAAGAGGAAGCAAAAAAGGTGGCGGTAGCCGAATTGAAATCCGTTGACGATAAAAAAGTAGCTTTTCTCGATTCTTTGAAAAAAACCAATCCTTTGTTTGCCCGGGTTGCAGCCATCAATACTTACGTGTCTTACCCGAACAATCCCGGTAACTACGCCAATGAAATCGAATATTTTGCCAACGAGTTTTTCCGCTTCGTAGATTTTAAAGATGCGGGCTACAATGGCATGCCCTGGGTGTACGAAAACTTCAGCTCTTATGCCCAAACCCTGGCCAGTGTGGGTTTACCTCCTACGGAAACCAAAGTGTACCTGGACAAAGCTTTAGCCAAGTTCCCCGAAGGCGGCGAAGCGCAGCAATTTGCCATGGCAGGGATCATGACGGGTTTACAAAAGCAAAAAAGTGCGGGCTACACGGAATACGCTCAACGTTTCATTAAATCATTTGGGGAAAAAGCGCCCAAAGCTGCCGCTGCCATCAAAGAAGAACTGGATCGGGCCATGCGCTTGATGACGGGAGCCGTAGCCCCGGATTTTGCCCAGGCTACTCCTGAAGGTAAGGATATGAAATTGAGTGACCTGCGCGGAAAATACGTATTGATCGATTTTTGGGCCAGTTGGTGTGGCCCTTGCCGCCGTGAGAATCCCAATGTGGTGCGCATGTATGACCAGTACAAAGGCAAAGGTTTTGACATCCTCAGTGTTAGTCTCGACAATAGCCGCGACAAATGGTTGCAAGCCATTGAGCAAGATAAACTGGCCTGGAAACACGTTAGTGACTTGAAAGGTTGGTCAAATGAGGTCGCCCAGATGTACGAAGTGCAGGGCATTCCTAAAACTTTCCTGATTGACCCTCAAGGTAGAATCATCGCTACTGATTTGCGCGGGCCTTCGTTGGAAGCCAAATTGGCGGAAATATTCAAGACGAACTAGGCCACACCTTAATATTTGGACATAAAAAAGAGTCAATTGGATGTTATTCCGATTGACTCTTCTTTAGGTGTCCAGGTCTATTTTCCAGAAGGTTTACTATCTAAACTCTAGTTGAGCTGAAAAGGAGCAACCAGGTGAAAAGCGGGGATGTTAACGTGAAACGCTTCGCCTGTGTGCAAATTTTGCATTTCGTAAGCACCCACCATTTTGCCCAAACCAGTATGCAGATTGCACCAGGATACGTACTGATGTGATTCGTTGGGTTCCAATACAGGCTGCCGGCCAATCACGCCTTCCCCTTCCACTTCACGCACAATGCCGTCCGAGTCAGTAATGACCCAGTGGCGTCGCATGAGTTGCACCGTCATCTCACTCATGTTTTCGATGGTAATCCGATAAGCATGGATGAATTTGGCCTCAACCGGATTAGAATAGTTGGGCTGGTAGAAGGTTTCTACCGATATCTTAATGCCGTTGGTGATGAGTGTTTCCATGACTTGTGCTATGACTTTGTAAACTGCCTCACTACCTGGAGTGCTTCTGCAAGCGCTACTTCCAGTACATCGTTAACGAGAATGTAGTCAAACTTGTTCTCAAAGGTAAGTTCTTCTTCTGCTTTGGCCAAACGCTTGCGCAAGCTTTCTTCATTTTCTGTCTTGCGTTGGCGCAAACGCTCGAAAAGCGCCTCTTTTGAAGGCGGTTTTACGAAGATGGCCAAGGACTGATTCGGGTAGGCTTTTTTGAGGTTTACCGCTCCTTTTACGTCGATGTCGAAAACGATGTGTTTGCCCAGTTGCCAAATCCGATTCATCTCACTGTGGAGTGTGCCGTAATACTGATTGGGGTACACCTCTTCCCATTCAGCAAAAGCGTCTTCCTCAATCAGTTTTTGGAATTGTTCTACACCTATATAATAGTAGTCTTTTCCCTCAACCTCATTGGAGCGACGTGCCCGGGTAGTGGCCGAAATCGAAAAAGCCAATTCTTCGGGCATGGTTTCCAGCAAATAACGTACAATGGTCGTTTTCCCGGCCCCTGAAGGTGCGGTTAGAATGATGAGCTTGCTCATGATGCTACAAACAATTAGCCACCTGCTCCTTGATTTTTTCCAGTTCATCTTTCATCACCACCACCAGGCGCTGAATGTCGGATGAATAGGCTTTTGCCCCCAGGGTATTGATCTCCCGACCAATCTCCTGGCTGATGAAGCTCAATTTGCGGCCCTTTTGATTGCCCGGCTGGGTTAGCTCTTCGATGAAGTATTTGCAATGTTGCGCCAGACGCACCTTTTCTTCGGTGATGTCCAATTTCTCGAGGTAGTGAATGATCTCCTGCTCAAAGCGGTTTTCATCAATTTTTTCCTTGCCGAGGGATTCTTCGAGGTTTTGGTACAAACGCTGGCGCATGCGTACCACCCGCTCTCCCTCCAAAGGGCCTACTTTTTCCAGGTTGTCCTGGATCAGCACGACGCGGCTGCGTAACTCATCGCCCAGCACCTTGCCTTCGGAAGCCCGAAATAGCTCAAACTGCTGGATGGCTTCCTCAATGGCGGCGGATACATTCTCCCATTCTTTTTCCTCAATCTGATCGTTGGCAGAAGCTACCACATTGGGCAAACGCAATACAGCTTGCAACAAATCACCTGTTTCCACTTTCAACTCGGCACTGAGTTCACGCAGTTCCACAATGTACCGTTTGAACAAAGGCACATTCAGCGCAAAGCCATCTTCGCCCGTGGAAGAAATGATCTCCAGGGTAAAATCTATTTTTCCCCGTTCAAGGCGCTCAGTGAGAATTTTACGGATTTCAGGTTCCTTCTCTTTGTAATGCTGGGGGGCTTTAAACCTCAGGTCGGTGAATTTGCTGTTCAGCGACCGAATTTCCACAATAATGGTTTTGTCCCGGTAGTTTCGGCTTACTCTACCGTAACCTGTCATTGATAATATCATAGAGCTGAAAGTATGCAATCCCTGAGCGAAGTCGAGGGCAGTATGTGAGGAACAAAGATAATGAATTGAAAATTAAAGAAAACTAAAGAAATAAAAGTGCTTATAGTTTTTAAATAAGGAAGAAAATTACGAAATTTGCGACTCGCTTTCCGGATAAGCCGGAAACATTTATAACTTACTATAAACCAAGTATATACCGATGAGAAAAGCTGATTTAGTTGCAGCAATATCTGAGAAGACTGGTGTGCCAAAAGTTGATGTACTGGTAACATTGGAGACTTTCTTCAAAGAAGTAAAGGGCTCTTTAGCCGATGGGGAGAACGTATACATTCGCGGATTCGGTAGTTTTGTGATCAAAAGACGAGCCAAAAAGATCGGTCGCCACATCAAAAAGAATGTAGCTATTGAGATCCCAGAACACTTTATTCCGTCTTTCAAACCTGCAAAGATCTTCGTTGAGCAAGTAAAAGCCAATGTAGATTCTCTGCCGAAAGATAACTACGACGAAGACGACGACGAGGACTAGGACTGGGGTTTCAAGAGTTTCACGGTTTTCGTAGGCATTGAAAACACAACCAGCATTCATGACAAAGTTGCAATATGCTGTAATTACAGTCGCGGTATTGCTGTTGCTGGTACTCCGCTTCGGTTGTGAAACCAAAGCGCCCAAAATGAAGGGCCTGGAAAAGTCCAGGTCATTGCTTGCTCAAAATACCGACATCAATGTGCTTTTGCCTGCGGCAAAAGATAGCCTTGCCGCCAATGATTTGGCGCTGGTTGAAGCATTGGAAGAAGAATTTGCACGTCAAACCACGGATACTACCAAAGTAACCGTACTCAAACGTTTGGCTGGTGAATGGTACAGTTTGAACAATGCAGTCATTTCAGGGCACTATGCCCAGCAAATTGCTGAATTGCTCAATACAGAGGAAAGCTGGTCCATCGCAGGTACCACTTTTGCTTTGGCATTGCAAAGATTAAGCGATCCGGTTGTAAGGGAGTTTGCGGCCTCGCGTGCCACCAAAGCATTTGAAAATGCCATCTCGATCAATCCTGACGAGTTAGCGCATAAAATCAATCTGGCTTTGGTGTATACGGACAATCCACCGCAAGACAATCCGATGAAGGGTATCCTGATGCTTCGTGAATTGAACGACAGCAATCCGGACAATCCGGCAATTTTGTTGCAATTAGGTCGTTTGGCTATGCGAACCAACCAGTTGGAGCGAGCAGTAGAGCGTTTGGAAAGAGCCTTTCAGCTCGATCCCAGTTTAATCGAAGCCGCTTGTATGTTGGCCGAGGCTTACGCTGGATTGGGGAACAAGGAAAAATCAGACTCGTTTGCTCAAAAATGTGAGCAGTAGAAATAAAGACATGATGCATCGCGTCTTTATGACTACCAGCACAAAGAAATAAATTTATTCACCTTCAAAAAGGTTATACTATGCCTTGCGGTAAAAAACGTAAAAGACATAAGATTGCCACGCACAAGCGCAAGAAAAGATTGCGTAAAAACCGTCATAAGAAGAAGAACAGATAGTGAAGTGCGGTGGTTAATATGGTAGGGTAATTTGGAATTCATACGCCAAATCCTGCAATATGCCCTGTAAATCATCAATCGACTTATTTTTATAAAGTGGCTCCGGGAATCGGAGAGGGGCACTGCTTGCGGCTAGTCAATATTCGGCCATCAAGTTTGTCATCTGCCGGAAAAATCCAGATTGTGCGCCTTGTTGCCCGCAATCTGGATTATGTGCTTATGGCCTACTCGAAAGTGCGGCACTACCATTTTTATGTCCAGCTTGGACGGATCCGGTCAAAATAAGAGCAGTTGTGAGCTTTTTAATGTTGATGTATTTAACATTCGTCTCCTTGTTCAGCCCCAACAAAACAGAAAAAGATTCCTCTTATTTTGATTTCCACAAAAGCGAATGACCATAGGTACTGCCCTGTATTTTTTTAGTTTAAAAGTTGAAGCGTTGAAATGTTGAAATGAGGTCGGTAACAGAAGATTAGAAATGTTCTATGAAACTTTTTAACTTCTCTTCAACTTTTCAACTCTTCAACATTTCAACGCTTTTGTCCGCATCTGTTTCGCTCCACTCAATCCGGGTAGCCTTAAATTGGCAGTCTGTGGAAAAAGATCTTATTGTTAATTCTACGCCCACAGAAGTCGAAATTGCCCTTTTGGAAGATGGCAAACTTGTAGAGTTGCACTATCAAAAGACCAACAACAATTTCACTGTTGGCGACATCTTTCTGGGCAAAGTCCGCCGGCTGATGCCGGGGCTTAACGCGGCTTTTGTAGACATTGGGCATAAAAAAGATGCCTTCTTACATTACACCGATCTGGGGCCAAAGCTCCGCTCTTTGTTGAAGTTCACGCAACAAGTGTCGTCTGGGCAATCCAATACCTTTAGCCTGGACAACTTTGTTATTGAGCCGGAAATCAACAAAAATGGCAAGATCGATCAGGTGCTCAACAAGCGCCACAACGTTTTGGTGCAGGTGCTCAAAGAGCCTATCTCGACCAAAGGGCCTCGGCTAAGTTGTGAAATCACCATCCCTGGTCGTTACCTCGTGCTCACTCCTTTTACGGATGTAGTGGCCGTATCCAAAAAAATTGCCAACAATGAGGAACGCAAACGGTTAAAAGTCCTCATTGAAAGCATCAAACCCAAAAACTTTGGGGTGATTGTGCGCACGGCTGCCGAAGGCAAAAAAGTGGCCGATTTACATGAAGAGCTCTCCTACATGTTGGAAAAATGGGAGGAGATGTACAAATCGATGTACAAAACCGAAGGCCCTGCCAAATTGTTGAGTGAGTTGGACAAAACCTCCAGCATCCTCCGCGATTTATTGAGCGATTCCTTTACCCGCATTGTTGTCAACGACAAAGAGCTTTACCTCAACATCAAAAGCTATCTGGGTTCTATTGCCCCGGATCAAGTCAACATTGTCAGCCACTATAAAGGCACCAAGTCAATTTTTGAAACCCACGGGGTTACTCGCCAAATTCAGGCTTCATTTGGGAAAACTGCTACCATGTCCAGCGGAGCTTATCTGGTGATTGAATCCACCGAAGCCATGCACGTCATCGACGTCAACAGTGGTCACAAAATGTCGAGCACCAACGCCGAAGAGGCAGTGATGAAGGTCAACATGGAAGCGGTAGAGGAAATTGCCCGTCAGTTGCGCCTGCGCGACATCGGGGGCATCATCATCATCGACTTCATCGACATGAGAAATCTGGAATTCAGGAAGGATTTGGTCAAGGAGATGAAGCAGGCCATGAAAAAAGACCGGGCCCAGCACACCATTTTGCCACTCAGCAAATTTGGCTTGATGCAGATCACCCGTCAACGGGTACGGCCGGAAGTAAAAATTGACACGACCGAAGTATGTCCTACTTGTGAAGGCACGGGCAAAACCAACGCTTCGATTTTGATGGTGACCGACATTGAGCGCGATTTGGCGTACATCCAGTCTACGCATCCCAAATCACGGATCAAGCTGGTGGTACACCCCTATCTGCAAGCTTACCTGACCAAAGGCTGGTTCAGCAGCATTCAATGGAAATGGTTCAAACAGTATTTCCGCAGAGTGGACATCAAAGCGGATGGCACTTATCACCTGGGCAAATACCGTTTCTTCGACGACAACGACGATGAAATTCGGCTGAATGCCATGTAGGAATAACTTATTTTTTCTGGACGGGTACTAAGGGGCGATAAAAAAATAAGTGTTCATTTTGCCAAAGCATTAGATGAGTAAACGGTTCATTTTAAGTGTCTCATCTAATCCTTTGGCTCAGAAAAAATGAACACTTATTTTTGCCCCACTACTAAGGTGCTCGTCCAGAATACTTTTCCCCCACTTTCTTTTGCCATCGGGCAGCCACAGCCAGAACGGCAAGCACTTAGCGTGCTGAGCAGGATGATCAATCCCCAAAAAATTATCCTTTTGTTTTTGTCCATCTTCAAGCGGGTTATACAATCCATTTCCCAAAAGTACACTATCGCGAAAAATTATCCACTAGACTTGTAGCAAGTAAAGAAAAATATTTGAACGCGCTTTGAAGAGGATAAAGATCATTGGGCTACTAAAAAAAAGCGCCGATCTTGTTGCGATAATCGGATTCACCATGCCCGCTCAAAAAATCCTCATCACCCCCCTCGACTGGGGCCTCGGCCACGCTACCCGTTGCGTGCCACTCATCCAGGCGCAACTTGCACAGGGTCATGAAGTACACCTAGCCTCCAGTGGACGGGCCTTGGCTTTTTTGCGGCAAACTTTCCCGGAATTGCCTTGCCATGAACTGCCAGACTATGCTGTTACCTATCCCAAAGCCAACTTGTATTGGCCCCTACTGCGACAACTGCCTAAAGTTTTCCTGGCCATCATGCGTGAATACCGGGTGGTGCAGGCCTTACACCGACAATTTCATTTCAATACAGTCATTTCTGACCAACGTTTTGGGTGCTACATTCCAGGGATTTTCAACGCTTTTATTTCCCATCAAATTCACTTACCTGCCACGCATTGGGTTGGAGGGCGTACTGTGCAATGGGTCAATGCGTTCTGGATACGAACCTATTTTCAGGAGTCCTGGATCCCAGACTGGGAAGAATACCCTGGTTTGGCTGGGGATTTGAGCCACCCTCCGTTACCTGGCGTGAAAACCCGTTATTTGGGGCCTTTGTCGCGTCTGCACAAAATGGAAGCGCAGATTGTTTACCGCATTGCCTTTATTATTTCTGGCCCTGAGCCGCAACGCAGCATCTGGGAAGCGCAGGTTCGGGAGCAGGTGCGGGCTTTCCCGCAGGAGCATTTTTTCTTATTGCAAGGCAAACCGGAGGTGCCTTTTTTTGAAACCCAGGATGGAAATTTGCTTATTTCTCCTCACCTGGACACCGACAAACTCTCTTTACTTTTTGCCCAAAGCGCTTTGATTATATGCCGTTCAGGAATTATATCTATGAATTTTATAGGAATAGTGGATGCGCAATGATAAAAATGATAATGACAAAGCTCCAAAACCCCCACGGCAGATAGGAGCGGTATTGCCACCTTGACCCACACCTTCGAAATGAAGCAGGTGTAATATCCAAAAGAAGACACAAAGGAAACACCGCCAATTAGTTTTGCGTCTTTTGCCCAGAAGGTAAAATTACAATGGCCAAAACAATGATTTTATGTTTACGCCTGCTTTAATCATGACCAAAGCAGAAATTAGTGAAAGCATAATTAGTAGAAGCCGGTGAGTACCAGTAGGGTTTTAAACTTAAGGAATGACATTTAAATGCGCTGATTCCCCTCCATTAATTGCATTTTTACCCATTGACCAACCTAATTTAGAGTTTACAGCCCTTTTATTTTTCCATATCTTTTGATTATTGCCATACACCCTTACATTTGAAAAATTGGAATGATTTTTGCTAAACCATGCAACCATTGTCTTGGTTTTCCGTATTTACAAGTACAACAGCCAGTAATCTATCGTGAAAACAAGTTTAGGACAACGTCAACTTTTACTTCAAAAATTATCACCTCAGCAGATTCAGCTCATGAAACTGCTGCAAATTCCTACTGCCCTTCTTGAACAACGCATCAAGGAAGAAATGGAAGAAAACCCCGCGTTGGAAGAAACGGACGACGAATTCCCTGAGGAACAAGCAGATTTTGATACCAATACCGACGCTGCCAGCGCCGAGGACGCTGCCGCCAGCGCCGAGGCCGAATCAGACGAAACCCAATACAGCGACGAGAATTTTGACCTCGATGATTACCTCAATGGCTACATGGAAGACGACCCGGCTTCTTACAAAGAACGGGGGGATAGCTACCAACCCGAGGAAGAGGAAAAAACCATGCCCGTTGCCATTGAAAACAGTTTTCACGAGTACCTGGAGCAACAAATTGGCTTGCTCAACCTCAGCGATGAAAAAGAAAAAACCATCGCACTGCAAATCATCGGCAGTATTGATGAAGATGGTTATTTGCGTCGGGAGCCTTACGCCATTGCCGACGACCTGCTTTTTTCCCAAAACATCATGGTAGAGGAAAAAGAGGTGGTCGAAATCCTCAAAAAAATTCAACGCATGGATCCTCCGGGCATCGGTGCCCGTGACCTGCAGGAATGTTTATACATCCAATTGCAATTGCGGATTGAACAAGGCGAGGATCTTGAAGATGAAGAGCTGATCGCCCTCAAAGCGGCGTGCAAAATCATCAACCGCCAGTTTGAAGCCTTTTCCAAAAGGCATTATGAGAAGCTGCAACGCCAATTCAACCTCACTGAAAAACAGCTGAAGGCGGCCTATCACGAAATCATGAAGCTCAATCCCAAACCCGCAAGTGGATACATTGCGGGATCAATGGAGCGCTCCAGCCAATACATCATTCCCGATTTTATTGTACTCAACCGCGACGGGGAATTTGAGCTTACCCTCAACGTGCGCAACGCCCCCGACTTGCGCATCAGCGACTCTTTCCGCGAGATGCTGCGTGGCTACAATGACCAGCGCCGCCTCAATCAAAAACTGACCCGCAGCCAAAAGAGACGGTGCAGTTCATTCGCCAAAAGATTGAATCCGCCCGCTGGTTCATCGACGCCATCCGGCAGCGCCATGAAACGATGTACAAATCCATGTACGCCATCATGGATTACCAATCGGAGTATTTTTTGAGCGGGGATGAAAAGAAGATCCGCCCGATGATTTTGCAAGACATCGCTGATCGGACTGGCCTGGATGTGTCTACCGTTTCCCGGGTAGCCAACAGCAAATACGTACAAACGGAGTTCGGTACCCGCCGACTGAAGGAATTTTTCTCCGAAGCCCTACAAACCAGCGACGGCGAAGAGGTATCGACCCTCGAAGTGAAAAAAATCCTCACCGAAATCATTGCGGCAGAAGACAAACGCAAACCGCTCTCCGACGATAAACTTACCCAATTGTTGCAAGAAAAGGGCTACAACATTGCCC
>NZ_JADKCX010000004.1:22500-121287 GCF_016718685.1 Haliscomenobacter sp. | reverse complement strand
TGAATGGGGCCGATGCCTGGAAACTGGGCATCTGTTTCTGCGTGTAGGTATCTGCCAGCAGGCACGTGTTTGATGCGCACACATCGGTACTGTTCGCAATGCCTTTAATCATCCAAATGGCATTGTTTCCTGGGGCTTTAAAACCGGTTTTCCATTTTCAAACTGAAGGGAACCTTGAAAGCGATTGTACAACAGGCTCCAGCCCTGGGCAGAAAGCTGAAAGGTCAGGGTAAATAAACCAATGGTAAGCGCCCAACTGATTAGATTTGGGGCAGGATTGGCGCCGAGTAAATTGTGTCGACAGGTTTTGGTGATGAGCAGCATGGTTTTTGAGTTGTATTGTGAAGAAGAAGCAGTGTTGAAACCAAATCGGGGTTTCCGGAAATAAAATTGCCCTGAATTGCCCTTGCAAAAACGAAATTGGATACGAATAGCATTCATTGTGGTTATGAATGGGCATATTTTGGTTATAGACTGTAGGTGGCCTATATCCTAGATTTATGCTTATCTTTAAGTTCAGATTCTTGCATGCACATTCACTGCTACCCATATGAAAAGCATAATTCTGACAAGCCTATTTACTGCTTTGTTTTTCAACATGTACGGCAGAAAATGGCTGGTCGATAGTCTTCAGGAAATCCTTCCCAATACCCAGCATCCCATCCAAAAAGTAGATGCTGTTAGGCTTAACCAGAGCTTCGCTTTTGCCGGTGGACCATCTGCCGGGGACACCTACGCCGACCAGGCATTACAACTAGCGCGCAAAAACAAAGACCGGGCTGGCATTGCGATGGCTTTGCTTTTTAAAATTCAAACCAACAGCAGCACCCATCCAGAGATCGGCCTAAACAATGCCACACAAGCCTTGAAAATTGCCCGCGATATCCACTCACAACCAGTTGAAGCGTTTGCTTCCTACCACTTGGCCGAATACTACCTTTACAGTAAAAACAATTACAAAGAGGCTTTAAAGATATTGAACAGCGCCCTGCAAAAAGGAGATAAAACCGTGCCCGATAAACACATTGGCAACATGCACAAAGTTGCCGCACTGGCGTATATGACTACTGGCGACGAAGCTAAAACATTCGATCACTTCCAAAAAGCCCTGTATTATTTTGAACGGGTCAAAACCCATCCTTTTATTGACCCAAAATTGGGGCGACCCAGCGCCATGGATGCTGATGGGGGCGAGTTGAACAAAATCCAGGTACTCTCTATTTATCCAGGGTCTACTTCAATCGGGCCGATCTATCCAAAGCACTGGAATTGGCTCAAACTGCCCAGGGTCTTGCTCAAAAAAACGGTACAGAGAACAATCTGGTATGGGCGCATGAAGAGCTCGCCGTTAACTACATCGCTCTGGGTAAATACGACCAGGCGATTGACCAGTATCAAAAAGCCATTCAAATCCATGAAAAAAATCATGCGCCGCTGTATCTGGCCGTAGACATTCAAGAACTGGGTTCCATTTTTTATCGCATGAAAGACTGGGCAGTAGCCGAAACCTATTATCGAAAAGCTTTAAAAATCAATACATCAATTCTGGATACACTCGGCATGATTCAAAACTATAGCCGTTTGGGGCAGGTCGCTTTGTCACAAAATCGAACGCAAAGCGCCTTGCAATTTTACAACGAGGCCGCTCGGTTGAACGGCATTATCAAAGATTCGAGCCGTTTGTCTTTTGTGCTAACGGATATTGGCCGGGTCTTGCAGCAGCAAAAAAAGCAGCAAAAGGCGCTGGGCTATTTTCAGCGTGCTTTGGCACTCAACCAACGTTTTTCTCCATCATGCCACCTGAACAACTATATCGAGATCGCGAGGGTTTATGCTGCCCTTACTCAACTGGATTCGGCAAACATTACGGCTTATTAGCTCTTGATTTTGCCAGGCAGTATGGATCTTTGGATCAACAAAAACTGGTACAGCAGCTCTTGAGTCAAATCAGCGCCCAAGCCGGGGATTTTCAACAAGCCTTGATTTACCACCAAAACTATTTCCAGCTACACGACAGTATCTTACCAATCATGCCCAGGAAAAACTCAAACAAGAACAAGTAGGCCAGAATGTTGCCGACTACCAACAAGCCAAAGAACGGGCCGAACGAGAAACCGCCTTGCTCAGCACCCGCAACCGCCTTTATCTGGCATTGGCTTTAGCCCTGTTGGGCATTATCCTGATTGGTAGCTATCTGTTTTTACAATTGCGAAAAACACAAAAAGAACTCAGGGCACAAAACCAGAAATTACAGCAACTCAACGCCACCAAAGACAAATTTTTTGGCATCATTGCCCATGATATCCGCAGCCCAATCATCGCCCTGGACGGGGTAGGTGAGCAAATGGCTTTACCTGGAAAACAGCGCCCTGAAAAGCTGGCCTTACTTGCTGAACGGGTAGATAAAACCGCCAAACAACTCACCGCGCTTTTGGACAACTTGCTCAACTGGGCTTTGCTCCAACAAGGAGTCATCCCCTATCGCCCTGCGCCCTTGAACATTCATCAAGGTCAGCACCGAAGTGTTGACTATGTTCCAGACCAATGCCCAGGTAAAAACATCCAACTGGAAAGCCAGATTCCCGAAACCCTGGAAGCGTACGCCGATGCTAGCACCCTGCACGCCATTCTGCGCAACTTGTTGAGCAATGCCATCAAGTTTACGCCCCCCGGAGGAACGGTGTCCATCAGCACCGAAGTGAACGAAGACAAGGTTTTTATCAAGGTCAATGATACGGGTACGGGCATTTCTGCCGAAAAACTGGAAAAACTGTTTTTGATTGATAAAAGCAGCGAAAAAGGAACAGCAGGTGAAAGAGGCACCGGCCTGGGCTTGATGCTCGTCAAAGAATTTGTAGAACTCAACAAAGGTAAAGTGCAAGTGGAAAGTAAAATCAATGAAGGTTCCCGATTTATCGTTTCTTTGCCCAAGGCAGCCTAAACAACCACTCGTATGAAAATACTTATCGTTGAGGACGAGGAGTTATACGCCGATAAGCTCGAAATGCTTATTGAAAAACTGGAGTATACCCATCTGGGAACCGTTGACAACAGCACCGCAGCGCTGCAATTGATTCGAAAAAACCCACCTGACCTCATTTTGATGGACATCCACATTCAAGGTGCCCACGATGGAATCGAACTGGCAGATTTGATCAGCAAAGAATTCGACATCCCCATTGTGTTTATTACTTCACTACAAGATGACCTGACCTTCAATCGGGCTGCCCGAACCCGTCCCAAACAGTTCATTACCAAACCGTTTAATGAGCTACAGTTGCAACGCAGCATTGAGTTGTGTGTGCGCAACCTGCCCGATCAATCAGCGGAAGAACCGGAATGGGAAACTGACCTTTTGTTCAAAGACCACCTGTTCATCAAAGTGCGCCAAAAGTTGGAAAAAGTAGCCAGCAACGACATCCTCTATGCCGAAGCCGATGGGCGCTACTGCCAGATATATACCGAAGAAAAGAAAGTTTTTGGTGCGCCTGCCCCTGCTGGAATTGATCGATATGTTGCCTCCAGCGGTTTTTATGCAAACCCACCGGGGTTATTTGGTCAATGCCAATAAAATCCTCTCGATTGACCTACAAGACAGCCTGATTCTGTTGAAAACCACCAGATTCCCCTGAGCAAACGCCACCGCGAAGCTTTGTTGAAAAAAACTGAACTGGCTTTAAAGGCTTGTTGGTACAAAATGTCTGGCTCTTTTTAGATAACACAACCAATTAGCGAATTTTTTCTCTGTTTAATGTTCTTCCTAACCACAGAGAAATCCATTCGCATGAAATTAAGATTTTTGGTGTTGCTCCTGCTCCTGCTCAGCAAACTGTCGGCCCAAGCGCAGGCAAGTTATGATCCGCACAAAAATTACCACCCCGACAGTTTAAAACGCTGGACGACCAGCATCATGACCGAGCTGGGTAAAAAACATCCCGGATTTTACCGTTACACCACCAAGGAACGTTTTGATTTTCTGATTGACTCCACGACCCAGAGCATCAAAGACTCCTTGAATGAATTGAATTTTTACCGCAAAATAAAGCCATTGTTTGCCCAAATTGGATGTTTGCACACCGGGGTAAGTCTTTCTGAGCCTGCAACGATTTCCTCAACACAACCTCGACCCTGCTCCTTGGAGGTATTTATTGATGAGGAAAGGCGAGTTTTCGTAACAAAAAACTACTCCAATAATCCATCTATTCCCACATCGGCTGAAATCCTTTCCATCAATGATCGGTCCATTGCCGATATCCTCAAAACCTTGATCAAAGCCATTCCAGCTGACGGGTACAATGAAACCGAAAAAATCCTGCTCTTGAACCACCGCTTTGCATTTTGGTACCAAACCATGATTGAAGTGAATGAACATTTTGCAGTGGAGATCCGGTTTCAGGAAAAAGTAGAAAGGTATGTGGCCAAAGGGGTAAACAAAGACGTGTTTCCCACTATGGAAACCCTGGAATCAGCAAATGTCAAACAATTGGCCCTTGACATTGTAGCCAATACGGGCATCCTCACCATTCATTCTTTTGCAAAAACGGCAATCAAAAGGAATGGGCAGCAGTTTGAAAAATTCATCAAAACCACCTTTAAAAGTTTAAAAGACCAACACATTGAAAATTTGGTCATCGACCTTCGCTACAACGGCGGCGGCACCGATGGAAACGCCGCTTTGCTGGCGTCCTACTTTTTTGACAAACCATTCCGGTATTGGGAAAAAATTGAAGTGACCGAGGCCATAGCCGAGGAAATTAAGGGCATGTACCGACTTTTTTTTCGAAAAAATCCTGGTTGACCCATGAATTCGACTACTATCAAGTACAAAAACCAGCCAAGCACAACTTTAAAGGACAAACCTATCTTTTGACCAATGGTTTGTGTATGTCTTCTTGCAGCGACTTTGTCGCCATCCTTGCCCACAACAAAAAAGCCCTGGTCGTAGGCCAGGAAAGTGGCGGCGGATACCAGGGCAATACCAGTGGAATGATGCCCAAAACCGGCATCCCCGCTGGCCTATCCGTCACGGTTCCCTTGCAAAAATACACCAATGCGGTTGATCCAAAAACCAACGTCGGTCGTGGAACCATCCCCCATTACATCCTGTACCCCAGCGTGGCAGATTGGATCAATAAAAAAGACCTTGAAATGGAATTTGTATTGAAATTGATAGCTGGAAAGTAGAAAAGTACAATTGCTTTAGATATGCTCTCAGGAGTTTGTAAAACCTTGTATTTTTAGCTCAAAGCAGACCAATTGAACATGAAAAGTTTACCCGCCGTGAATTCCTCCACACCTCGCCCGCCCTCTTGGGTCTGGCCTTAGGTGATTTTTCTTTTTCTGCCAAAAAATACCAACCCAAACTGGCCTTTTCCACCTTGGGCTGCCCCAAATGGTCGTTTGAAACCATCGTCAAATGTGCAGTCGATAACGGCTACCAAGGTATCGAAATCCGGGGCATCCAGGGGCAATTGGACTTGCCTCTTTGTCCCGAATTCAGCACCCCGGCACGCTTGGCGGCCAGCAAACAATTGGTGGAATCCAACCAACTCCGCATTGTCGACTTGGGTGCCTCCGCCCAACTGCACCACGCCGACCCCACGAAGCGCAAAAAACAACTGGACGATGCCCGGCGCTTCATCGATTTGGCGCAGCAACTCGATTGTCCCAACGTACGCGTCTTTCCGGGATGACTTACCCAAAGATCAGGATGAAAAAATGACCCTGGACCTCATCGCGCAAGGTTTGCTCGAATTGGGCAATCACGCCAAGGGCAGCGGAGTCAAAATTTTGTTGGAATCACACGGCAAAGTGGTCAGCACGGAACGGCTGTTGAGCATCATGCGCGCTGCCGAACACCCGCAGGTGGGGCTGATTTGGGATGTGTACAACATGTGGTCGGTGACCAAAGAAGCGCCCAAAATGGTGCATCAACAATTGAAAAAATACATCTGCCACGTCCACCTCAAAGACGCCCGACAGGTCAGGGACAAACACGAATACGTGCTGCTTGGTGAAGGTGAAGCCCCGCTCACAGAGGCCATTCGGGCGCTGACCAAAGACAAGTTTGCAGGTTACTACAGTTTTGAATGGGAAAAAATGTGGCATCCGGAGATTGCGGAGCCGGAGGTGGCGATTCCGCATTATGCCAAGGCGGTGAGGGATTCCGACCGAATCATACAAAAGCTTACGGCGGCATTTTGCAGGCCTACATTTAAACCCCTCTTACGTCAATATCTGAGCTCCGCAACCTTATTTTTTAGCTATTGTTCTTAACAGATTTCTACTTTCCCCGCCAACTTCGGCAAGTGATTTAGCTTTACATGCCACTCATCCATTTTATATGCAGGTCGACAGATATTATCTCTTGTTCTTCAAAACTTGACTTGACAAGCACAAGTTCAGCAACCATTCTTTGCCTATTCATTTTTTTTACTTTAGCCTCGGGCCAATTAACGGTTCCAGACCCGCTCTCCAACGCCAGTTCCTCAATCCCCCCAGCGCTACGGCATCCGTTGTTGGTGGTGGTGGCTCAACGGCAACGTGACCAAAGCCGCCATTTCCCGTGATTTGGCGGAAATGAAAGCCAAAGGCTTCAGCGGTGCCTGCATCTTTGACGCGGGAGGTGCCGAGCAGCGCGGCAATGCTCAGGTACCCGAAGGGCCGATGTTTGGCTCGCCGGAATGGCTCGACTTGTACCTGCACGCCATCAACGAGGCTGAAAAACATGGCCTGGTCATGTCGCTCAGCATCCAGAGTGGCTGGAACCTGGGAGGACCGGACATTACGCCCGCCGAAGCCGCCAAACAGGTGGTTTTTTCTGAAACCAAAATCCAGGGCGGCAACCGGGTGCAACAACCACTGGTGCAGCCCCCCAGCCGCTACGATTATTACCAGGACATTGCCGTGTTGGCCATTCCGTACAAAGACAACCAGGGGCGGAAGCCCATCCGCGATTTTGCCAACAAAGCTGCTACCCGCGAGGTCGGCTGGTCGGTACCCGAAACCCGGCCTTTGTTGAGCGATATACCAGCCACTCCCGGAGAAGAAGATGCCGCGCTCAGTCAAGTGTTGAACCTCAGTCCCTACTTCCAACCCGGTCAGCTGGATTGGGTGGCTCCGGCTGGCGAGTGGCTGGTCATTCGGATGGGTTATTCCCCCACCGATGCGCACGTATCCACCTCCAGTGGCAAATGGCAAGGGCGCGTGATCGATTACATGAGCGCCAAACATTTCAACCGCTATTGGGATACCCACGTAGAACCGCTCCTGAGTATGATTGGCGACCGGGCGGGCAAAACCCTCAAATACCTGCAAACCGATAGTTTTGAAGCAGGCGGCATGAATTGGACGGACGGCTTTGAAGCGGAATTCAAAAAACGCCGGGGTTACGACCCCCTGCCTTATTTGCCCATTTTGGCTGGAAAAATCATCGGCGACCGCGAAACCAGCAACCGCTTTTTGAACGATTTGCGCAAAACCTTGAGCGACTGCATCTCCGACAACCACTACCGCGTTTTTGCGGAGCGGGCCAAAAAATACGGCATCGGCATTCAACCCGAATCGGCAGGGCCACACGCAGGCCCATTTGATGGCCTCAAAAACTACAGCCATTCCGAAATCATGATGAGCGAGTTTTGGTCGCCTTCGCCCCACCGCTCCAAACACATCGATCGTTTTTTTGTAAAACAAGCGGCCAGCGCGGCCAAAATTTTTGATAAAAAACTGGTTGGTGCCGAGTCCTTTACCACCATCGGGCCGCATTGGAACGACGTGATTTGGGCTGACATGAAACCCAGTGCCGACCATGAATACTGCGCCGGGCTGAACCTGGTTTACCTGCATACCTTCACCTGCTCGCCCCGCGAAATGGGGTTGCCCGGGCAAGAGTATTTTGCGGGTACCCACTTCAACCCCAACGTTACCTGGTGGCATTATTCCATTCCCTTCATCCAATACCTGAGTCGTTGCCAAATGCTCTTGCAACAGGGGCGCTCGGTGGCCGATGTGTTGTACTACTACGGCGATCACATTCCCAATCTGGGGCGCTACAAGGAGGACGACCCGGCAGGTGCTTTGCCGGATTACGATTACGACCTCATCAATGAAGACAAATTGCTGGCCTTGGCGGTGAAAAATGGACGGATTGTCCTGCCGCACGGGGTGAGCTACCGGGTGCTGGTATTGCCCAATCACCAGGTTTTGTCCCTGGCGGCTTTGAAAAAAATACAGGCGCTGGTCAATGCCGGTGCAACGGTGATTGGAACCCCGGCATTGAGTACGGCCAGTTTGGTGGGTGGAGCGAACGCAGAAAAAGAACGCGCTCAGCTCGTACAAGCCTTATGGGGCAGTGCTCCCGGAGCCGTGGGTGCGCGTACGGTAGGGAAGGGACGGGTGATTTGGGGCAAAACGGCTCGCGAGGTATTGCTGACAAGTTTGGTACCCGATTGTGCTTTTGTGCAAAAACCGGAGGGAAAAATATACGATTACATCCACCGCCAAGTGGGAGCAGAAGACATCTATTTCCTCAGTAGCCAAAACCCGGTAGCAACACAAGTCACCGTCGCCTTTCGGGTGCAAGGCAAACAACCGGAATTGTGGGACGCCGTTACGGGTGAAATCCGCGACGCCACTACTTTTTACCAAAAAGAAGGCAAAACTTTGGTGCCGCTCGACTTTGGCCCCAATGGTTCCATCTTTGTGGTATTTAGAAAGCCCTTGAGTGGGGGTACCAAAGCAGCGGCCAGCAAAGCCCCCAATTACCTGAGCTACCGCACGGTCGAAACCCTGAAATCGCCCTGGCGGGTACTTTTTGATCCCGAATACGGCTACCAGGAACTGCGTTTGGATTCCTTGATCAGTTGGACCGATCGGCCAGAGGAGGGCATCAAACATTTCTCAGGCACAGCGGTGTACCGCACGGTTTTTGATGCCACTGATCTTACCGGGAAGCTGTCTTTGGATTTGGGTACTGTCAAAGACGTCGGTATCGCCGGGTAAAACTCAATGGCAAAGACCTGGGATTTTGTGGTGCCCACCCTTTCGGGTGCCTGTTACTGGCTTATTGAAACCAAGCGGGAATGAACTGAAGTGGCCGTGGTCAACCTTGGCGCAACCGTCTGGTAGGGGATAGAGGCAAGCCGCAAAATGAACGCATTACCAAAACAAACGTCACGATCAAGCCAGAATGGCCCTTGTTGGAGTCGGGATTGTTGGGGCCAGTACGGGTGATGCGGGGAGAGTAAAATTTTTATTTCACACAGATTTCGCGCAGATTTTTTCACAGATTTCACACGGATTCTTCTGCGTGAAATCTGCGGAAAAATCTGTGTAGAATCTGCGCGAAACAAAAGAAAATCAGCATTTTATCAGATTACATTCGTCTGCACAAACGGCGCCCGCTCCGGGTAATCCGTGGTATAATGCAGCCCCCGGCTCTCCTTGCGCAAGCGCGCTGAACGCGTGATCAAATACGCAATCGTGATCAAATTGCGCAATTCGCACAATTGTGGGCTGATCGTAGTCGTATTGTAAATCTCTTCCGTTTCGTGGTACAGCAACTCCAGGCGATCGAGCGCCCTTTTGAGGCGCACATTCGAGCGCACGATGCCCACGTAACTGCTCATGATTTCTTTCAGTTCCTTGATGCTTTGGGTGATGAGCACCATTTCTTTGGGGTCGGTGGTACCGCCCGCGTTCCAATCGGGGATCCCTTTTTGGATGCTCCAGGCGTCAATTTTGGGCAAAATATCGGCGGCAATCCGGTGCGCAAATACCATTGCTTCGAGCAGTGAGTTAGAGGCCAGACGATTGGCCCCGTGCAAACCCGTAGAAGTACACTCCCCTACTGCGTACATGCGCTGAATGGTGGTTTGCCCCAAATCATCCACTTTGATGCCCCCACACATGTAATGACAGGCCGGTGCCACGGGGATCATGTCCTTCATGGGGTCGATGCCGATGCTTTTGCACTTGTCGTAGATGGTGGGAAAGTGCGCCACAAAGTCTTCATGGTTGAGGTGGCGGCAATCCAGGTACATGCAGTCTTCCCCACGTACTTTCATTTCGTTGTCGATGGCACGCGCCACGATGTCACGCGGAGCCAATGACTTGCGGGGGTCGTATTTGTGCATAAATTCCTCCCCTTCCTTGCTCTTGAGGATGCCGCCAAAGCCACGTACGGCTTCCGAGACCAGAAAAACGGGGTTGTCTCCACCGGGGTGGTACAAAGAGGTTGGGTGAAATTGGACAAACTCCATGTTCTCCGTCCAGCCTTTGGCACGATAAGCCATGGAAATACCATCTCCAGAGGCAATAACCGGGTTGGTCGTCGCGCGATACACTTGTCCTGCGCCACCCGTTGCCACCACGGTTACTCGGGCCAGGATGGTTTCAATGACGTTGTTTTTTTTATTCAGTGCATAGGTTCCATAACATTGGATGTCTTGCCTCAAGCGGGTGACTGAATGCCCCAAATGGTGCTGCGTGATCAGGTCGATGGCAAAATAATGCTCATAAATGGTGATGTTGGGCAATTCATCGGTTTTGGCCATTACTGCCCGTTGCATCTCCCAACCGGTGAGGTCTTTGTAGTGGAGAATGCGCTTTTCGGAGTGGCCACCCTCGCGCGCCAGGTCGTATTCAATCGTGTCTTTTTCTTGTCGAACCTCGCACCCCAATCGATGATGTCACGCACCCGGTCGGGGCCTTCGGACACCACGATGTCGACAATTTTTCATCACAAAGTCCATCCCCGGCATCCAGGGTATCTTCTTTGTGTTTGGTATAGGAATCGACCTCTGCATCCCACACCGCAGCTACCCCACCTTGCGCGTAACGCGTATTGCTTTCGCCTTCGATGGTTTTGGTGAGTACTGTAATGGATAGGTCGGGCCGTGCTTCGGCAATTTTGATGGCGGTGCTCAGCCCGCCGATGCCAGAGCCAATAATGAGGACGTCGGTCTCGATCATCAGGAATCAATTGTGTGAACTACTAACGCAAACAAGAAACGGTTGTTTGCGTGTAAGTTCCAGTAATTTCATTTATTGTGCAAACTCTACTTCAATGCCCATTTCATCCTCACCGCTGAGGCGCATGGTTTGTTTGCCATGCACTTGATAGCCCTTGCGTGGACGGTATTCCAGTTCCTGCCAGGTACTGGCCATGATGCTTTTGAGGTGGTTTTGAATGGCGATGCGTTCTATTTGATTGTTGGCAAAAGTGATCGCGATTTTTTGGGTCTTGAGCTGATCATCCAGCGCTTTGTAGGTGATGGACTGAATTTCTCCGGCAGTACGAAGCGTATCCGCCTGGTATTTTTCCCGCCAGGAAAGTTTGTTGATGTCGGAATGGACAAAAACGGTCAGTTCTTTTTCGTAGTCGAGACTTTGGTCCTGCAAAACATCCCTTTTGGCGTTGTACTTAACGGTTTTGTTCGCTTTTAATTGATCCGTGTTGAGCTGCTTGATTTGGGCATTAAAAAAGCCGGCAATGTCAAAAAAATAAATATCGCGCTCAGCCGAAGTGCTTTCAGAAACACTGTTGGAGGTACAGCTCCAGAGTGCCAACAAGGTAAAAAAAACAAGAAGATATTTTTGCATCGATAAAATTTTTAGACATAACACGCTAAACAAAGCCAGGGTTGCGCAGGAAGAAGGATGAAGAAAATTTGCCACGAAGACACCAAGGGTTAGGCTTCGTGTCTTCGTAGCAAAAGAATCATCTTTCAATCAATACCGTACCTGTCATTTCAGCTGGCGTAGGAACGCCCATCAGCTTGAGAATGGTTGGAGCAATGTCGCCCAATTTACCATCCTTCACCTTCGCACCCGCCGCCTGAGCACTGACGTAAATAATGGGCACCGGGTTTTTGGTGTGCGCAGTATTTGGGGTGCCATCTTCATTGATCATGTAATCGGAGTTGCCATGATCCGCAATGATGATGCAATCGTAATCGTAATCCAGGGCAGTATTGATGAGCTTATTCATGCAGGTGTCCACAGTCTCCGCGGCCTTAATGGCCGCTGAAAACACGCCAGTATGCCCCACCATGTCAGCGTTGGCGTAGTTGGAGGCAAATGAAGTCGGGTTGGT
Source organism: Haliscomenobacter sp. (assembly GCF_016718685.1). Lineage (GTDB taxonomy): Bacteria > Bacteroidota > Bacteroidia > Chitinophagales > Saprospiraceae > Haliscomenobacter. Next base: position 109,193 of record NZ_JADKCX010000004.1, on the reverse strand, counting down.
TTTCGACGATATCGGTAACGATGGCATCGGTAATGCCCACTGCGCTCATTTCCGGTTGCAAATCATAAGTAGCCACCTTGGCTGAGGGCACCATCAAGCGGCGTTCACCCGCAAAAGGTTCTTCTCTACCCCCATTGAAAAAGAAGGTAACGTGGGGGTATTTTTCTGTTTCAGCAATGCGCACCTGGGTTTTTCCAGCTTTGGACAGCACTTCGCCCAGCGTATTGCTCAGGTTGTCATTCTGGAAAATGACCGCTACGTTTTGGTACGTTTCATCGTAGGTCGTCATGGTGACGTAGCGCAAGTTGAGCTTGTGCATGCCGAAATCAGGGAAATCGGTTTGGGTCAACACCTGAGAAATTTCCCGGGGGCGATCGGTGCGGAAGTTGAAACACAGCAGGGCGTCACCGTCCTGGATTTTGGCCAAGGGCTGGCCATTTGCATCGGTACAAATGATGGGTTTGATGAACTCATCGGTTTCACCCGCAGCGTAACGCGCCTGGAAGGTTTTGAGTACATCGGTACTCGGCTCACCTATCCCATTCACCAACGCATCGTAGGCCAATTTGACCCGTTCCCAACGTTTGTCGCGATCCATGGCGTAATAGCGACCAACGACTGAAGCCAACTTGGTAGCCTTACCTGCGGTGTAATCTACAATTTCTTGAATGAACCCCAGTCCACTTTTGGGATCACAATCGCGTCCATCGGTAAAGGCATGGATAAACGCTTTTTTCAAGCCCTGTTCTTCCACGATATCAATCAAGGCCTTGAGGTGATTGATGTGTGAGTGTACCCCACCATCCGATACCAGGCCAAAAATGTGCAAGGGTTTATCGTTTTCTTTGGCGTATTTGATGGCATCGAGCAATACCGGGCTTTGGTGCAATTCCCGATCCCGAATGGCTTTGTTGATGCGGGCCAATTCCTGGTACACCACCCGTCCGGCACCAATGTTGAGGTGGCCTACTTCGGAGTTGCCCATTTGGCCATCGGGCAAACCCACTTGTTCACTATGTGTTATCAGGGTCGCATGGGGGTATTGCTGGTTTAAACCGTCTACAAAAGGTGTATTAGCTTGTGCGATTGCATCGGCTAAAGGAACTTGTCCCAATCCCCAACCGTCCATAATGACCAGTAAAACTTTTTTTGTGCTCATGTTTGGTTAAAATCTAATGAATACCGATAAGAGTGTATTTCGCGCCGAAATTAGCACAAGCCACTGATAGTTAAAGACCATTAGGCCTTTTTTCTCACATAATAACAATTAAAAAAAGAAAAAAGGCGTTAATGATTTGTGTGTTTAGAAAAAAAATGTTACCATCACCCGACGAATGCGTCATAAATGAGAAAACCAGCAAAAGTGCTAAACAATCGGAATCGAACCAAAAGAGGAACGAACCTGGAGTTTAAAAACACTTCATGCTGTGACCAAACTGTGAAGGAGGTTAATCATGTGGATGAAACTGTACATTTTAAAGGTCGATCGTTCTCGTTAAACCAAACCGGTCGGCCTAACCCTAAAAAAGGACGACTATGAAAAGCCTATTGATATTCTTGTTGGCCATAAATATTTGGGACCAGCAGCTTGCACTCGACAGCATTACCAAAGCCATCAGCACCGGTAACGTGACTGCTTTGGAGCCATACCTGGATAAATCTGTGGAAATTGCCATTCTGGAGCAAGAGAATGTCTACGGCAAAACCGAAGCTGTACAGGTTCTGAAAAACTTCTTTGGCAAAAATAAACCACAAACCTTTAGTCAAATGCACACTGGCCAATCCAAAGGCAAAGAGGCCCACTATAGCATTGGCAATTTGACCACTACGTCGGGTACTTTCCGCGTATACATCTATGCAAGGGTGGAAGGCGATAAGTTCTTTGTGCAGGAACTGAGGTTTGATAAGGAATAAATAAAATAATTTTTAGGTCTTAAGGTTGAGGTTCAACATTGCGCGCAATGTTAAACCTCAACCTTTTTTTTATGAAGCCACCATCTCAATCAACAACTTCAACAACTCCGCCGCTGCCTTCGAGATCTTCGTCCCCGGCCCAAACACGCCCACTACGCCTTGCGCGTACAAAAACTCATAGTCCTGCGCCGGAATCACCCCGCCAACGACAACCATAATGTCATCGCGACCCAATTTGGCCAGTTCGGCGATGGTTTGCGGCACCAGAGTTTTATGACCCGCCGCCAGGGAAGAAATACCCAAAATATGTACATCGTTTTCTACCGCCTGACGAGCTGCTTCGGCAGGCGTTTGGAACAAAGGACCGATGTCGACATCAAAACCCAGGTCGGCAAAGCTGGTCGCGATGACTTTGGACCCGCGGTCGTGGCCATCCTGCCCCAATTTCGCAATCATGATGCGGGGGCGACGGCCTTCCAGTTCGGCAAACTGATCGGCCAGTTCCTGGGCTTCGCGGAAATTTTCGTCGCTGCCCGATTCGCTGCGGTACACCCCGGAAACGCTACGGGTTACGGGGGTAAAGCGGCCAAATACCTCCTCCATGGCCCAGGAAATTTCACCCAGCGTTGCCCGCAAACGGGCACATTCGATGGCGATGGCCAGCAAGTTTCCCGCTTCACCCTGGGCGCAACGTTTTAATTTTTGCAAAGCAGCCTGACAAGCAACTTCGTCGCGCTGGCTTTTGGTAGCCTGCAGGCGGCGAATTTGGGCATCGCGCACGGCTGCATTGTCCACGTCCAGAATGTCGATCGGGGCTTCATGCTCCTGCCGAAACACGTTGACCCCCACAATTTGGTCTTTTCCACTATCGATCCGCGCTTGTTTGCGTGCAGCCGCTTCTTCGATGCGCAATTTGGGCAAACCCTCTTCGATGGCCTTCGCCATACCGCCCAATTCTTCCACCTCTTCAATCAGCTCCCAGGCGCGTTTGGCCAGTTTATCCGTAAGGTATTCCACGTAGTAGCTGCCCGCCCAGGGGTCTACAGCTCGGCAGATGTCGGTTTCTTTTTGTAGGTAAATTTGGGTGTCGCGGGCAATTTTAGCTGAAAAGTCAGTAGGCAGTGCAATGGCCTCGTCGAGCGAGTTGGTATGCAAGGATTGTGTGCCACCCAGGGCAGCCGCCAGCGCTTCAATGGCCGTGCGCCCAACATTGTTGAAGGGGTCTTGCTCGGTGAGGCTCCAGCCCGAGGTCTGGCAGTGCGTGCGCAGCGCCATAGACTTGGGGTCTTTGGGTCCAAACTGCTGCACAATTTTTGACCACAACAAACGCCCAGGCGCGCATTTTGGCAATTTCCATAAAATGATTCATGCCAATGGCCCAAAAGAAGGAAAGGCGTGGCGCAAAATTGTCAATGTCCAGTCCCGCCTTCACCCCCGTGCGCAGGTACTCCCAGCCATCGGCCAGGGTGTAGGCCAATTCCAGGTCGGCGGGGGCGCCCGCTTCCTGCATGTGGTACCCACTGATGGAAATAGAATTGAACTTGGGCATGTACTGCGCCGTGTAAGCAAACACATCGGCGATGATGCGCATCGATTGTTCCGGCGGATAAATGTAGGTGTTGCGCACCATGAACTCCTTGAGGATGTCGTTTTGAATGGTGCCACTGAGTTGTTCGGGCTTGAAGCCCTGCTCTTCAGCGGCTACAATATAAAAGGCCATGATGGGGATGACGGCGCCGTTCATGGTCATGGAAACCGACATTTCATCCAGGGGAATTTGATCGAAGAGGATCTTCATGTCCTCTACACTGTCGATGGCGACGCCCGCTTTACCTACGTCGCCTTGCACCCGCTCGTGATCGGAATCGTAACCCCGGTGCGTAGCCAGGTCAAAGGCAACCGACAGGCCTTTCTGCCCCTGCGCGAGGTTGCGGCGGTAAAAGGCATTGCTTTCTTCGGCGGTGGAAAACCCGCGTATTGCCGGATGGTCCAGGGCCGGATGGTGTACATGCTGGCGTACGGCCCGCGCAAAAATGGAGGAATGCCCGCAGCGTAGCGCAAGTGCTGTGCACTGTGTAAATCCGCAGGCCCGTAAACTGGTTTTACGGGAATTTTCTCCGGGCTGAGCCAGGGTTCGGCTTGCTCGGCTGGAGGATTGTCTCCGCCGAGGTTCAGGTCGAGTGGAATGTTGCGAAAATCAGGGCGGGCCATAGGGCAGTAATTTGGTTAAGCGCCAAATTACGGGATTTTAGGGGGAATGCCAAGTGAGGGATGTCATTGGAGGGGAAGGATTTTTGGATTTTATGGGGGTGGAGGAAAGATTGGCTCCCTCTACTTCCCTGTAAAATGCTTCAACATAATCACCTCCTGGCTCGTCAACCTACGCACAAAACCCCGGGGCAAATCTTTCTTTGTCAAACCGCCCAAATACACCCGATCCAGTTTCAGTACTTCGTAGCCCAGGTGTTCAAAAATGCGGCGCACAATGCGGTTGCGGCCAATGTGGACGGTTAAGCCTACCTCGCTGTGTGGACGTTCCACAATGTAATCGGCGGCATCCACGGGCGCGGGGCCATCTTCAAGTTCCAGGCCTGCCCGAATTTTTTCCAGATCCTCTTTCGAAACCGTTTTATTCAGGGTAGCGTGGTATATTTTTTTGATTTTATAACTTGGGTGGGTCATTTTTAGCGCCAACTCCCCATCATTCGTCAGCAAGAGCAGGCCAGTCGTATCGCGGTCCAGGCGGCCTACGGGGAATACCCGTTCCTCGACCCGATCGGCTACCAGGTCCAGTACGGTTTTGCGGCCTTTTTCATCGGAGGTGGTGGTGATGACGTTTTTGGGTTTGTTCATCAAATAATACACCCGGCGCACTTCAGGTCGGATGACCTGGCCTTTGTACTTGACAATATCCCCGGTTTTGATTTGGTAAAAAGGCTCCGTTTCCACTACACTGTTGACCGTAATGTGGCCTTGTTTGACAATTTCGGCGGCCTCCCGCCGGGAAGCAACACCACAATGAGCAACATATTTATTGAGGCGCATGCCCTCGGTGGATTCCGGCGCACTGGGTCTACGTTCTGCTTTGGTTTTGCCGTAAGCACTGGGTCTGCGTTCTGTTTTTGGTTTGCCGCTAGCGCTTGGTTTACGGCGCATTTGTTTTGCCATAAATTGTTGACACACCTGCGGTGGATGTAGAAATCCCCCAGATCACGCAGACGATGTTGTAACCAGTCAAAAATCTGCGTCAATCTGCGGCTAATTCCGCCGCAGGCGGAAAAGACATCAATAAAAATCGGGGTTTGAACACCCATCGTGCCCAAACCCCGACAAAAGTAGAACAAATTTATCGTTAATTACAGATTTACCCGTCCGTAACGCTCGCCATTGTTGTATTTCACGATGAAGGCCAGGGTAAAACCTTTTTTCTTTACCGCAGCGAGTGCCCGTTTGGCGTCGTCTTTGGTATAAAAAGTAGCCACCAGTACACGGGTCATCTTTTTGCTAAGGATCGTTTCGGTTTGCAGATTGCCCAACTCGGTCAATGGCGTATACCGCTTATCATCGGACCGGTAATTGCTCAAGGCAACCAGTTGGATTTTGTAGTACTCGCCTTCGTAACGCGGCGCATCCGTAGCATATTCCTCTTTATCTGCCGGGCCAGCCCCACGGGCGGTGTAAGTACCTCCACTTGGATTGGCTCCAGGATAATTGTTGGGTGGAGGATTGTTCCCTGGGTTGGTATTGGGCGGATAGTTGGGGTTTGGATTTCCGGTAGGTGGATTGTTTCCCGGATTGGTGTTTGGCGGGTTGTTATTGGCCGGGTTGTTATTCGCTATTCCCCCACCCAATTTTACCAACATCAAAGGTTGACCATAGGCCTGTCCATTCGGGTTGTCGGTAACAAAGCTATACGCTCCAGTAGCGTAACCTTGCGCAGTGATTTCTACCCGAAACTTGCGGTTGGGCAGCAGTTCAAGGTCGTAAGTACTGGCGTTGAATTCACGGTTGAGCAAGATAGATTCCGACTCGTCGGCGCGAATTTCGTACAAGGTCAACAAATACTTATTGATGGGCTCGCCCGTTTCTTGTGCAAAGACATTCCCTTGCAATTTGGCAACCAGCAGTTTGCTTTTGATTTCAAAAATATCGTCGTCTTTGGTGGTCAGTTTTTCACCTGCCACGATGCGGTTTGACACCAAAAAGCCCCCTTCTCCATCGCTGTGTTTGATGTAGTAATAATCGTCGGCAGGCGAGTTGTAAGGCAATCCCAGGTTGTCGGCTGGTGCCCAGTTACTCAGTTCTCCTCTTGAACTGAAGATGTCGAATCCACCAATTGACGTTTGGCCATTGGAGGCAAAATACAGCACGCCTTCACCAGGGCTAAAATAAGGGGTCATTTCATCGCCCAAGGTATTGACGGCTGCCCCCAGGTTAATGGGGTAGAAAATGAATTCCCGGTTGCGCTCAAGGGACGCTCGGCGTACCAGAGGTCCATGCCGCCCCGGCCACCGGTGCGGTTGGATGCAAAATATAGGATTTCCTTCCCTCCGGCTTGTACAACGTTGGGTTGGGTAGCCGTAGTTCCTTTGGCGTTGATGGCTTCAGGAAGCATTTCCGGAGCGGACCAACCTGCGGCTTGTTTGCGGATCACGTAAATTTCACAACGGGTCGTCGTGTTGCTGAAGGTACTGGCTGCATCACAGATGGTGAAATAAAAGCGTTGGCCATCGGGAGTCAAAGAACCATGACAGTATTGACCTTTCTGAATGACGGGGAAATTCTCCGGCGTAGAGCCTTTACCCCAGACATTATCGGCCAGCGAAGAACGATAAATGCGCGCGGTTCCTCCAATGGTAGAGGAGAAGTACAATAAACCTTTGTCGATGGGCAATGGCCCAAATTCGTTGTCACTGGTATTCACACCTGCGCCAGCATGGTTGACCTCAAGGCCTTGCTGGGCTTGTGCGGGTAATAATTTCCCCAGTTCACAACCCTGTATTTCCGATTGTACAATGTCTTCCAATACGGCTTTACCATCGCCGTTGTAGTTGTCGCGAAAATCGCTGAAAGCTTTTGAAGCTTTGTCGTATTGCCCATCCTGCTTGAGGCTGCGGGCATACTTTAGCCCTACCAAAGGGAATTGATCGTTTTTGTCCTTCACATTGAGGTATGCTTCGGAGGCTTTGCGGTAATTGCGCAGCAAATAGTATGCTTCACCCGCTTTAAAAACCGCTTCCGGTTTTTTTCCTTTGAGCCAGGATTTTTCAAAAAAATCGGCGGCTTGGACATAATTTCCCTTGGTGAAGGCTTCTTCGCCTTGTTTCATCAATTTTTTTGCGGTTTGCGCATTGAGGGAGCAAATGAGGCTGAAGTTGAGCAGCAAAAGACTAGTTTTTTCAACATAGCTTGTCTAGTTATCCCACGACTACAGTCATGGGTTTTGTTAAAACCTATGGAGCAATTGATCAATGATTTCCGGGTAGTGTTTGTGTTCCAGTTGTAGGACCTTCCGGGCAATGTCTTCCGGAGCATCCGAGGGTGAAAGTTGACAACGGGCTTGGAAAATAATTTGACCTTCGTCGTAGTGGTCGTTTACAAAGTGAATCGTGATTCCACTTTCTTTTTCATTGGCCTTTTTAACGGCTTCGTGAACATGTATTCCGTGCATTCCTTTGCCTCCATATTTAGGGAGGAGCGCCGGGTGAATATTTACGATTCGACCTTGGTACGCTTCGACTAGGTACGGTGGAACCAACCACAAAAATCCAGCCAAAACGATCAGGGAGATTTCATATTTATTCAACACCGATAATACATCTTCCGACTCGTAGAACGTACGGCGTTGAATAACTATTGAATCAACCCCAAAATTTTCAGCAATTTTTAACACTCCGGCGTCAGCGCGATTGGAAATGACAATTTGTACACTCACATCGTTGCGTTCCGCAAAGTACTCCATGATCTTCCGGGCATTGGAACCAGAGCCGGAAGCAAAAATGGCAATGTTTTTCACTTGCTATTTTATTTTCATAAAGATACAACAAAGTTTTTGTTAAAAACAATAACGCGTAACCCGCAAGAAGGTTACACATGGAAAATGATATTCAGATGAATTTTCCTTCAAAAACCAGCCTTTTTAAGTAAAAATTGTAAAAAAAGACGATCCCCGAAGTCAATAATTTGGCCAACAGGGTTTGTTGCTGAAAAAAGGGAATGTAATTATCCAACAAATAAATGATGCCCGTGCTGAGTAGTAGGCCGCCCATAGACACCACCAACGCTAGCCCAAATGCAGACCAAGCCGAACGTTTCAATTCAAATACAAAGCGTTTTTGGAGCAAAAAATTGACGATCACCCCGGCGGCATAAGCGGGAGGTTGGGCATAGTAGTAGCTGAATACTGCAGCAAGTTTTTGAGGCTAAAAAAAATGCCATAGTCCACGGCAGTGGCAATTCCGGCAGATGCCGCGTATTTGAGTTTGAGTTGGAGTAGGGTTTTGATCTTATCGATTAGCGCCATTGGCTTGGTTTTCCTGTTCGAAAAAAGCCAGTACTTCCGGCCAGTCGTTTACCCTCGTAAATTCGGTTTCGTGGAGGTTGTGTGGCGCGGTAAAGAGGAGTCCTTTCCCGGAAAAAGTACGCAAATTAAAGGCATGGTCATCAATCAGGTAATCGGCGCTAATGATGCTTTTGTCGCCACAAAAGACAAAATTTCGCCAGGAAATGCTAGGAAAATATTGCAACAGCCAATCGTATTTGTCTTCCAAACTATTGCGAAATTCTTGTGCAGCAGTGACAAAAAAAATCTCGTTCCCCTGATCTAAAAGCGTTTGGATGCCTTCTTGTGCGCCGGGGATGAGGGGTAAATCAGCAAAAAAACCTTTGTGGTAAAGGGCCTCGCGCAAATTTTCTCCTCCGGGCAATTGGTACAATTTTCTTCCACGGTAGTCTTCCTCCACGGGCCGGTGGCCGTTGATGGTTTCAAATAAAGTCAGAAACTTAGGCAGAACGTCGGCCACGACCTCGTCCATGTCTACAGCAATGCGTTTCATGTTTGGGCTGATTTTGGTGCAAATATCTTCAATTCATTGAAAAGTGCAACGCCAAATCAGCCGTATTGTGAAACATCAATTCAGAGATGTAAGGATGCATGTAATCGCTCAGAGGAAACTGAGCAATGGTTTCCATCACCTCAAATTCTGAATCCGCCTCTACGATGACCCACAAAACCGAGCGATCCAAAGCCAGAGAATAGGAACGAATTTTACCTTCGGACATGAGGTAATCGACCATATTCCGCTGCTCGGGAATCAACGCAAGAAACTCTTCCGTGAGGCTTTCTGGGAGCTCAAACTCCACCATGTAAGTTCGTTTCATGTATTAGGACTTGTGGGTTTGGGGGTTCAAGGGTTCGAGCGTTCGAAGGTTGATCGTACAGTTTAAACAGACCATCAACCTTCGAACCCCGAACTTTCGAACCCACGAACCCTTAATCAATATAAAACCCCATTTTCCCCATCTGGTAATCCCTCATGGCTTCGAGGATTTCCGTTTGGGTGTTCATAACGTATGGCCCCCATTGTGCCAAAGGCTCATTGATGGGTTCTCCAGCCAAGACCAAAATATGGCTGGGTTCATTTGACTTTAACGAAAAACCGCCGCCATCGTTACGAAAATGGAGTAAAGTTTCACTTTTATACGAAAAATTTTCGTTTAGGGTCACTTCTCCTCGCAAAATATACGCCATTGCGTTGAAATTTTCAGGAATTTCGACAAAAGTTTTTCCTTCCTGGTTCAATTCTATTTGCAGGGCTAACATTGGCGTAAAGGTCTGTGCAGGGCCTTTCAGTCCATTGTAATCACCAGCTACCAAACGCATCTTTACCCGCGATTCGTCTTCTGTCCATTGTGGAATTTGTTCCACTTTGATGTCTTGATACCCGGGTTCCACCATTTTTTTGGCTTTTGGCAAATTGATCCACAATTGAATGCCTTCAATAGTACCTCCTTTTTCCAGAAATTCAGCAGAAGCCCTTTCACTGTGGATGATGCCTCTGCCTGCGGTCATCCATTGTACATCACCACTTTTGAGGATCCCTTCGTTGTTGCGGCTGTCTTTGTGACGAAGACCTCCGCTGTACAAAAAGGTAACAGGTTCGAAACCGCGGTGGGGGTGAGGCGCCACATCGAAGGCCTCTTCTCCAGGTTCAACTTGAAATGGGCCAAAATGGTGCAACAACAAAAATGGGCTGACCTGCTCAACCCGGACGGTGGGGAGTGCCTGCTTCACCGTGGTTCTACCCAGTTGAATGCGTTCACTCTTTATGATATTGGCAACTGTTCTCATACTGTGCAATTTCTTGATTGCGTTTTATACAACAAATTCAGTTCCATCACAGTTTAACTGCCTAAATGACATTTTTAACACATTGAGAACAACAAAGCCTGACAATTAAGCCTATTTTTGTACCGAGAATATGCTATTTACGTCTAAGCACGTGTTCAAATGTATTGTGTGATACTTTAAACAAGCGCTCATTCTGAACCTAATCAATTATCCAATGCGACACATTCCATACTTTATTTTTTTTAGTTTGTTGCTCAATTGCATTTCCCTTGTGGCGCAAAGCAACAACAGCTACTTCACGATCCTGGTCGGAACCTTCACCGGCAACCGCCCAGAGAACTACAATACGGTAGAAAAACTGGGTTTTTTGTTTGCCAAAGAAAAACCCAACCAGATTTTTGATGTATACATCGGTGGATACGATACTGCGCTGGAAGCAGCCCAAATATTGGATCAAGTGAAAAAAGCTGGATTTTCAGCAGCTAAAATCCAGCAATACGTCGTACGCGACAACCAATCCATCGCTTCCATTCAAATCGCCAGCTTTGATGCATCTGTACCAGTGAATTGGGCGCGGTATCAACAACTCAACGGAGAACTGTTGGTTATTCCCAATGACAATGGAGCCAAATTGCTGACAGGATTTTATCCCAATATTGAAGCAGCACGAAAAGAATTGCCCAAAATTCAAGCCATGGGTTTTGCTGATGCCTTCGTACGTACCGCACATCCCACTTTTTTGCACCAGGTTGGTGGCTTTGAAACGGGCAATAAGCCCAAAGAGATCAGCGCTACTGCTCAGATTGGCCCTAAAAAAACCACGGTTGTAGCCAAAACGGTTGTACGGCCACAGCCTACATTTTTGCCCGTTGATTACCAGTTGAACCCAGCGAATAACAATACTGCTGCCATCGTCCCTGGTGTCACCAATCCACCAGCCAGCAATTCTTCGATCCCCCCACCCAACAGCAATACTGCCAACAATAGTAACAACAACCGGCCTGCGCCGGGTGGCAATGGGCAAGCGCAATTCAAATGGGATACGCCAGGAGCCAATACCACTACAGCGAAAACGCCCAATCAAGTTCCGGTAAGTTATGAGGCCTCCTCTTCCAACAACAGCAACTCTACTTACGGCACTGCTGCGCCCAATTACAATTACAACAACACCTCTGGGGTGAAAGGAGTAAATGTACCTCCAGCAAACAACAGCAACCAGAACAACGCCCTCAATCAGAGCAATCCAAACCTTGCTCCTGTTGCCATTTATCGCGCTTCAGTAAAAGAGTTGCAGCAGGCACTGGTACAAGAAGGCGCTTACCGCAACGCGGTGGACGGTTATTCCAACGCGGCTACTGAGCAGGCCTATAGCGCTTTTCAGGAGCGCAACCGCCTGATGACGCGTTATGGAGCACTAGCCCAGTTGAACGGCAATCAAAACATGACCGAAAGCACTCGCTTGCGCAAAATGTTGAACCATTTGGATCAGGATGCGAATCCAACAGCCAGTTTGGCCAGCATCAATCACCCGCTGTCAAAAGCGTATATGGCTTATCAGAGTTTCAGCACCCGTGGACCGGGTTTTGAAACCAACAACTACATGAATGGAGCCATTCGGGACGTATTTGCCACGCGCAATGTGAGCAACCAAATCAGTTTTGACAGCCGGGCGGTTTATGCATATACCGATCTACGGCAATTTATTCTGCATTTGTACTATCTCCATGCTGCGTTGGGTGATGAATATCCCCTGCCATGCTGGTTGAATGACAAACATCCGCAGGAGAGCGCCGAAGCCCAGGGCTTGTTCAATTCTTCGTCCAGTTTGCCCTTGCCTACTCAGTCTTGTACCGAGGTGGAACCCGACCAAAAAACCACTAAAGTACTGCAATTGTTGGCTGAAGACATTGGTGCAGACAAACCTGCTGAGACCTTACTCAAGCAGGCCAATGAGCATCGCAATCAACTGTATGCGGGCAAAATTCAACTTTCAGCCACGGAACAAACCCAGCTGGACGCCTGGTCGACCGAACTGATGAACAAACTCAACATTTGGTCGGCTCAAGATCCCTTACATGCGGAACTGGTGCGTGCCTTCCGGGTCGTATTTTACCAGACTCAGGTACAAATGGAAGACCACTTCATCGCCCAAGGAATGCCAGTGCCCAAGGCGCGTTACATGGCTTTGGCGACGCAGCATACTTTGGTGAGTCCTTATTTGCAGCGTTTTGAGTAATATAATTGGCTACGAAAGCACAAAGACACAAAGCACGATTACTTCGTGTCTTTGTGCCTTCGTGGAACTTAAAACTTAAAACCCCAACCCCGCTCCATTCGCCTTCAACCACTTCTCCTTCAACTTATAATCTGGCATGGCCTGGGCGACCAGCGCCCAAAAGCGCTCGGAATGGTTCATTTCGATGAGGTGTGCCAGTTCGTGGATGATCACGTAATCCACTACTTCGGCAGGCGCAAAAAGCAGACGGGTAGAAAAATTGAGGTTGCCCGTGTTGGAACAACTGCCCCAACGCGAACTCGTGTTTTTAAAACTGATGCCTTTGATGGTTTTGGAAAAATACAGGCGGTTGAGTTCCTCTACGCGGCGAGAAAATTCGGGCAGGAAATCTTTGGCCACGACCCGACTGAGCAAGGTGGCTGCGGCTTTGTTGTGTTCTTCAGGGCTGGCCGAACGCACCAAGTTCAGCTGAATGTAGCGATTGGGATGGAGTTTTGCGGTGTGTGCAGCACGATCTTCCAGGCTGATGCCAATGCTGTAGCGGCGGGTGCCTACTTGTACGGTGTCGCCGTCTTCGTACTTTTTACTTCGAAAACGTTGAAAAAAATCGGGTTTGTTCTGGTGCAATTGTTTGGCCCAGGTTTCAAACCAGGTCCAGGCGCGCTGCTCCTCACTTTTGGCCAGGCGTTTGGGCAAACGCAAAATAAATCCTGCTTTTCCGGTAGCGGCCCGAAAAGAAGTACGGCGCTCGCGGATCACTTTTACCGGAATAGCGTGGCCATCTAGGGTGATTGAAGCAGGAAACATCATAGATATTGAGATTAAAGAATGATGACGACATTTATCGGCACTTCGGCTTCGCCATGACCGACAATTCGAAACTCGTCATTCTTTATCGCCATTTATTGATTTAGCCATTTTCTGGGCAATATTCTTCATCACATCCACCAACACCTGCACCCCTTCCAGGGGCATCGCGTTGTACATGGATGCACGGAAACCACCAACCGAACGGTGTCCACGAATACCATCGATGCCCGCCGCTTTGGCTGCTGCATCAAAAGCCTTATCTACTTCTTCATTGATGGCCAGGAAAGTTGGGTTCATCAAAGAGCGGTCTTCTTTAACCGTAACCGTACCGTGGAAGAGTGGGTTGGCATCCAGTTCGTTGTAGAACAAGTCGCCTTTAGCCTGGTTGTGTGCTCCCATTGCTGCAAGTCCACCTTGTTCTTTCACCCACTGCATGGTCAACATCGAAACGTAAATAGGGAATACCGGTGGGGTATTGTACATGCTATCGTTGGCGTCATGAATGCCATATTGCAGCATTGAAGGAATGGCGCGGTTTACTTTACCGAGTAAGTCTTTGCGCACAATCACCAGTGTAGTTCCTGCGGGGCCCATGTTCTTTTGGGCTCCAGCATAGATCAAACCAAATTTCTCCACTGGAATCGGGCGGCTGAAGATATCCGAAGACATATCGCATACAATCGGCACTTCGGTATCTGGCCACCAGTGGTACTGGGTACCGTAGACGGTGTTGTTGCTGGTCAGGTGCAGGTATTTGGCATGGCTGGGCACCGTCCAGCCTTTGGGAATGAAGGTGTAATTTTGCTCCTTAGACGAAGCCAACACTTCCACCTTACCAAAGAGTTTGGCTTCCTTGATGGCTTTGTCAGCCCAGGTGCCCGTATTTACGTACGCGGCGGTTTCGTCCTCGTTCAGCAGGTTCATGGGTGCCATGAAGAACTGGGTGCTGGCCCCTCCAGAGAGGAACAACACTGCGTAATCGTCGCTGAGGTTTAGCAACTCACGCGCCAGTTGCTCCGCTTGTGCCGCAATGGCGATGAAGTCTTTGCTACGGTGGGAAATCTCTAAAATAGATAGTCCACTGTTGTTGATATTGAGTACGCCACGGGCGGCTTCTTCAATGACCGATGCTGGTAAGATAGCCGGCCCAGGACTGAAATTGTATTTCTTCATTGGGTGTAAAATTTTGGTGGTGCAAAAAATAGGTTTTATAGATGGTGCCTGCTGGGAAAAAATGAAAGTTTTGTGGTTTTTTTTACGACGGGAAAGCGTCGGAAGTCTTTGTTTGGGACAAAACAAAATCTTCTTTCTCTTCGTTTTCAACTGTATCTTTGCCCTTGAATCGCAAACCGATGCTGAAAATCTTGCACCTCATTCTGGCACTCAATATCCTTTTATCCTCCAGTGGGATAATGGTGTTTGAGCATCTGTGCCAAATGCGGGGCAAAAAAGTAGCTTTGTTTGTACAGCCTAAAAGCTGCTGTCAAAAACGAGTACAGGTTCAAGGTTCTTGTCGTGCAAAGGCAGAAGTAGCCAATGTTCAGAATAGCCTTTCTCGTATTCCCTGTTGTTCGGACAAATCCTCTTTTTTCAAAACCGATACCCAGCCGACCTTACAAAAAGCGGCAGCGTTCAGCCTTGTGGTTGATGCTTTAGTTTTACCGCCCATTTTGAATTTTGCCTTTGAATTCGCCAAAACTATTCTCCTCCAGAATCAAAAAATCTTGCGTTTTTACCTATACAAGCCACCGTCACTTATGCGTGACATCCTTGTGCTGATACAATCTTTCCTTTGTTAGCCTATTGACTTCCTGACGTTTTTATCACGTCTGTTGAAAACCATTTACTCTTTTTCCATTGCTCATTCTTTGGTGCTGAGTCAAGCACCCATCAATTTCATGGTTATGAAAAAAATATTGCTCGGCAGTGTTTTAGCCCTTAATGTATTCAGCCTTTGCCTGCAAGAGGCAGCAGGACAAGCCACTTTAAAAGCGCCCACTGCCAGCCCTGATGCTACCCTGATCCAAAATTTTGGGGAAAGCGACATCACCGTAACTTACGGTCGGCCCTCAGCCCGGGGACGGAAAATTTTCGGTCAGCTCATCCCATTCGACAGCCTCTGGCGTACGGGCGCGAATGATTGTACGGTACTAGCCCTGCGCGAAACGGTAATCATCGGAGGCAAAAAAATCCCGGCTGGTAAATATTCCCTTTTTAGCATCCCGGCTCAGGAGGAGTGGACCATCATCCTCAACCGCGATGCTACCCTGCACGGTGCCTTTGGCTACGACCCCCAAGTGGACATTCTCCGCTTCAAGGTGAAACCGGAAAAATCCGAGCGATTCTACGAAACCTTCACCATTGAAATTGGCGATTTTAATGCCAAAGGGGAGGCTTCACTGAACTTGATGTGGGAAAACACCCTAGTTAAAATCCCACTCCAAACCATCGCCGACTTCAACAACATGGCGGAAATTCAAAAACGCCTGATTGACAAGCAAGAGAAAAATTCCGAACTGCTGTTTCTGGCCGCAGGTTATTACCACGCCACCAAACGCGACTTGCTACAGGCCAAAGATTGGGTAGAAGCAGCCGAAAAGTTGGACGGCAAAACTTTTGTGATCCCGAATTTGGCGCAAAAAATTTATGCAGACCTAAAAAAGGACTATCCGGCAGCATTAGCTGCTGCGAAACGGGCTTTGGCTTTAGCAGAAAAAGAAAAAATGAGTAGCGCGATTACCGACTTGAACAAGCGGATTGCCGAATTGCAAAAACTGGCTGATAAAACTAAGCAACTCACAGCAGCCATGTTGAACAAGATCATTTATTTTTTTCTGCACAATAAGCTGATGGCCTGGGTAGTGCTGCTAATTTTCACCGGCTGGGGGCTGGTGTCGGCACCGTTCGACTTCGGCATTCCGGGGCTGCCGCGTAATCCAGTGGCCGTAGACGCCATACCCGACATTGGCGAAAACCAGCAGATTGTATACACCGACTGGCCAGGGCGCTCGCCGCAGGACGTGGAAAATCAAATTACTTATCCGCTGACGACTACCCTTTTGGGATTGCCAGGGGTGAAGAGCATCCGCTCCACTTCCATGTTTGGTTTTTCCAGCATTTACATCATCTTCGAGGATCAAATTGATTTTTACTGGAGCCGTTCGCGGATTTTGGAAAAACTCAATTCCTTGCCTTCCAGTTTGTTGCCGCAAGCAGTACAACCTACCCTCGGGCCAGATGCCACCGGATTGGGGCAAATTTTTTGGTACACCCTCGAAGGTCGTGACCCCGCAGGCAAACCCACCGGAGGCTGGGACGCCCACGAACTGCGTAGCATCCAGGATTTTTACGTGCGTTATGGCCTGACCTCTGCGCCAGGTGTTTCCGAGGTGGCTTCTATTGGTGGTTTTGTCAAAGAATACCAAATTGACGTCGATCCGCAAGCGCTGCGCACCTACAACATCAGCCTGGAAGAAGTGCTGGATGCCGTGCGCCAGTCTAACCTCGACATCGGAGCCCAAACCTTGGAACTCAACCTGGTGGAATACTACGTGCGGGGCCTCGGCTACATCAAAACCCTCGCCGACCTTGAAGAAACGGTAGTACGCGTGAGCAACAACATTCCCATCCGCATCCGCGATATCGCCAAAGTAAACATTGGTCCCGCCGAACGCCGGGGCATCCTGGACAAATCGGGGGCTGAAGCGGTAGGAGGGGTAGTTGTGGCCCGTTTTGGATCCAATCCGTTGGAGGTGATTCAAAAAGTAAAAGAGCGCATCGCCGAAATTGAACCGGGCTTACCCAGCAAAGTTCTGGCCGACGGCACCCTTTCTCAGGTCAAAATTGTACCTTTTTACGACCGAACGCACCTGATCAAAGAAACGCTGGGCACCTTGTACAGCAACCTGAGTCAGGAAATCCTCACCACCATCATCGTAGTCATCGTGTTGTTGTTCAATTTACGAGCTTCACTGGTGGTATCGGGGCTTTTGCCCATTGCAGTGCTAATGACATTTATTGTAATGAAAATGTTTGGCGTTGATGCCAACATTGTGGCACTGTCCGGCATCGCCATTGCCATTGGTACGATGGTGGATGTGGGGATTGTGATGTCGGAAAACATCGTGCGCCGACTGGAAATGTACGGCGACAAAGAAGATCTGTATACTACCGTTTATGAAGGCTCAGCGGAAGTAGGTTCGGCTGTGGTGGCCGCAGTGTTGACCACCATCGTGAGCTTTTTGCCCGTATTTGCGCTGGAAGGCGCCGAAGGCAAATTGTTTCGCCCGCTGGCTTTTACCAAAACCTTTGCCCTGGGTGCTTCCATTTTTCTGGCCATCATGGTTTTACCTGCTTTGGCGCACACCCTTTTTTCCATCAAAGTAACCCGGCGTTTTTGGCGCTGGCTCTGGAGTGGTTTACTTATTGTGGCTGGCATCATTGCGCTGGTTTTTCATCAACAAACCCTGGGCATCATCTTGCTCATCATCGGTGCCTGTGCATTTTTGCTCAATTGGAGTGAAACGATGTATCGCCCTGATGTAAGTGAAAAGGTAAAACAAGGCATCAATCTCGTTTACGCAGCCATCGTGGCTGGTCTGATCACGCGCATGTGGATGCCACTGGGCGTAGACCAAAGTATGGGGCTCAATTTCGTTTTTGTTGGAGGTATCCTAGCCAGCATCTTGGGTTTGTTGTACGGCATGACCATCATCTACCGCCCGCTGCTCACTTTTTTTCTCGAATACAAACTGCTGTTTTTGCTCATTCCACTGGGGATACTCAGCGCGGGGTATTTCATTTTCCGAGGCATTGGTCAGGAGTTTATGCCCGCGCTGGACGAGGGGTCTTTTCTCCTCATGCCGAGCGCCATGCCCCATGCGGGTACGCAAGAGAACGCGCGCAACCTGCGCATGCTCGACATGGCGGTAACGGCCATCCCGGAGGTAGAAACCGTGGTGGGCAAAGCTGGCCGGGTAGAAAGTGCACTAGACCCTGCCCCTTTGCCCATGTACGAGAATGTGATTTTGTACAAATCGGAATACAAAACCGATGAAGATGGCCATCGCTTGCGGTTTAAAGTGGATGCTCAGGGAAAATATCTCCGCGATAAAAACGGCGAATTGATTGAAGACCGCAACGGCCAGTATTTTCCGACAATGGCGCGATCACATCCAATCTCCGGATGACATTTGGGACGAAATCACCAAGGTGACGCAATTGCCAGGCATCACCTCGGCGCCCAAATTACAACCCATCGAAACCCGCCTGATCATGTTGCAAACGGGTATGCGGGCACCGATGGGCATCAAGGTCAAAGGGCCAAATTTGGCGGCCATTGAGGCCTTTGGCCTGGAGTTGGAAAAACACTTGCGGCAAGTAGAAGGGGTGAAAGACGCCGCCGTTTTTGCCGATCGCATCGTGGGCAAACCCTACATCGAATTGGAAATTGATCGTGCCGCCATCGCCAGGCATGGCTTGAGCGTTGCGGATGTACAGGGTTACATCGAAGCCTCGATTGGCGGTACTGCGGTTACCCAAACGGTAGAGGGTCGCGAGCGTTACAACGTCCGGGTGCGTTATCCCCGCGAATTGCGGAACGATCCCGAAGCGGCCAAACACATTTTTATTCCCTCAAAAAACAGCAACAACCCCATTCCGCTCAGCGATCTGGTCAAAACCAATTACACCGCCGGTGCCCAAATGATCAAAAGTGAGGATGGTTTTTTGGTGGGTTATGTACTTTTTGACAAAGAAAATGATTATCCCGAAATTGATGTCGTCAACAATGCCAAGGTGTTTTTGGAGGAAAAAATTGCCAGTGGCGCGCTGCTAGTGCCTGCGGGAATTAGCTACCGTTTTGCAGGCAACTACGAGCAAAACCTGCGGGCAACCTCCCGACTACGCATCATTTTGCCCTTGACTTTACTGATCATTTTTATGATCCAATACCTGGAATTCCGCTCCCTGACCATTTCGGCGATGGTATTCACTGGCGTTTTTGTTGCTTTTGCGGGTGGGTTCATCATGCTGTGGCTGTATGGGCAGCCCTGGTTTTTGGATGCCAAGCTCTTTGGCGAAAACCTGCGCGACTTGTTTCAGGTCCACCCGGTCAACCTCAGCGT
Source organism: Haliscomenobacter sp. (assembly GCF_016718685.1). Classification (GTDB taxonomy): domain Bacteria; phylum Bacteroidota; class Bacteroidia; order Chitinophagales; family Saprospiraceae; genus Haliscomenobacter. Next base: position 89,758 of record NZ_JADKCX010000004.1, on the reverse strand, counting down.
GGCGGTTTGGGTCGGTTTTTTGGCACTCTTTGGCATCGTCACGGATGATGGAGTTTTGATGGCAACCTATCTGCGCGAACGTTTTGACACGCTCAAACCATCGTCTACTCAAGAAGTGCGTGCAGCCGTTTTGGAAGGAGCAGTACGGCGGGTACGCCCGGCAATGATGATCACCGCGACCACGCTACTTGGTTTTTTGCCCATCCTGACTTCTACGGGTCGAGGTTCCGACATCATGGCCCCGATGGCCATTCCGGCATTTGGCGGGCTATTGATCGAAATCATTTCCATATTCATCGTTCCGGTGTTGTTTTGCCTGTGGAAAGAGGCGGGATTGCGTTGGAAAAAAGAGGAAGCGATATGAAATTTGTAAGCGTAATGGGACTGGCTTTTTTAATGGTCAATGTTTTGGGGGCAAAGCTGGTCGCTCAGCCCCTCGACAGCCTCGTTCAAATTGCCCTGCGCAACAACCCTCAACTCAAAGCCCGCTACACCAGCTACCAATCCCAACTGGAACGCGCACCGCAACAGAATCAATTGCCCGATCCTCGTTTGGATTTCAGTACCCAGTTGTTACCCTTGCGGATGCGCAGCTGGGAGCAGGCTGCCATCATCGGAGGGATGCAGGATTTTCCCTGGCCGGGTACACTGACTACCCGTTCCTCACTCGCCATTAGTGAGGCTCGGATAAGTTATGAACAAGCCGAGGCCGAGGCGCTGAATTTGGCTTACGAGGTGCGGATGGCCTGGTTGGAGTATTATGAAATAGGAAGCAGCATCAAAATTTTGGAGGAAACCCTCACTTTAAGCCGCTCCGCCGAACGTTTAGCTATGGCGCGGGTGGAAAGTGGCCGGGGTAGCGCAACCGAAGTGCTCAAAGTACAACTCAAACTACGGCAGCAAGCCCAACAATTGAGCCTGCTCAAAAACCGCAGTCGTTTTCCATTATCCCGCCTCAATCAATTGCTCAATCGCCCGGCAGATACACCACTGCAAATTGACGAGACGCTGAGTTTTGTCGAGCTACCTTATCGGGTCGACTCCTTGCTGGCACAAATTCGCCGTGAGCACCCGGCTTTGAGCAGCCTGCGTTACGCGAAGGAAGCATCCCGACAAAGCGAGGCACTGAGCAAGCTGGAAGGCAAACCGGATATCAGTCTGGGTTTTGATTACGTGGTTATGAGCAAAGTGGTAGAACACGGTTTGACTTCTGACGGTAAAGACATGCTGATGCCCCGCATTGGACTGCGACTGCCGCTGTACCGCAACAAATATGCCGCAAAGTCACGCGAAGAACAATTGCGACGCGAAAGTTTAGACCTGGAAGCACAGGCGCTAGTCAACGATTTTGCGGCTACCCTCGGACAGGCGTTGGCTTTGCAGGAAGAAGCCCGCCTAAACCACGCGTTCGTTGCGGAACAACTACAAACCCTCGATGCGTTGATCAAGATGCAGGAGGGGAATTTCAGTACGAATGCTGACCTCTACGAGACTTTGCTTGAAAACTATCAACTGAAATTGGAGTACCAATTGATGGATTTGGCAGCTATTGTCAAAACGCACCAAGCGAAAGCACAGATTGAAAATTGATTAGGTTTTAGGTTTTAGGTTCTTGTGCTTTTGAGTGTTGTCGCGGTGCCTCAACCCCTAAAAACCTCAAACTCCTAAACAAAAAGTCAATGAAACCAAAATATACCTTCTCCCCCCGTACCTTCCTTCCCTTCGCTACCTTACTAGTGGGGTTGGTTTTTGGCTATCTCATTTTTGGCCCTAAAAAAGCACAGCCGCACAGCACCAGCGGTGCCGAAACTGCGGCGAAGGTGCTCACTTACACTTGCTCAATGCACCCCCAAATCCGGCAAAACGAGCCCGGAACCTGTCCGCTCTGCGAAATGGACCTTACCCCCATTGATGTCGCAGTCAGCAGCGATCCACAGGTTTTGGAAATGAGCGAAGCCGCCATTCGACTGGCCGATATTCAAACAACTACCGTTGGCTTGGGGCAAAATGCGGGTAAAAAACTCAGCCTGAGTGGCAAAATCCAGCCCGATGAACGGGCGGCTTCAACCCAGGTGGCACATATCCCCGGGCGGATCGAACAGCTTTTTATCAGCTTCACAGGTGAACAAGTGCGCAAAGGACAGGCTGTCGCACGCATGTACTCGCCTCCATTGGTTGCTGCCCAACAGGAATTGCTGGAAGCCATTCGTTTTAAAGGTAAAGATTCGGAATTGGCCGAGGCTGCCCGCAGCAAACTGCGCTATTGGAAGGTCTCGGATGCGTTCATTCAAAAGGTGGAAGAGGGGGGTAAAATTCAGCGGGAAATTACCCTGTACGCCGATCGAAGTGGAGTGGTCATGACCCGCAAAGTGGCCGTAGGGGATTACGTGGAAGAAGGCTCGGCCTTGTTCGAATTAAGCAACCTTAGTCAGCTTTGGGCCTTGTTTGAAGCCTATGAAGCTGATTTGGCGCATATCCGCGTGGGTAATGCCGTGCAATTTACCACACCTTCCCTGCCCAATCGCAGGTTTACCGGGCGTATCGCTTTTATTGATCCTTTGATTGATCCTCAATCGCGCACGGCATCCTTGCGGGCTGAAATTCAGAATCCGGGTGGTTTATTGAAGCCCGAAATGTTCATTCAAGGGGAATTGAGTGCCAGCGCTTCCGCAAAAAGTGCGCTCGAAGTGCCCAAAACTGCCGTGCTCTGGACGGGCAAACGTTCGGTGGTTTACCTCAAAAAACCGGATACCGAATTGCCTTCGTTTGAATACCGGGAAGTGGAACTGGGCGAATCAACCTCGAATGCCTATCTCGTCCTCAGTGGTTTGCAAGCCGGAGATGAAGTGGTGACCAACGGTGCTTTTGTCATCGACGCCGCTGCACAGCTCAACAACCAACAGAGTATGATGAACCAATTGGTCAAAGCGGATGCCGCGGTAATTGCGGGATTACCCGATTTCCGCAGGCAGGTTTCACCTGATTTTCGCAAAGAACTGGATCTGCTTGCCGTAGCGTATTTAAAAATGAAAGACGATTTGGTCAAAACCAATGCCAAAGCCAGCGGGCAACATGCCGCCGATTTGGCCAGGCAGCTGGAAAAAATGCACAACCCAAATCTGCCTGCCGAAGCTCAGTCGTTTTGGAAAAACCAACATGGCGCTTTGCGCCAGCACGTGGCGCGCATCGTGTCAAGTGCGGATGTGGAAGCTCAACGGGTACAGTTTGATTTTGTCTCTCAATTGCTGATTCAGACTTTTAAAGTATACGGATCAGGAAAAGAATCCTTGTACGTCCAACACTGCCCCATGGCCTTCAACAACCGGGGTGCCGATTGGCTGAGCGGCGAAGAAAAGGTATTGAATCCCTATTTCGGTGATGAAATGCTGAACTGTGGATTTGTCAAAGAAAATTTAGTTCAATAAGCAATTATCCGTAATTTTGCGGATCAAAACGTATAAAATCATTAAGATGAATACCATTTCATTTCGTGCGGGCTTAAGTATCCTTGTTTTGGTGCTCAGCATTTGGGCTTGTGGCGGTAAAGTTCAAGAGGCAGACCAAAAGAGTGAGATCGAGAACGCGGCAGCGCAAGCTACAGGTTCCGAACCCACTGCGGAAGGTAAAGAATACTCGGCCAAGTACCAATGCCCTATGCACTGCCCAGGTAGCGGTAGTGAAACTTATGGTAGCTGCCCGGTGTGTGGTATGCACTACATGTACAACCCGAATCTGCCCAATGCAGACTCAATCAATAAACGATTATTCAAAGAAAATCCACAGATTGACCCTGAAGTTACCCCCGCAGAATAATGGCCAGCTCCCACAGTTGCGCTATTCAAAAACCCCCTGTTATAAATCATTTTTGCAGAAATGAAAAGACTGTTTAACCGGGTTAACAACCGAGAGTTAAAAGCACGTTTGGAGGAGAGTAAGGAGCAACGGATCACCTTGTCTTTTTACAAGTACCATCAACTGGAAGACCCACAGGCATTTCGGGATGATTTATACCTGAAGCTGAGTGAATGTTGCGCATTGGGCCGTATTTACGTCGCCAACGAGGGCATCAACGGGCAAATGTCGGTGCCCACCGAGCAGTTCGATAATTTTAAAACAACCCTTTACGGTATCCATTGGCTGGATGGCGTAAGGCTAAATATTGCCGTAGAAAAAGAGGGCAAATCCTTTTTTAAACTGGCCATAAAAGTCCGCAAAAAAATCGTCGCCGACGGTTTGAACGATGAAACTTTTGACGTCACCAAACGGGGCAAACACCTGCGTGCTCCCGAAGTGAATGCCTTACTCGACGACCCGGAAACCATCGTGGTAGACATGCGCAACCACTACGAAAGTGAAGTGGGCTATTTTGAAAGAGCCATTCGCCCCAACGTGGAAACCTTTCGCGAGGCACTGCCCATCGTGGAAGACCTGCTGCAAGCAGAAAAAGACAAAAACATCGTGATGTATTGCACCGGAGGCATCCGCTGCGAAAAAGCCAGTGCGTACTATTTGCACCAAGGTTTTCACAATGTATTCATGGTTGACGGCGGCATCATTGAATACGCCCACCAATGTGAGCAGCAGGGCCTACCCAACAAATTCGTCGGCAAAAACTTTGTATTTGACGAACGCCTCGGGGAACGCATTTCCGAAGAAGTCGTTGCCCATTGCCACCAGTGTGGTCAACCCTGCGACACCCACAAAAACTGTGCAAACGACGTTTGTCACGTGCTCTTTATCCAATGCGATGAATGTGCAGCCAAGATGCATTCCTGCTGCTCCAAGGAGTGCGCTGATTTTACGCAGCTGCCCGCCGAAGAGCAGGAAAGCTTGAAGGGTACGGTGGAATTCAATGGGACGCGCTTTGGGAAGGGGCGGTATCGGGCCTTGCGGCGCAGTGAACAGTAGTGGTTCATCCCAATTTTTTCAACAACTCCAATCCTGCTGGCCAAACGCCGTAACCTGATACGGCGTTGATGTGCCCGGCGTCCCCAATATTGACCAATTCGCTGCCCCATTGCTCGGCAAAAAAAAGGGCGCGTTCCATACTCACCCACTCATCATTGCTGCTGGCCACAACCACGGTTTTGAAACCAATTCGATCCAGTGGAATGGGGGTAAAGCCCGTAGAAGGAAAGCTGTACACCGGCTGCTCGATGTCACTCGGTGCCACCAATAAGGCTCCTTTGATTTTTTTGTGAAATCGTTGTGCCCAATGCGCCACGGTGGCGCAACCCAGGCTATGGGCAATCAATACGACCTCCGCTAAATCATACCCTGCCAGTGCCGCTTCGATGCCATTTAACCAATCCTCACAATCTGGAGCATCCCACTCGATTTGCTGGATGCGATGAAAGCTATCGCCCGAGTTTTCAAAATGGGTTTGCCAGTGGTCAGGGCCAGAGTTGCCGAGGCCGGGGATGATGAAGTAGTGGGTCATACCGTGAGTGTTTGGTTTGAAGTCAATAAATACGCCTGGAGCTGGGCGTAAGTTTTAAGAGGAAGCTTTTTTGGTCAAATTATGTCCCTTTAGTTTTAAACGGTCTTTGGTCAAAGTGACATGATGGCCGGTGGTCGTTCAGGCCGTGGTTGCGTAACCTCCTCCAAACTCAACCGCCCCGAAAGTTTCAAACTTTCGGGGCGATTGAATTTGGATACTGCACAAGTCTAAATCCTCCTCTACTTCAAATCAATCACCCTCGCTACTTTCTCCTCCTCCAGCACCTTATTGAACTGCTCCAGCGTATTTTTCACCGCCACATCGTAACGTGTCTTGATGCCATCGTACACCTTTTGCATGTCGGCGTAGGCTTCGATGACGCCACCCGTTGGGCGGTGATGATCCCAGATGAGTACACCGTAGATGCGCGCGATGCGGTTGATGAAACGGCGGGGGTAGTTGAAGTTGTCCTGGCCCGCTTCGGCCTGGTTTTGTACGATTTCGTCTTCTACTGCGGTCAAACCTTTGGCCAATTCCGTAGCCAGGTCTTTAATTTTGGCAGCATGGCCAGCTTTTACGGCCAAGCCGGCGGCATCTTCAATTTGTTGACGCAAGCTGCGCAGGTTTTTCACTTTGCGTTGGGAGTCACTGATCAGGTCGCGCATCTCCAGCGCCAGTTTTTCCTGAGCCATATAATCCTCCAGTTTGACGTCTTTCCAGCGGGGATCGGGCAATACCTTAAATGACTGGGTTTTGCTTTCTTTACCCATTGTGATCCGGACTTGATAATCCCCAGGTGCTGCCGGTGGCCCCATGATCGGAACGCCCATTTCCATAAGTACCAGCTTTTCGGCGTTGATTGGCCCGTCGTGTGACAAATCCCAGGACAAGGTATTCCAGCCTTTTTTCAAACCGATCTTACTGCGGCGATCTTCACCGTTGGAACTGTAAGTGCGTACCACCTTACCGCTGGCGTTGAGAATTTCCACCTTGCTCTCGGCATCTTTGGCCGGAGCCTCGGCGAGGTAAACGTGGAAAACGGCGCGGTAGCCACTCACGTTGGTACGGTAGGTGTCGCGGGGTTTGAATAGGTGCAGTTTTGCTTTGGCCTGTTCATTTTGTACTTGTTCCAGTACATTGACGTCTTCCAAGAGCCAAAACCCACGCCCCTGGGTGCTCATCGCCAAATCGCCCTGGTGGCTTTCCAGGTCGGTGATGGGGGTGTGGGGCAAGTTGAGCTGTAGGGATTGCCAGTGGGCGCCGTCGTCAAAAGAGACGTACATGCCGTATTCCGTCCCGACAAAGAGCAAGCCTTTTTTGTTTGAGTCTTCGGCAATGGCGCGGGTGAAATGACCGCTGGGGATGCCATTTTTACCATCGGTCAGGAGCTGCCAGGTTTTGCCGTAGTCGTTGGTGCGCAGGATGTAGGGTTTGAAGTCGTTGTTGCGGTAATTCTGCACCGCAAAAAATGCCCGGCCCGGTGCATGTACCGACAGTTCAATTTTGTTGATGGTACATTCAAAGGGAATCAAGCCTTTAGGTGTGATTTCTGTCCAGGTGTTGCCCCCGTCACGCGTGATGTGAATGCGACCATCGTCGCTGCCTACCCATAGTTCGCCAGCGGTTTGGGGGGCTTCTTCGATCACAAAAGCCGTGCTGTACACCTCAACTCCCGTGGCATCGTGCTGGATGGGGCCCACCGGGCATAACCAGGTATTGATCCATTTTGCGGGTCAGATCGGGGCTGATGATTTGCCAGGTCTGGCCATTGTCGGTGGAGCGGTGGACGTAATTGGAACAATAATATATGGTGTTCGCCTGGTGTTTGGACGCCAACACCGGGGCATTCCACTGGAAGCGGTACTTGAGGTCGCGCATCTCCGTGCCTTCGGTGTAATGCGGATAGGCGGTCACCTGACGCACCGAACCCGTTGCCCGGTTCATGATGGTGATTTCCCCGCTATAGGCCGTGGCCCAAAGTATGTTGGGATCGGTTGGGCTTACGGCCACGTCGGCGCACTCGCTGCCTCCGGCTTCGTGCCAGTGCTCGGTATCACTCAATCCACCCAGATCGCGGGAAGGAATGCTGATGGTACTGTTGTCTTGTTGGCCCGCATACAGGCGGTAAGGAAATTGCTCGTCCACAGTCACGCGGTAAAACTCGGAAGTAGGTTGGTTGTGCTGATCGGTCCAGGTTTTGCCCCCATTGAGGCTGACCGTGGCTCCACCGTCGTTGCAGTCGATCATGATGTTGGGGTTATCCGGGTTGAGCCAGATGCCGTGGCAATCGCCATGGGGTACCCTGATTTCGTCGAAAGTTTTGCCGCCATCAATGGATTTCAACAAATCGACATTGTTGATGTACACGGCATTTTCGTTTTTAGGGTCGGCGGTGACGTGGCTATAATACCAGCCCCTTTGTTGCAAATTGTGATCACGTGAAACCCGCGACCAATTTTCACCCGCATCTTCGCTGCGGTAAAGGCCCGAAGTCGCATCATCGGGTGTGATGACGATGGCCCAAAGGCGATTGGGATTGACGGGTGAAACGGTAATGCCAATGCGACCCAATAACCCGGTAGGTAGTCCGCCTTCCAGTTTTTTCCAGGTGGTACCGCCGTCGGTAGATTTTAAAATCCCCCCTTTTTTGCCCCCGTCGTGCAGGGTCCAGGGTTTGCGCTCGGCGCGCCACATGGCGGCGTAGAGGATGCGCGGATTGCTGGGGTCAAGCACCAGATCGACACAGCCCGTGGAATCTCCGGCGCTGTGTACGAGGTCCCATTTTTTGCCCCCATCGGTGGTGCGGTACACGCCCCGTTCGGGGTTGGGGCCAAAGGGGTTGCCCAATGCAGCCAGATAAGCCACATCGGGGTTTTGAGGATGCACCTCAATTTTGCCGATCATCCCTGATTTGGGCAAGCCGATGAACTCCCAGTTTTTGCCCTTGTCGGTACTTTTGTACACCCCCACGCCTGCCGAGGTATTGCCCCGGGGACAAGCTGAACCCGTTCCCACGTAAATGACCGAAGGGTCGGAAGGTGCCACGGCAATGGCGCCGATAGAGCCACATTTGATTTGGCCATCTGAAAGGTTATCCCAGGTATTGCCCGCATCGGTACTCCGCCAGATTCCCCCACCGGTAGATCCGAAATAAAAGGTGAAAGGTTCCTGGGGCACACCTGCGATCGCAGTCGCCCGCCCGCCACGACTGGGCCCAACGTGGCGGTATTTCAAATCCGCCAACAATTCGGGTTGAATGATGGCATTGATGTCTTTGGTGGTTTGGGCGATGGTAAACGTTGCATGGATCAGCAAGACCATACCGACAAAAATATTCCGCATGTTTTTTGCTGGGAAGATAGGAATTTCCGCATTTTAGCGGGTGAAAACCTGAGTTGATATTTTTTGAAAAAAATCCTGATAATATTTTGTGATAAACTCTTTTCAAAAAATAAAATTCATTGCTTACCTTAGTGTGACGAATACATTATCTGAAATTTTTCCATGAACTCACCAACACTTAAACTCTACCCAATTCTGCCATTTTCAAAGTCTTAAACATATGTTGAACAGATTTCTATTTTTGTGCGTGATCCTCGCAGCGTTTGCAGTGGGTACCGCTTTTGTGCTGAAAAATGAAAAAGCTACGCCAGAAGTTGCTTCAAATACCTTGACTGCCGCCGAAAAAGCAGCGGGCTGGATGTTGCTTTTTGACGGCAAGACGACCAAAGGTTGGCGCAATTACAACAAACAAACCATCGGGGAGCGCTGGAAAGTAGCCGATGGAGTATTGTACCTGGACGTGTCCAACAAAAATGCCGATGGCTTTCAGGTAGGTGGTGGTGGCGACATCATTACCGAGGCTGAATACGAAAACTACGAAATGCGCATCGAGTGGAAAATTGCCAAATGTGGCAACAGTGGCATCATTTACCACATCCACGAAGACGCCTCCATTCGTTATCCTTGGCAGACTGGCCCAGAATTACAACTCATCGACAATGACTGTCACCCCGATGCCAAATTTGAAAACCGCCGAGCTTGTAGCCTCTACGATATGTATGTGGCCACCCCACAAACGGCCAAGCCGGTCGGGGAATGGAACAAAGTCCGCCTGGTGTGTAAAGGTGACTTGGTAGAACATTGGCTGAATGGCAAAAAAGTGGTTTCTGCTACGATGGGCTCTGCTGAATGGAAAGCCTTGATCCCCAAGAGTAAGTGGAAAGATCACCCTCAGTTTGGCACATTCCGCAAAGGACACATTGGTCTGCAAGACCACGGTGATGGAATCTCCTTCCGCAACATCAAACTGCGGAAACTATAACAAACAACATTCAACAGACACTTTTAACTCGGTCTTGCTATGATCAACAAATCACGACTTTTTTACGGCAGTTGTTTTGCCCTTATCACGACCGCCTTGTCTTTTAGCATCAGGGCGGGTATTCTACCCCAGCTTGGTGAAGAGCTTGGTTTGTCAGCTGAACAATTGGGATATATTAACTCCATGTGGTTCCTCGGATTTCCGATTTCAATGGTAATCGGTGGATTAATTTATCACACAGTCGGAGGCAAGCGCATTATGCAGTTTGCTTTTTTGGCGCATGCAGTCGGTATTCTTATGACTATTTATTCCGGCAGCTACGTTGGATTGCTTATTTCCACTTTGCTCATCGGAATAGGAAATGGATGTACGGAAGCGGCTTGTAATCCGATGATTGCAGACGCTTTTGAAGGCAACACCATGAGCAAAATGTTGAATCGTTTTCATATGTGGTTTCCTGGAGGCATAGTCATCGGTAGCTTGGTTTCAAAATTTATGACTGATGCCGGTTTTGGTTGGGAGGCGCAGATTTGGGTGATTATACTTCCTACCCTGGTATATGCTTACTTGTTCTATGGCCAAGATTGGCCGGTAGCTAAAACCAAGGAAGAGGCCAGTTTGTCCATGAACCTTAAAGCGATGTTTTCGCCATTGTTCATTTTTATGATGGTTTGTATGGCGTTAACCGCAATATCAGAGTTTGGCCCGCAACAGTGGTCGAGTTTGATATTGGCAAAGAGTGGCGCTCAACCCATGTTGATTCTGGCCTTGGTTACTGGTTTGATGGCTGTATGTAGGTATTTTGGTGGAGAAGTAGTTCACAAATTTGATCAGACCGGGGTACTTCTTGGGTCTGCCGTTCTTGCTACCATTGGAGTATTTCTTTTCAGTACACAAACCGGAGCAATGGCCTATGTGGCTGCAATTTTCTTCGCATTTGGGGTAGCTTATTTCTGGCCTAATATGATTGGTTTTATTGCAGACAAAATACCAGCCAGTGGTGCCCTGGGGATGTCGATTATCGGTGCAGTCGGAATGTTCTCCACATCAATTTTTCAGCCCATTATTGGGCGTTGGATTGATTCCGATAAGGCAGCTGCGGCTGCAACCGGACTTACTGGTGATGAACTGGAATTGGTAGCCGGTCAGGCTACTTTGGGAACCATGGTCTTATTCCCGGGTATATTGATTGTGCTGTTTACCATTCTGTTTTTTTGGGTGAAAAAAGGAAAAAGTTAAATAGTCTTTTTTTATTCCTCTTAACATCAGTCTTTTTTCAGCTTCTATAGCTTACAACATCGCAAGTCCCACAAAAAAATCGTGGGTTAATTAAGCCTGAGGATGCGGCAAAAATCGTTCCTCAGGCTTATCTTTATCCAAAATTTTAACACCTACGGATCATGAAACGCAAAATAAGAATGGGAATGGTTGGCGGTGGTCGGGGCGCCTTCATTGGAGGAGTCCACCGCATTGGCGCAGCCATTGATGGCCATATCGAATTGGTTTGTGGCGCATTCAGCAGCGACCCCGAGCGCTCCAGGCTTTCGGGTGAAGACCTGTATATTCCTGCCAACCGCGTGTATGGAACTTACCAGGAAATGATTGAAAAAGAGTTGCTCTTGCCCGAAGGAGAACGCATGGACTTCGTGTCGATTGTAACCCCCAACCACGTCCACTTCGGCCCGGCCAAAATGGCGTTGGAAAACGGCTTTCACGTGGTTTGTGACAAACCCTTGGCCTTCACCATGGAAGAAGCCCTGGAACTGGAGGCACTGGTGAAAAAAACGGGGCTGATTTTTGCCTTGACCCACAACTACACCGGCTACCCAATGGTGAAACAAGCCCGAGCGATGGTGCGCAGTGGAGAACTGGGCAAAATCCGTAAGGTAGTGGTGGAATACCCACAAGGCTGGCTGTCCAAAAAAGAGGAAGACAACAACTACAAGCAAGCCATTTGGCGCACCGACCCCGCTCAATCCGGGATTGCAGGCGCCATGGGCGATATCGGTACCCACGCCGAAAACCTGGCGGAATACGTCACCGGACTACAAATCACCGAGATGTGCGCCGACATCAGCATTTTTGTGGAAGGCCGACTGCTCGATGACGACGGCAACGTGCTCTTGCATTTTGACAACGGCGCCAAAGGCATTTTGCACGCCAGCCAAATTTCAGCTGGAGAAGAAAATGGCCTGAACATCCGGGTGTACGGGGAAAAAGGCGGCTTGTACTGGAAACAGGAAGAACCGAATACCCTGCTGGTTACCCGCCTGGACAAACCCAAAGAAATTTACCGCCCCAAAATCACGCCACTCAGCCCGGAGGCAAATGCCCACATTCGGGTGCCTGCGGGTCATCCAGAGGGCTATTTGGAGGCTTTTGCCAACATCTACCGCAATTTTGCGCTGGCGGTACAAGCCCGTATGGCTGGTGAAGCGCCTGACCCATTGCTCGATTTTCCAACGGTTTCCGATGGAGTACGTGGCATGCGCTTTATTGAAAAAGTAATTGAATCTGGAAAGTCCACTGCGAAGTGGGTGAAATTTTAGTTTAAAGTTAAAGGTTGAAAAGTTGAAGGTTGGCTGCCGCAGCAGCATTAGACGAGGCTCTGTCTAAGTCAATCTTGAACCACTGGAACCTTCAACTTTTCAACCATTCAACTTTCTTATGCGCGCCATGATCTTCGCTGCCGGCCTCGGCACCCGACTTCGCCCCATCACCGATGCCCTGCCCAAGGCGCTCGTGCCCATCAAAGGCCATCCCCTGCTGGAAATCGCCATTCTTCGGCTCAAAGCGGCGGGCTGCCGCGACATCATCGTCAACATTCATCATTTTGGGCAGCAAATCATCGATTTTTTGCAGCGCAACGACCATTTTGGCATCAACATCCAAGTCTCGGATGAACGGGATTTGTTGCTGGATACTGGGGGGGGACTCAAAAAAGCAGCCTGGTTTTTGCGTGATGAACCTTTTTTACTCACCAATGCCGACGCCATCACCAACCTGGATTTACACAAGTTCTATCAAACCCACTTGAAAAATGATGCCCTGGCCACCCTGGCGGTGCGGCAACGGGAAAGTTCGCGGTATTTTTTGTTTAATCCTACCGGGCAACTCTGTGGCTGGCGCAATGAAAAAACCGGAGAAACGCGGCTGTCTCGGGCGGAGGACAATTTGCAGCACCTGTGTTTTAGTGGCATCCACGCGATAAGTCCACGCATCTTTGATTTTTTTCCGGAGGATCAGTCGGTTTTTTCCATCATTGATACTTACCTCAGCACTTCAGCCACCGAGCGCATCCTGGCTTATCCGCACGACGAAGACATTTGGATGGATGTGGGTAAAATTCCGCAGTTGGAGCAGGCGGAGGGGGTGTTGGAGCAGGTTTTGCCAAAGGTTTAAGACAGTTTTTTTTAGGACGCTTGGAACGGATTTTTGTTTTCAACACACTTGAAGCAATAAACTCCAAAATTTCCAACACCTAAAATCTGTTTTTAGATGAAAACCAAATCCTTTTTCTACGTCGTGGGCATCGCAAGTTTGAGTGTAAATACCCCTATTGTATCTGCCCAAAATGGCGTAGAAGTATGTTTTCGCCATACTCTTTCCAAAGTCCGCAATGAATCAAAAGTACCCGCGCTGGGGGGAGTTCTGGTGTACGATGGCCAAATCAAGGCCGCTGGAGCCACGGGAGTGCGCAAAGAAGGCACGAACATCAATGTGACCGACAACGACCGTTTCCCAATTGGCTCCATTTCCAAAACGTTTACCGCACTGGTGGTGGCCAAAGCGATCCAAAACACTGCTCAGGTCATTGCACTACCACAACAGCAGCAACAGCAACAACAGCAGCAGGGCAACATCGTATTGAGCTGGAACACCAAAATCAAGGATGTTTTCCCTGAACTGGCTCAAGAGCGGGGCATTCAAGCCGCTTACCTGGATAAAACTTTGGCGGAGTTGACTACTCATCAGTCTGGATTACCCAGAAGTGGCGATGAAAGCAGCGCTTGTGACAAATCCAATTTCATCCAATACATGTTTTGTGGCCGCAACGAGCACATGCGCAAAAATCTCAAACTTGCTCCTCAGCCTGCCAATGACTACAGCAACCTTGGACCCGTAGTTGCTGCCAACATGATTCAAAGCAGAATGAAAAAAACCTGGGAAACCCTGGTGGCAGAGTACATCTACAACCCCCTTCACATGGGTGCGGGTTTTATTTCAACCTATGATTACAACAATGTCAAAGACCCCATGTTTCACCAAAACAATGGCGTTGGCAACGTACCCGTTCCCTACAGCGATTGGGACCGCTACAACGTAGCTGCGCCGGCAGGGCACGTGGCCATTTCTCCGCGTGACATGGGTAAATATTTGATTGAGCTGATGCCCGGTGCTCCTGGCCGCGTAGGCATTCTGAACAATATGAACCTCGACCTGTACCTCAACAAACTCAACAACATGCGCAATACCGCCAGAGGGGGCTGGGGCGTTACCACCCGCAACTGGGCTCCCGATATGAATGTCTTGAACCACAATGGGTCGCACGGCAAAAACTACGCACACGCCTGGTTTGTGCCAGCAGGAAAGTTTGGCTTTTGTGCCATGACCAATGTGCAAGGCAGCACCGACATCGGCGTTGATGCGGTAAACCGCATGAATGAAAACCTCAAACTGATGTACCTCAATAACGGTGTGTTGGGCTTTTATACGCCCCAAATGGAAGCTTTTAACTACATCTTGAAAAGCTCGTCACCAATCAATGCCAAAAATCTCAACGATGCTGAACTGGCGTCTAAATGGATAGGTAGCAACAATGCCTCGGTAGACATTGCAGTAGCAGCTCAAGGGGCGGTTAGTGGATTGGTATTGTGTTATGCGGGTGCGAGCCACAACATCAAAGAAATCCAGATCTACAGCGTGGATGGATCAAACCAGGAAAAATTATTGCACAAAGGCGCTCCAGGTACCTACCGCAACGTGTATCAATTCAGCGGCGGCTCTTTGAAAGGCCAAACCATCCGCATTCGTTTTGTTAGTACAAACAACCAAGCCGTAGAAGTAAACGAAATTATGGCCATCCAGAGTCATCATCAAACTTTGGTGCAGGTGTTGAATGGCATTCCACCTGTGGAAAAAAAGGTGATCGCGGTTCCTTTAACGCGTATTTCTAACTAGGATTTGTGGATAAAAAGTGGCATCGGGTTGTTGGATATTCGATGCCACTTTTTTTGTGAAGATAATGAACTGCGCATTGCCCCATCCCGTTTCCCAATTTCATTATCTTTGCACCTGTGAAAAATCTACAGACTTTACTCGACTTATATCGGCAGGACACCCGCACGACGTCCATCGTACAAGAACTCAAAATGAAACCCCGGCACGGGTCAAGTTACTGGAACTGGTGGGTGCCCAATTGAGCTTTGTCGTTGCAGGCGTATACCACCAACACCCGGCCAATCACTTGATTGTGGCCGACAATAAAGAAGAAGCGGCGTATTGGCAAAATGACCTCGCCGCACTGTTTGGGCAAAAGCGCGTGCATTTTTTTCCGGACTCTTTCAAGCAGCCGCTGCGTTTTGACGAATTGAACCAAACCAACGTACTGGAACGCACCGAAACCATCAACGCCGTCAGCAATGCCGGACGGGGGCAATTGATTGTGACGTATCCGGAGGCGTTGTTTGAGCGCGTGGTATCCCCGGAAGTCTTGAGTAAATCCCGCATTGAAATTGCCGTGGGTGAAAAACTGGATCCCGAGTTTTTGATGGATGTATTGATTGAGTACAAGTTTACCCGCGAAGAATTTGTGTTTGAACCCGGTCAATTCTCTCTCCGGGGCGGCATCATCGATATTTTTTCTTTTGGCAACGACCTCCCTATCGTGTTGAATTGTTTGACGATGAGGTAGAAAGCATCCGTACTTTTAATCCGCTCACGCAACTTTCGGCGCAAAACATCAGCAGGGTTTCGATTGTCCCCAACATCAATACCCGCTTTAAACAAGAAGACAAAGTATCCCTGTTTCGGGTACTCAAGGAAGATACGGTCATCTGGATTCGCGATTTTCAGGTGTTGATTGATCGTTTGCAACGCTGCTTTGAAGACGCCGAAAAGTTTGCCAAAACCATTTCGATTTTGGATGAAGGTGAACTGGCCGAAGTGTTCCGCGATCGCGCCTTTTTGTTTCCCACAGACGTGGTGGAAGATGTGCGGCTGCACCCGCTCATCTTGCTTTCCAATGCGCCGCAGCCTTTGGAAAGTACCGCACAAATCCAATACGGAGGCAAACCCCAACCCAGTTTCAACCGCAACTTCGATTTGTTGATCGAAAACCTGCACGCCAACACCGCCGCAGAGCTGACCAATTACCTTTTCACCGAAAACCCCAAACAGGTCGAGCGCTTTTACGCCATTTTTGAAGACCTGCGCGCCAAAGTAGAATTTTTATCCGATTGTGCAGGGACTACACGAAGGCTTCCTGGACGCTACGCTCAAAGTGGCTTGTTATACCGACCACCAGGTTTTTGAACGTTTCCACCGCTACAAACTGCGGCAAGGGTATAGCAAAGAACAAGCCTTGAATCTGCGTTTGTTGCGTGACTTGCAACCGGGTGATTTTGTGACCCACATCGATCACGGCATTGGCCAATTCAAAGGGCTGCAAACCATCAATGTCAATGGCCACGTGCAGGAATGTGTGCGCCTGGTGTACAAAAACAACGACCTCCTGTACGTCAGCATCAACTCGTTGCACAAAATTGCCAAGTACGTGGGCAAGGAGGGTACGCCGCCCCAACTGAACAAATTGGGCTCGGATGCCTGGCGCAACCTCAAGGCCAAAACCAAGAAAAAAGTCAAGGACATTGCGGGAGAATTGATCAAGCTTTACGCCCAGCGCAAGGCTTCTCCTGGATTTGCCTTTGCTCCGGATAACTACATGCAGGTGGAGCTGGAATCCTCCTTCATCTACGAAGATACGCCCGATCAACTCCAGGCCACCATCGATACGAAGGCCGATATGACCAAACCCTACCCCATGGATCGTCTGATTTGCGGTGACGTGGGTTTTGGCAAAACGGAGGTGGCCATTCGGGCGGCGTTCAAAGCGATTTTGGATGGGAAACAGGTGGCGGTGTTGGTGCCGACCACGATTTTGGCGCTGCAACACGCCAAAACCTTTGGGGATCGCCTCAAAGATTTTTCGGCAACGGTGGATTACGTGAACCGTTTCCGCACGGCTGGCGAGAAAAAACAAATTTTCGAAAGACTCCGCGAGGGCAAAATTGACCTGATCATTGGCACCCAGGCCCTGCTCAATCAGGAAGTGAAGTTTAAGGACCTGGGCTTGTTGATCATTGATGAGGAGCAAAAATTTGGGGTGGCCTCCAAAGAAAAACTCCGCAACTTCAAAGTCAATGTGGATACGCTGACGCTAACCGCCACACCCATCCCGCGTACCTTGCAGTTTTCCTTGATGGCTGCACGCGACCTCTCGATCATTCGCACGCCACCACCCAACCGCCAACCCATCCATACCGAAGTACGCATTTTCAGCGAAGACATCATCAAGGAGGCGATTTATTACGAGGTAAACCGCGGTGGACAGGTGTTTTTTGTACACAATCGAGTCAAAAACCTGGCCGAGGTCGAAATGATGATCCGCCGCCTTTGCCCGGATGTGGAAGTGGCCTCGGCTCACGGTCAGATGGAGTCGGACAAACTGGAAAAAACCCTGGTGGATTTTATTGATAAGCAATACGATGTACTGGTGTGTACCAACATCATTGAAACCGGGCTGGACATTTCCAACGCCAATACCATGCTCATCAACAATGCCCACCAGTTTGGCATGAGTGACCTGCATCAATTGCGGGGCCGCGTGGGTCGGAGCAACAAAAAGGCGTACTGTTACCTGTTTAGCCCGCCGATGTCGACCCTCACCAGCGATGCCCGCAAACGCCTGCGCACCCTGGAGGAGTTTTCGGATTTGGGCAGTGGCTTCCACATCGCTATGCGCGACCTCGACATTCGGGGAGCGGGCAACTTGCTCGGCGCCGAACAAAGTGGCTTCATCGTAGACATTGGTTACGAAACCTACCAGAAAATCCTGGAAGAGGCGATCATCGAATTGAAAGAAACGGAGTTCAAAGACGTGTTCGCCGAAGAACTCGAAAAAACCGACCGCAAGTACGTGCGCGAGGTAACCATCGAAACCGACGTGGAAATGCTCATCCCCGAACGCTACGTGACCAGCATCCAGGAGCGCCTCAATTTGTACACCGAATTGGACCGCCTGGAAACCGAAGATCAGGTCGAAGCGTTCCAAAGCAACCTTCGCGACCGCTTTGGTCGCCTACCCGCCGAGGTAAAGGAACTGTTCGAAGGCCTGCGCCTACGCTGGACCTGCAAACGCCTGGGCTTTGAACGGGTGATCCTCAAAAATGAAAAACTGCGCTGCTATTTTGTGGAAAACCCGCAGTCCGCTTTTTATGAAAGTCCGATGTTTCATAAGATTGTGGCCTTCGTGGGCGCAAAGGGGAAGGAGCATGGGCTTAGTTTTAAGCAGTCGCACCAGCATTTTATCTTGGTGAAAGATGGGGTGGCGAGTTTGAAGGCGGCTAGGGCGGTGTTGGATGTGATTGGGAAAATGGGGTGTTCCGGTCAGTTAAGCTATGAGGTCTCCTTCTTCCCCCCTCCATTCAGAAAAAATCAAAAACACTTCCCTTCAAACACCAAAAAACCCCCCAAACCAAGCTCGCCCCTCACCTCCTCTTCCCCTCCCCCCCCACCAACCCCCCCGTTATTCATACTTCTCACCAGGCCCGGCCGGGAAAATTTTTTATCCAAACCAAAAAAAAAACCACACCAACCCCCCGCCACCCCACTGGGAAGCCCAATCCCTCCCCAACCCACACAAAAACACCCCCCAACCCCCCCGCCGGGGGAGGGGGCCCAATTTGTTAAAACCCCGGGGGGTTTTTTTTCCTTTCTTTTGTTTGAACCCAAAACCTCGTTTGGGGTAAAAGGCTTCATAAACCTTGTCGCGGTATTTTTTAAACAATGCAATTTCGTCGGGCAGTGCATAAAAGTCAAAAACTCTTTTGCCGACTTTTCTTTTTGTACAGGTCAGCGATCAAGCCGATCAGTTGGTCTTTGTCGAGTTTTTTGAGTTCTTTTTTTAGGTTGATAAGGCTCATGTGTTGGTTGGTTTGCGGAGGTGGGGTGAACGATGTGGCGACAGTTTAGTGTGCATGGCCACTCTACGCTTTGCTCTCATCAAGAATTTCTCCTAAGTGAAAATTTTTGAAGCGTTCCGTAGTCCGCATCTTTCCAAGATGCTAATCAGCTTTTCTTTTGACACCGGAGGGCTTTTCAAAGATGCCAATTGATTTTCAAAAGCCTGTTTTACAATCAAAGGATTCAACTCATTCAAAAAATATACAAATTCATCCGGGGTATAAACTTCAATGTTATATTGATCCAATTTTTCTCTTGGAAAGTCTTTGGTATTAAAGGTGATTATCGCATCAGCTTTGCACTTTATACCTGCCGCGAGAACATGTCTGTCCCCTAAATCCGGTAATTCGAGAGAGATCAATCAATTCTTCAAATGCATGTACTTCGGCATCTGGAAATGCAGCATTCATCACTTGCGCCGTTCTCCGCAACTTCTGCTTGCTAAGCTCAGGTCTGTTCTCATGTAGATTTCTTATCCACTCTTCTTGTATGATCTCAGACCACTTTGGGGAATAACTCTAAGTCAGCGAGATTGAGTAAAATATCTCGAATCGGAGCGGGGTAAAGAACACACGCGTCTAGTATTACGGTAAACCTAGGAGAGTAGATCATTCGTAACCCATATTTAGATGCTGGGCCTCTTTAGCTAAATAGTCCAGTTTCTTTCTCCTGTCTGACTTGAAGTTAGCTTCATACTTGAGAACGTCTTGCAGTAAAATTCTTCTATGGCTACCTACTTTTTTGTGTGGAATCTCTCCTTTTTCCAATAGCTTGATTACATGTGGCCTGGAGACATTTAGAATTTCAGCAGCCTGTTGTGTGCTCACTTCTGCATCCGTAGGCATCAGCGCAATTGATTTGCCCTGAGCCATATTGCTGATGATAGCATTCAATAATTGTAGAGCCTTTAACGGGATGATGACTACTTCCTCAGATCCTTGAATCCCTAAGTTTGATAACTTCATCCTTATCTTTAATAGCCTGGTCTTCGCTGTCAGCAAGTAGTTTGGCAGATAAAAGTGCTATCTTTTGATCTGACTTGGTTATTTTTTGGATTACAGCACTCATTTCAGCTTGGTTTGATCTAAAGATACAAACGAAACAAGCGAAACGTAATTTTTGTTTCACTTATTTCGATTGGGGGTTGGTTTTTATAACTTGAGTATCCTGCAAATCCTCGATAACCAGCCCTTCCAGGCTTTCATTGTTTCTGGCCATTGCAATGGCTTGTTTAACTTTTAGGTTCATCGTCGGATTGTTTTGATAAACTGTTCTCAAGATAAGGCTATGTTTCTTGTTTGTTTGCTTACCTCGCTGAAAGAAACGGATCGAAGTGTGTACACTACTGCGATCAAAATTTTACCTGTGGTCTTTCCTATTCGGAGAATTCTCAACTCAGTAGATGAATTGCCGCGAAATTCTACGGCATTTTCATCTTGAAAAGCTTCTTTGGCCTTCTCAAAACTAAGGGAATGCTTTTGCTGATTCGACTTGTTTTTGTTTTCATCCCATTCGTATTTTGGCATAGGGAGAAGGTTTTATGTGTTTTAGGATTTGAGGGGGTGATTCATGGCAAGCTGATCTTTTGTTTGAATTGTTCCCAAAGTAAACTCTTGCAGTTGATCATTGGTTCCTTTTGCGCTCTTTATTTTTTCGGCTAGTGCTTGTAGCCAGATTTTGCGGCCTTGCTCCGTATTTTGCTAAGTTCAAGTTATACATTTAGGCCCTAACCTGAAAAAAAAAGTCATAAAAATATTGTAATAATCTGTAGGGCGGTACACAGGTTATTACGGCTTGCATCAGGTGTCTGCCCTGTTAATCAAAAATTCAGGATTCGCTTGTACTAAAGCCGGATGTCTTTGATGCTCGGGAATTTGTGCTAGGAATGGTTTTAAAAGTAAGGCTTCCGAAAGTCTGTCATTTTCTTTTAGGTGAATGGCTAAAGAGATTAGGCTTGGCCCGAGGTTAAAAAATAAATTGTCTAAAATTTGTTGATGTTTTGCAGCCAAAAAGATCCAAGCATATAAAATATGTTCATTAGGTTGTGTTTGTCGTGCCCATTGAAAATGATAAATATTCAGTTTCCTGTTTGTCAAATTTTGTTGCTCAACAACCAAAAATTCGCGTAGGAGTTTTTTCTTTTTGATTAACACTTCTTCGTTATATAGGTCTTCGTTGTTTAATGTCAAGATTGGATTGCCTAAGTCCACAATATACTTTACACCGTCGCCTTTCCCTTGAGGCCAATTCGGAATGATGTTTATTGTTGGTTCGTCAACAACTGCGTCACTCTGGTTAATTCGGAGGAACGAGTTCAAGTATTGTCGGGTTTTATACTTAAAAAATATAAAGTGTAGAGGAGAAGTGTTATAAAAGTCGATTGACATTTTATTTTGTCCACGATTCCAATGAATAAAGGAAGTTCAATTCGAAATAACCAATTAATATTTTCTGTTCTCCACTTATTGCTGTCCGCCTGTCCGTAAATTATTTTGTCCGTGCCGCTGCTTTTCACTTGAACAATGAATGGATAACCAAAAGTCAGGATACCAGATTCTTGGTCGGCCAACTGGCAGTAAAAGTCGAAGCCAATATCTTCTTGTCTTGGTACTGGGGTTATTAGTCCAAGTCCTGATAGTAAATAGTTCGCAAGATATTCAGACCTGTCGCCCTCCCTGAAATTGTATAGTCTTAAGCCCTGACATAATTATCGAATGTTTTTTTTGCTAACAGAATTGTCCCACCCTATGAGTTATAACGTTACGTTTGCTGTCAGGTATGGCGCTTAGGAATACTTGACAGTAAACGATTGTTTACTCTGTTTTTATTTTTCAATTTCTTTTGCCAAATTTAATACTGCATTTGTAATTCTGTTTCTGGTTTGTCCTGCTTCTGTATCATTTACTAATCCTAAATTCACTTTCCACTCATTTTCTTTCCATTGCCCTGAAAGCTGGAGGAAACCAAACTTTATTGATTCGATTGCAATTTTATCCTCGTCAAGAAGATATTCAATAGCTTTTAGGGTTTGACCATTTTTGATAAAGCCTTGCACCTTGCCAAGCAGTTCTTCTGTCGATTTGCCTGATTTATGGTTAATATTGCTACTAGCAATGAGTTTTTCCAATACCTCTATTTCAACTTGAATCTCGTTTCCTAAGCCAATATCCCAGCCCAACTCTTGGGCTTCTTTTTCATATTCTAATTTTCGATGTTTGAAAAATCTTAACCTTTCAAAAAAATCCTCAATTTTTGATGCCTCCTCTACGATGTATTCTATAGAGTACTGTTCGTAATTCAAGTCCTGATATGGTTCTATATTCCAACGGCTATCTAAAACTTCGATGTTTATATGTGATAAGTTATTTTGGGTTTCTATATCTGCATTGGCAATGAGCCCATTTATTTTGTCAAAAATGAAAAGTTTCTGTTCTTTGTTTAGTTTATGCTCGTCCATTTTGTTTTTTAATTTGTCGACACAAGAAATTGGAATGTTAAAGTTTCTTAAGAAATGGAGATATTCTGATAAAATCATGAAAGGTACTTCAATATCCGGAAAGAGTTTTTTATCCTTCAGGTGTATATACCAATAGTATGCATTGTTATTAAAATGTTCATCTTCGGTGTTAAAATATTTTTCAATTCCAGAAACCTGGTTTTTGGTCTCTTTCCAATCTTCAATTATTAAATCCAATGGGATGTCTTCTAAAAATCTATCGGTTTTATACCTATTGTAAATCCGACTAAACAAGTGATTATTTTTGCATACCATAAACAAAATAAAGTCTTCCGTTAATTCGATTCCTTCATTTTTATTAGCCTTATTATGTTCCTCAATTATGGAATGGCTTTTATCAATACCTACCTTTATCATAGTTGCTTCAATAACAATAAGTTCCTCATCATTTCCCTTCAATTCCTTATTTCGGAATTTTTCAATGACTCTATTCGCTGTTTTATAAGCAAGTTGTTTTAAGTCAGCGCTAATTTTCATTTACATTGTGTTTATATTAATTTAGCACAACTATTACTATTGTGCTATTGCAACTCCATTTCCTTCGCCCTAACCATTTCCACGGTAACTATTGACGGCAACAAACTTAAAGCTACAAGAAAAATCACATATCACATCTTTTTTCCAACAAGCAGCTTCCCGTTTTTTTAAATTTAACATTTTCAGCGTACCTCCATATTCCGTATCTTCCCCGCCCAAACCCACAACCCTCATGCACAAAATCTTCGGCATTCGCCACCATGGTCCCGGCTCCGCCCAACGACTGCTCCGCGCTTTGGAGCAGTGGCAACCCGACTGTGTGCTCATCGAGCTGCCCGAAGATTGTAGCCCGGCTTTGAAGTGGATCAGCCATACCGATCTGGAGCCTCCAGTGGCCCTCCTCCTCTACAATCCGCAACAATTACAGCAGGCCAGTTTTTTGCCTTTTGCCGTTTTTTCGCCCGAGTGGCAAGCCTTGCAGTACGCCCAGCGCGTGGGCATTCCCGCTCGCCCAATGGACCTGCCCATGGCGCATACCTTTGCCCTGCGTGACGAGGCCAGCACCCTGCCCCAGCTGCAACTGAGTGAAGCGCCCGATCCGGAAATGGTGCTCATGTTGCGCGACCCCATGCATTACCTCGCTACACTGGCGGGCTACGACGACAGCGAGCGCTGGTGGGAGCACACCTTTGAAACCTACAGTGACGACAACGCCGTGTTCGAGGCCATTTTGGACATGATGACCGCCCTGCGGCAAGAAGGGCTACGCATGGAGAGCACCGAAACCCTCCTGCGCGAGGCATTTATGCGCAAAACCATTCGGCAGGCGCAAAAAGAAGGTTTTCAACGCCTGGCCATTGTATGCGGAGCCTGGCATTCCCCCGCTTTGCACGACTTAAACCAATACCCACCCAAAAACGACAATGCGCTTTTGCGGGGCTTAAAAAAAGTAAAAACCCGTTGCACCTGGATTCCCTGGAGTTACGATCGACTGGCTTTTCAGTCGGGTTATGCCGCGGGGGTGCTTTCACCCGCCTGGTACGACTTGTTGTTTCAATACCCCGAACAACACGGCCTGCGCTGGTTGATCCGGGTGGCCCAACTGCTGCGCGACAAACACCAGGATGCCTCCGCTGCGCACGTCCAGGAGGCAGTGCGTTTGGCCGATGCCCTGGCTGCGCTGCGGCACCGCGCCACGACGGGCATTGGTGAACTGGAAGAAGCAGCGCTGGCCGTGTTTGGAGCAGGTGATCCAGCGCCGTTGAAACTCATCCATCAGGAACTGATCGTGGGCAAGGTGCGGGGCAATGTGCCAGCGCAAGTCAGCGGCATTCCCCTGCAAGAAGATTTTGAGGCCTGCATCAAAAGCTCGGGCCTGAACAAGGAGTACCGCAGCTTTAGCGCCAAAGAAGAACCCAAAAAGCTCGACCTGCGCACGCCCTCCAATTTGCGGGCCAGTCACTTGTTGCACCGCTTGCTCATTCTGGGTGTGCATTGGGCTGCACCCGCTCCCGTGTCGGAAAAGGCCAAAGGTAGTTTTCACGAATTGTGGCGCTTTAGCGATTGGACGCCCGAATTCATCATTCGTTTGATCGAGATGGGCATGTGGGGCAATACCATCGAAGAAGCTTCTTTGCGCTACGTATTGCACCTGGTGCAAAGTGAAGACAGCCTTTCGCTGCTGTTGCAACGTTTTGGGGAAGTGCTCAAAGCCGACTTGCCTGCGGCCATTGGACCCATGACCAAACGTTTGCAAGAACTGGGAGCACAAACCCGCGATGTTTTGTCTTTGCTGGAGGCTTTGCCCCCGCTGGCCAATATTCTGCGGTATGGCAACACCCGCCAAACCGACGCCCAGGCGGTAAGAGAGCTCCTGGATCAACTCTTGCCCAGGGTTTGTATCGGATTACCCGCTGCTTGCCGACATTTGGATGAAGAACCTGCCCGTCAATTTTTTCGGCTCTTGCAAGAAGGTAATCGCGCCGTGGCCTTGTTGAACGAAAAAGAAGCCACTAGCCTATGGAACGAAGCACTGGCCGGAGTGATGCAGTCCCGAGGCGCTCACCCTTTGTTGGCCGGCATCTGCACCCGGATGTTATTGGACAAAAAACAGCTGGAGCCTGCTCAGGCCGGTACCGAACTTTCCGCAGCACTCTCCCGCGCTGCGGGGATCAGCGATGCCGCTCAATGGCTGGAAGGTTTTTTGCACGGCAGTGGGCAATTGCTCATCCACACACCCGCATTGTGGAGTTTGTTGAACGACTGGATGAGTAACTTACCGTATGAGGTGTTTAGGGAGGCCTTGCCGGTATTGCGCCGAACCTTCTCCAAGTTCACGCCCCCGGAGCGTCAGGAGATGTTGAATTTTGCCAAAGGCAGTGGGCCGAGCAAAAAGATACAGCAGCAAAGCTTTGACCCTCAGCGGGCTCATCAACTCAATCCCATTCTGCGGCAACTGCTGGGCGAAGCAGCGAAAAATTAAGCAGAAGTTAACCTTTCTTTCATCCTCAATTTACCTTACAGCCTTTTCTTTGTACTCATCAAAGGGTTTATACCCGTTTAATTCTCATCGTAATTTCATTCACATTCCCTTGCCCAAGAAGCAAATCTTTCCTGCAATCTAAAGTCGCTTTCGATACCGGCTCCAAGACTCCCAAGCTTGGGGCCGGATCTTTTTTTGTAGCTAGCTTGTTTTATATAAAGCCAACGTTTCTTTCAGAATCTTCGTCTATTTATACAAAATCCGATCCAAATGAAACGCAATTTATTCCTGTTCTCGCTGTGGTGTACCATGAGCCTCAGCCTATTTCAATGTGAGGGCAACGACGAGCCTACTCCTGCCAGTACCCTTAACTGTGTCCAAAATCCCGACGTATGTAAACTCGGGGAAGCCACGAACCAATTTGGGTTCGATATCTTTAAAAAACTGGAGGCAGACAAACCAGATGATAACCTGTTCATCTCTCCCCTGAGCATCAGTTCTGCTTTGAGCATGACCCTCAACGGTGCCAATGGCAAAACCAAAGAAGAAATGCTCAAGGTGTTGGGTGCGGGTAAAATCAGCCTGGATGAACTCAACCAGTCCTATCAAACCTTGTTAAAGGAGCTGCCTAACCTGGACCCTAAGGTCAAAGTAGACATCGCCAACTCCATCTGGTACCGTCAGGGCTTTGCCGTAAACCCGGCATTTTTGAATACCAATACGACTTATTACAACAGTGAAGTGCGGCCGCTTGACTTCAGCAAACCGGACGCCAAAGACATCATCAACAAATGGGTGAGCGACAAAACCAACAAACTCATCCCTAGCATCATTGACCAAATTCAGGACAATTCGGTGATGTTTTTGATCAACGCCATTTATTTCAAAGGAACCTGGCGCAGACAATTTGACACCAAAAAAACCTATGATGGGGATTTTACCACCGAAAAAAATGTGCAAGTGCCGGTGAAAATGATGTCATATGGTAACAGTTTGGTGAAATTGTCTTATTTTAGCAATGATAAATTACACGCGGTTAAACTTCCTTATGCGGACTCCGTCTATTCTATGACGGTAATTCTCCCCAAGGAAGGATTTGCGGTGAAAGACATTTTACCGGAGCTGACACTGACAAATTGGAATTCCTGGAATAAAGCCTATTCAGCTGAGGAGATATTTTTTGCCCTACCAAAATTCAGTTTGCGTTATGAAAACAGCTTGAATGCCAGTTTAGAAGCATTGGGTATGCCTACTGCTTTTATCCCTGGCCAGGCTGATTTTTCGGGCATTGCGACTGGACAAGAATTGTCTATTTCCAATGTTAAACACAAAGCATTCATTGAAGTAGACGAGGCAGGAACCAAAGCAGCAGCGGCTACATCCGTTGAAATTGTAGTGACTTCTGTTCCCAATAATCCACAGTTCATTGTAAATCGTCCGTTCATCTTTGTCATCAGTGAAAGCCGCACCAATCAGGCAATCTTTATTGGCAAAATGATGAATCCGACTAACGACAAATAGTCTCTTGAATATACCACCCAACTCTATTGAGTTTTTTCTGAGACAACTAGTAAACCGTAATAATTTTGGGCAGCTCACTTTGGTGGGCTGCCTTTTTTTGTACAGCTTAGTCCTTTTTCCCTCTCTTTTTTTCGTGCCCAACGCTGCAAAAAACCAAAATCCTTTTTTGACCCTACCAACCAAATGTTACCACTTTATCGTGTAAATAGTGTGTAAAAGTCAACACCATACAACTGTAACCGCAAATGTTTTGAGTTATGAAAGTACTGAAGTTTGGAGGCTCTTCGGTGGGTACTCCTGATCGAATTCGTGGGATTGTAGCTATTTTGAAAAGTTATGCTGACCGGGGGGATCACTTCACGGTAGTGTTTTCTGCCTTTGGTGGAGTAACCGACACCTTGATCACCATGGGTGATCTCGCCGCTAAAGGGGATGAATCTTATTACGAACATTTTCTTGCCTTTAGCAAAAGGCATTTGGATGCTGCCAGAGATTTATTGCAAGAGCCTTATTTGAGCGAGGTACTGTCTGGTTTGGAAAACAACCATGAGGTTTTGAAAAACCTGCTGTACGGAATTTTTCTGGTGCGCGAAGCCTCGACCCGCACGATGGATTATGTGATTAGTTTTGGTGAACGCAACTCCGCATTCATCATTGCCCATACCCTCCAACAAGCTGGCCTCAACGCCAGCTATCTGGATGCCCGTAAAATCATCTCTACCGATAAAAATTTTGGCAACGCCAAAGTTGATTTGGCCTTGACTTACGGAAAAATCAAGAAACAATACACTCAAATATCAGACATTCAGGTTGTTACAGGTTTTATTGCCGCTGCCAAAGGTGGTTTGAGCACTACCCTTGGTCGAGGAGGATCTGACTATACCGCCGCCCTGATTGCCGCTGGACTTGATGCTGATTCACTAGAGATTTGGACCGATGTAGATGGGGTAATGACGGCTGACCCAAGAAGAGTAAAAAAGGCTTTCTCCATTCCGGTAATGACTTACGCGGAAGCGATGGAGATGTCGCACTTTGGTGCCAAGGTGATTTATCCCCCCACCATCCAACCCGTATTGGCGAAGAAGATCCCGATGTGGATCAAAAACACCTTCAATCCCTCACACCCAGGTACCCTGGTTTCGGACAAAGAAGATGAAGTCCGTACACCCGTAAAAGGGATTTCTTCCATCGGCAATATTGCTTTGCTCACCTTGCAAGGCAGTGGTTTGTTTGGAGTACCCGGAATCGCGGCGCGTTTGTTCGGTTCACTGGCCAGTGCGGGCATCAACGTCATCCTGATCACCCAAGGTTCTTCTGAGCACTCGATTAGTTTTGCGGTCCAACCCGACAAGGCGGTGAAAGCGCGCAAGCAAGTTGAGAAGGAATTCGAACACGAAGTCCAATCCGGTTTGGTAGATCCCGTGCGGATGGAAGCGGAATTGTCGGTAGTGGCCATCATTGGGGAACACATGCGCTACCTGCCGGGCATATCGGGGCGTTTGTTCCAGGCCTTAGGGCAAAACGGGATCAACGTAGTGGCCATTGCGCAGGGTTCCTCCGAGCTCAATATTTCAGTAGTCATCAATCGGGCCGACGAATCCAAGGCGCTCAACGCACTCCACGAAGCGTTTTTCCTCTCCGATACATCGGTGGTCAATGTCTTCATGGTTGGCGTAGGACTCATTGGCAGTACCTTGCTCAAACAGATCAAAGCACACGCCGAGTTTTTGAAAAAAGAACACAGCCTGGAAATAAAAGTGGTGGGTTTGGCCAATAGCAAAAAATTGATTTTTAATGAAAATGGAATTGATCTGGACAATTGGCGCGATCAGCTCAGTGCTTCAGATACCCCGATGAAAATCAAAGACTTTGTAGAAAAAATGAAGTCGATGAACCTCAGCAGTTCCATTTTTGTAGACAATACCGCCAACGAACAAATCGCCCAACACTACGACGAAATTCTCGACGCCAGCATCTCGATTT
This sequence comes from Haliscomenobacter sp., assembly GCF_016718685.1. Taxonomy (GTDB): domain Bacteria; phylum Bacteroidota; class Bacteroidia; order Chitinophagales; family Saprospiraceae; genus Haliscomenobacter. The sequence continues at coordinate 60,771 of NZ_JADKCX010000004.1, read as the reverse complement.
CTACCCCGAATAAAGTGGCTGCGTCTTCGGGATACGAGTTGTACCTCAAGTTGAAAAAAACGGCCAAAAAACGGGGGATTCTGTTTTTGTACGAAACCAATGTCGGTGCCGGACTTCCGGTAATTTCCACTTTGAACGACTTGATTGTCAGTGGCGACCGCATTCTCAAAATTGAGGCCGTATTGTCAGGTTCCCTGTCTTTCATTTTCAATTCTTTCAAGCCAGGAATATCCTTTAGCTCCATCGTATTGGAGGCGCAAAAACGGGGTTTCACCGAGCCTGACCCAAGAGTGGACTTAAACGGAATCGATGTGCGCCGCAAGTTGATCATTCTGGCGCGCGAGACCGGCTTGCCCCTCGAAGCAGAAGATGTAGTGATCCACCCCGTACTACCCGACGCTTGTCGCAATGCCCCGAATGTTGAGGCTTTCTTTGCTGAATTAAAACAAGCTGATGACCACTTTAGTCAGTTGGCGGAAGCGGCTGCAAAGGAAGGTAAGGTATTGCGTATGGTGGCTTCACTGGAAAATGGAATTGCCAGTATTGGTTTACAAAGTGTGGATGCGACCCATCCATTTTACCAACTCAGTGGCAGCGACAACATGATTGTGTTCACCAGTGAGCGTTACAAAGAGCGCCCCTTGGTGGTACGTGGCCCAGGTGCTGGAGCTGAAGTAACTGCGGCAGGTATCTTTTCGGAGATCATCAAAATTGGAAACTACTTAAATTAAGGTGTATTCTGGCTATGGTTGAGGTAGCTCATTTTGCCAGAACATTCCACAAACCCAAACAATCATGAATTCCGTAAGCGTTTTTGCTCCTGCTTCAGTTGCCAATGTGGCGGTAGGATTTGACATATTGGGCTTTGCCCTGGATCGGCCTGGCGATGAAATTGTGGCCCGTTTTTCTGATAAACCCGGCCTGCGCATTACCCGGATCACTGGAGACGGCGGCAAATTATCGATGGATCCTCAAAAAAATACCGCCAGTTTTTCGGCTTATAAATTACTTGAACACCTGGGCGAAAACGAGTGGGGCATCGATATGGAAATCCACAAAAAAATGCCTTTTGGTAGTGGTTTGGGTTCCAGCGCCGCAAGTGCAGTAGGAGGGGTAATGGCCGTGAATGAGCTTTTAGGCGGCAGACTGAGCAAACGTGAAATTTTACATTTTGCGGTATTGGGTGAACAATTGGCAGATGGTGCTTACCATGCCGACAACGTTGCCCCTTCCCTATTCGGAGGAATTGTGCTCATTCGCAGCAACCGGGATTTAGACGTACACAATATTCCAGTTCCGGAGGGTTTGTATGCCAGTGTACTTTATCCAGAAGTTGAAGTACTCACTCGTGATGCCCGGGCCATTCTGAAAAAAGAAGTTCCACTCAGCGCCACCATCGAACAATGTGGCAATCTGGCTGGATTCATGGTGGGGCTTTACAACAGCGATTTTGGTTTGTTGTCCAGGTCTTTGCACGACGTTATCATTGAACCACAACGGGCACAACTGATTCCTCATTTTTACGCCACCAAAGCAGCCGCGCTCAATGCAGGTGCATTGGGATGTAGTATCTCGGGGGCAGGGCCCTCGATTTTCGCCCTGAGTTCTAGTCGCACTACTGCTGAAAATGTCGGTATTGCCATGGAGAAAATTTACCTCGAAGAAAACATCAATTGTCAGTTGTTTGTCTCCCCCATCAATCAACAAGGCGCCATTCGGTTATAACTTTTCTTTAGTTTAAAAATGCTACCCATGCTTTTGTACAGCACCAAAAATAAAAACAACCAGGCCAGCTTGCAAGAGGCAGTCATGAAAGGATTGCCGGATGACAATGGTTTGTACATGCCCGAATACATCCCTCAACTAGATCCTGAATTTATTCAAAATCTGGCCAATTATAGTTTTTTGGACATTGCCCATCAGGTTTGCACCACTTTGTTTGGAAGCACCATTCCTGAAGATGATCTACGGATCATTCTGGAAAACTCCATGGATTTCCCCGCGCCAGTAGTTAAACTCGATGACCAGAAGTATATTCTGGAACTTTTCCATGGCCCTTCTTTAGCGTTCAAAGATTTTGGTGCCCGGTTTATGGCTCAATTGATGAGCTATTTTAATCGTGGAGAAACAAAAGAACTCACCATTTTGGTGGCTACTTCGGGAGATACGGGTGGCGCAGTTGCTGCGGGATTTTACAAAACCCCTGGCATTCGGGTGATCATCCTCTACCCTAGTGGCAAGGTCAGCATGCTGCAAGAAAAACAATTGACCACCCTGGGACACAACATCAGTGCGCTGGAGATCAATGGTACTTTTGACGATTGCCAGGCTATGGTCAAACAGGCGTTTTTGGACTCAGAACTCAACCAGAAAATCCGACTCAGTTCTGCAAACTCCATCAACATTGCTCGTTTGATTCCCCAGTCTTTTTACTATTTCGAGGCTTTTAAACAATTGCCTCATACCGGAGACCCAATTGTTTTTTGTGTTCCGAGTGGTAATTTCGGGAATTTAACTGCGGGTCTTTTAGCAGCTAAAATGGGTTTACCTGTACACCGTTTTATCGCCGCAACCAATGCCAATGATGTAGTGCCTGTTTATATTTCTGATGGAACTTATCAGTCGCGCCCTTCCGTGCGTACACTTTCCAATGCCATGGATGTGGGAAACCCATCCAATTTTGCCCGCATGCTCGATCTTTACCTGGGCACAGATGAACGTTCCACGTGGAACAATATCAAAAACATGGTGAGTGGCTATGCTTTTGATGATACAGAAACAGCTAAAGCCATGCGATTGGTAGATCAAAAATACCAGTACACTTTGGATCCGCATGGGGCAGTGGGTTATTTAGCCTTGGATGAATACCAAAAAATGCATCCGAATACGCGTGGGATTATTTTGGAAACCGCACACCCAGCTAAGTTCATTGATGATGTGGAAGAGATACTGGGACATAAAATTGAGATTCCGGAACGGTTGGCAGAATTAGCAGATCGGGAGAAAAAGGCGGACTATTTGGAGGCGGAGTATGGGGCGTTGAAGGCGTGGTTGCTGGAGCATAGCTAGGAAAAGCTACTCGGAGATAAAGGGCGATGTTCCACGTGGAACATCGCCCTTTTTTATCTCTATACTTCTACTCCCACGAATAAATTCGTGGGTTGGTGCGGTGGATGGCCTCCCACGACTGAAGTCGTGGGTTGGCGATAGTAACAGAGAGGGCTAGAAAGCCTAGTCTTTTTCGGGTTCAAGGCCGTGAAGTTCGAGGAGTCTTTTATATTCTTCTTTAAACTTGATCTTCTCGTGGTGCCTTTCCTGGTTAAGAATATAGTTCCTAACCTTACCCACTAGTGATTGACTCACTGAAAAAGCGCCATATCCTACCGACCACTTGAATTCGTGATCAAACCATTTTTCTTCGTTGATGGTGTGTGCGCTACCGCCCCTACATTGTTTGATCAACTCGGCAATACACTTAGTGGAATCCAACTGCAAGAGGAGGTGTACATGATCCGGCATTCCGTTGATCACCTCCACACCACAACGCTTTTTAACAGCTCCTTACAGAGTAATTCATACAGTCTCGGCTTAATTTCTGGGTAATCCATTGCTTTCGATACTTTGTACAAAAGACTACATGCACCCAAATTCGTACTTTTGAATGAGCCATAAAACAACATACTTAAAGTGAAAGAATAAAATCCGTACGAAAGGATGGTAATTGCTAGTGAATGTAAAAGGCAAAATGATCTCCAAACTTACAAAATCCAACTATAAAATGCAACGGCTCTTTGATATTTACATATCGCCAACCCACGACTTCAGTCGTGGGAGGCCACCCACCACCCCAACCCATGAATTTATTCATGGGAAGAAAGCGGCATGAAGAAGAACTCCCCACCACAAATGTTCCACGTGGAACATCCACCATCACACGCTCTCTTCTGTTATCCATCTACCCACCCTACCCCTTCAGCGACATCCCTTTTTTTTAACCCACAGATTTTGTACCTTTAATTATCAATCAATCTCGTTTTATCAAAAAATCCATACACTCGATGAAACCAAATACCATCAAAATCACACTGCTGTTTTTGGCTTTGGCTTGGTGTATTGCTCCAATATCTGGGCAAGTAACACCCGACAAGAAGGACAAATTCAAACAACTCCATGAGGAGTTACCAACCCCCAATATGTACCGCAACGGGGCTGGTGGACCTGGGCACCGCTACTACCAACAACAAGCGGACTATGTCATGAACATCAAGTTGGATGACAACAAGCAACAAATCTTCGGCGAAGAGACCATCACGTACACCAATAACTCCCCGGATGTGTTGGAATACTTGTGGCTACAAATGGATCAGAACCATTTTGACGACGAATCCGATACGTATTCCACCCGGCAAAGCACCATGAATGATCGAATGACATTGCGCCAACTGGATGGATTTACCCCTACTTTTGACGGTGGATTCAAGGTTGATTTTGTGAAAGACGCGCTGGGGAAAGACCTCAAACACACCGTGGTCAAAACCATGATGCGCATCGACCCGGCCACACCCATTATGCCGGGAGCAAAGTTTTCCTTCAAAATAAAATGGTCGTTCAATATCGTAGACCGACTAAAACTGGGTGGACGTTCGGGATGTGAATACTTCCCCGAAGACAAAAACTACCTATATTCCATTGCCCAGTTCTTCCCACGCATGTGTGTATACGATGACATCGAAGGCTGGCAGAACAAACAGTTCCTGGGCGCTGGAGAGTTTACCCTCGTTTTTGGCAACTACGACGTAAGCTTAACTGTACCCGACGACCATATCGTCGTAGCCACCGGTACACTCCAGAACACCAAAGACATTTTGAGCAAAGAACAATTGGCGCGTTTTGAAAAAGCCAAAACCGAATACACCACGCCCGTAGTCATTGTTACCGAAGACGAAGCGCGGGAGAACGAAAAAGAAAAAGGGAAAGGGGAGAAGACCTGGCGTTTTAAAGCCGATAATGTACGCGACTTTGCCTTTGCCACTTCGCGAAAATTCATCTGGGACGCCATGTCGGTCAAACAATCCAATGGCAGCAATGTGCTCGCCATGTCCGCTTATCCCAAAGAAGCCAATCCACTGTGGGGTCAATTCTCTACCAAAGCAATCGCCCATACTTTGAAATGGTATTCTCATTATACCTTTGATTATCCTTACCCCGTTGCCATTTCGGTTGAAGCGGCCAATGGTATGGAATATCCGATGATCTGTTTCAACAATGGACGAGTGGAAAAAGATGGCACTTATTCCGAAAGAACCAAGTATGGCACGATTGGGGTAATCATCCATGAGGTTGGCCACAACTACTTCCCAATGATTGTCAACTCCGATGAGCGCCAATGGACCTGGATGGACGAAGGTTTGAACTCTTTCCTGCAATTCCTCGCCGAACAACAATGGGAACGGGATTACCCATCTCGGCGTGGTTTCGCCCATAGCATCGTGCCCTATATGAAAATGGACAAAAAGATGCTGGAACCCATCATGACCAACTCTGAACAAGTATCTCAATTGGGCAACAACGCCTACGGCAAGCCCGCCGCTGCGCTGAATATTTTGCGTGAAACAGTGATGGGGCGCGAGTTGTTTGATCATGCGTTCAAAATGTACGCCAACCGCTGGAAATTCAAACACCCCGCTCCTTCTGACTTTTTCCGCACCATGGAAGACGCGAGTGGTATTGATTTGGATTGGTTCTGGAATGGCTGGTTTTATTCTTGCGACAATGTAGACATCGCTCTTGAAGAGGTAAAATGGTTCCGCCCAGACAGCAAAAACCCGGAGGTAGAAAAAACCTTGGCGCGCAAAGAGCAAGAAAAACAACCCCGCAACATCAGCAGCATCCGCAACGAAAAAGACATTGCCAAAACACAGGAAGATCTGGATCCCAGCATTCGGGATTTTTACTACAGCTATGATCCGCTGCAAGTAACCATCCTGGATAAGGAAGATTACCAAAAATACATGAACAGCCTGGGTGAAGAAGAAAAGAAAACCCTGGCCGCCAATAAGAACTATTACGAAATCAAATTCAAAAACAAGGGTGGCCTGGTCATGCCTCTGATCTTGCGGTTTGATTTTGCCGATGGTACATACAAAGAATTCCGCATCCCCGCTGAAATCTGGCGCCTCAACAATGAAGAGGTAAACAAGGTATTCGTCACCGAAAAAGAGGCCGTACAAATCACCCTCGATCCTTATCTGGAAACCGCCGACGTGGACATGGAAAACAACTACTTTCCACCCAAGCCACAAATGAGCCGCTTTGAGTTGTTCAAAGGAGCCGCAACCGGCCCTCGGCAGGTTATCGAAACAGGGGATAATCCGATGCAAAAAGCGAAGAAGATCCAGGCGAAAGGGAATGGGTCGAATTGATTTTCTAACCTTAACTTTCAAGGTTAAAACCCGGGGGCAGAACATGCTTTCCGGGTTTTAATTGTTATAAATCGTGGCGGGATTTTTATACAGCAAAAACACCTAATTCACAAACCATGAAAAGTTATCACTTCATCACCAATTGGGAACTTGAGGCCAGCTGTGCCGAAGTGTACAAAATTCTCAAAGAAGCCAATGACCTGCCCCGCTGGTGGCCCAGTGTGTACCTCAAAGTTGAAACCCTCGAAAAAGGAGATGCCGATGGCCTCGGAAAATTGGTCGACCTCTATACCAAAGGTTGGTTGCCCTACACCCTGCGCTGGCAGTTCCGCGTCACCGAAGTACACCCCAATGATCATTCCGGTTTCTCGCTCGAAGCGCTGGGGGATTTTGTAGGTCGGGGCATCTGGACTTTTACTCAAGAAGGGCCAATGTGTAAAATTGTCTACGATTGGAAAATTGAAGCCGAAAAGCCCCTGCTCAAATATTTATCTTTCCTTTTCAAACCCATCTTCTCCGCCAATCACCATTGGGCCATGCGTAAAGGACTGGAAAGCCTGAAACTGGAATTGCGCAGGGTACGTTGTGAAAGAGATGTGCCTGCTCCACCACCACCAACCTTTACTTAAGTGTAGTACATAGAAGGGGCAAAACAATTTCCGTACCTTTATTGCAGAAATTTCAAGCATGTTGCGAACATGCTTGAAAAAAGGCTGTTCTATTTTCCTCAACTTTCAACGATGCAAAGCATTTACCGCAATCCATTATTGCGCATGGCCCCAGGCTATGCTTTTTCGGGCGACATCCATTGGCAGAGTCCATCCAACATTGCCATTGTCAAATATTGGGGCAAATACGGTCAACAATTGCCCCGCAACCCCTCGATCAGTTTTACCTTGCAAGCGGCGTATACCGAAACGGAATTCACGTATGTTCCGCGTGAAACTGCAGGGGAGGAAATATCGCTGGATTTTTTTTTCGAAGGCCAGGCTCAACCCGCTTTTGCCCAAAAGATTGTCAAGTTTCTCAGCGCATTGGCAGCTGAAGAAATTCTACCTTTTTTGACCCAGTTTCAGTTGACTATTCACTCTTCCAACTCCTTTCCCCATTCTGCTGGGATTGCATCTTCGGCTTCAAGCATGAGTGCATTGGCATTGTGCCTGTGTTCTATGGAACAGGAACTCTTTGGCACATTGACCGATCCTGTCGAGTTTTACCGCAAAGCTTCTTTCCTGGCCCGCCTAGGTTCGGGTAGTGCTTGCCGATCACTGTATCCCGTGATGGGCTCATGGGGCAGCATCGAAAAACAGGCCGAAAGCAGTGAGCTTTGGGGTAGTCCTTGTGCAGATTGGGTACATCCTGTTTTTCACTCTTTTCACGACGATATTTTGATTGTGAGCAAAGGTGAAAAAGTGTCTCCAGCCGAGCAGGCCATCAGCTGATGGAAGGCAATCCCTACGCCAATGCACGTTACCAACAGGCTACCAACAATCTGGATCAATTGGTTGGTATCCTCCAATCGGGTGATGTCCATGCCTTCGGTCAAATTGCGGAACTCGAAGCGCTCACCTTGCACGCACTCATGATGAGTTCACAGCCCCCTTATCTCTTGATGAAACCCAACTCCCTGGCGATGATCGAAAAAATTCGCCAATATCGTCTGGAGACCCAACACCCCCTGTATTTCACCCTGGATGCCGGCCCCAACCTTCATTTGTTGTATCCCACTGAAATTGCCGGGCAAGTTGCGCCTTTCATCCAGGCCGAATTGCTCCCGCTTTGTGAAGAAGGCAAATACATTGCCGATCGAGTGGGTACTGGGCCTGTAAAATTTTAAGGTTTGGATTTCGTTTTTAGCTCGTTATTTGATAACGAATGACTTTTGTCGGAATGTTAGCAAAAAGCGATAAAGTATATATCTTTGCCTTTTGAACGCGCCACTAGCGTTCAAACCAAATTAAAAACAAACTTGTAATGGCGGATCTTTTTCAGAAAATACTAGACAACCGCGGTCCATTAGGACAATATGCCGCATTGGCGCATGGCTACTACGCATTCCCAAAACTGACGGGAGAAATCGGCAGCCGCATGATTTTCCAGGGTAAAGAGCGCATCGTATGGAGCTTGAACAATTACCTTGGTTTGGCGAATCACCCTGAAGTACGCGAAACGGATGCTAAAGCCGCAGCGGAATGGGGCATGGCTTACCCTATGGGTGCCCGGATCATGTCGGGTGAATCAGTTTACCACGAACAGTTGGAGCAAGAGCTGGCCACCTTTGTAGGTAAAGAGCGGGGTTTGTTGATCAACTTTGGCTACCAGGCCGTAGTCTCCATCATCGACTCTGTGCTGAGCCGTCACGATGCCGTCGTGTACGACAAAGACAGCCACGGTTGTATTTATGATGGCGTTCGCCTACACATCGGCAAACGTTTTCCTTTCGAACACAACGATTTCGAAAGTTTCAAAAAACAACTTGAGCGTGCCAACGAGCATGTAAAAGAAACCGGTGGGGGTATCCTGGTGATTTCCGAAGGGGTATTTGGTATGCGTGGCAACCAGGGCATCCTGAAAGAAATTGCTTCGATGAAAGCAGAATACAACTTTCGCTTCTTTGTTGACGACGCACACGGTTTCGGGATGCTGGGCAAAACTGGCGCTGGCGCCGTTGAAGCACAAGGGGTAACCGACGCCGTAGATTTATACTTCAGTACTTTCGCCAAATCGATGGCTTCCATCGGTGGTTTTGTGGCCGGCGAACGCGACATCATCGATTACCTGCGGTACAACATGCGTTCGCAGATTTTTGCCAAATCGCTGCCCATGCCTTTGGTCATTGGTGCATTGAAACGTTTGGAGCTGCTGCGCACCAAACCTGAACTGCGTGAAAAACTCTGGCACATCGTCAACCGCCTACAAGGTGGTCTGCGCGCCATGGGTCACGACTTGGGTACGACCAACAGCTGTGTAACGCCCGTGTACCTCAAGTGCTCGGTAGATGAAACCGGCAACCTGGTGAAAGACCTGCGTGAAAATCATGGCATCTTCTGCTCCGTGGTGATGTTCCCGATGATTCCCAAGGGCATGATCCTGCTGCGCTTGATTCCTACTGCCGCGCACACGGATGAGGATGTAGACCTGACGCTGGCGGCGTTCAAAGACATCAAGGAGAAGTTGGAGGCGGGAGCTTATGTACAAAAATTGGAGGCAATTGCGGATATGCGGTAATTGGCTTTCAACGATATATTTTATTGGCGCAACCCCTGAAGCATTGATTGTTTCAGGGGTTTTCGTTTTATGTAACTCACATTACGCGTTTTTTTACCGCAGAGTTTCCTGCGGTAAAAAAATATGCAATGTGCGTTAAATAATAGGCTCCTGCAACTCCGCCCCATTATTCCGCACCGAATTCACCCGATCCGAAACCGGATACATGTCCAATATCCAGTCTCCCGGCGTGTGCAGCATCTCCGCAATCGCCGCCGGATCCCTTTCTTCCAACCACATTCTTTGCGCTTCCCGACCGGGTAACACCAGCGGCATCCGATCGTGAATCGGAATCATTTCCTGATTCGGTCCGGTGGTAATGATCGAAAAACTGTGGATAACTTTGTCCTCGCCTTTCCAGGTATCCCAAATTCCCCCCATGACCAACAGTTCACCGTTGCGGGGGAAGATGCGAAAAGGTGTCTTTTCTTTGCCCTCTTTTTTCCATTCATAAAAACTATCCGCCAACACCAGGCAACGCCGTTGGCGAATGGAGGTACGAAACGAAGGTTTGTCCATCACCGTTTCTGCACGGGCATTGATCAGTTTGCCCCCCATCTTGGGGTCTTTGGACCAGGATGGAATCAAACCCCACTGGAAAAGTTGCAAAGCGCCTGGTGCCCGGTTGCTGATCACATAAGCCTGTTGAGTTGGGGCGATGTTGTAATTGTGGATCAATTCGCCCTCAGATTCAAGTGGCAACCCCAATTCTGCCTCAATTTGGACCTTGGATTTGGAAAAAGAGTACCGTCCACACATAAAAGTTGTTTTGGTGAATTTGTGCAGTGGAAAAATAAACACAAAAAAGTTATCCACAATGCCGTATTTTTATTTTGCACTAATAGGCTGATTACAATCCTTTTAGCGTAAAGAGTTATCCACCACGATTTAGTGGAAAAGCAGTAGTTTAACCCGTACTTACCAACACAGGTTAACACGAGGAGGGAAGAAATAAAGTTATCCCCATTCTCTACAGTGTTTTGCGATGGCTTTCCCCTAAAAAAGGAACCTATACCAACGTCCACTGCACAGTGCCCAAAAATAAAGTTGTTCCGTTAATGAGGATAAAGGCAGATGTGTATAAAAACGAGAGATGGTTGATTTCTCTGGATTTCGGCTGTTGGTTTACAGTGTATAACTAGAACAAGTAGCGTTAACAATTATTTCACCCTGAGTTAACGAATATTTTTCTCCACATACCAACACTGCTGATGATGAACTTGATTTATTATTTAATTTAAATTCATTTTAATTAATCATAGCAAACCTCGGCTGAAAAAATTTGCCAAAAAAAAGCGACTATATTTGTTCCAGTTAAAAGACAAAATGCCATGCCAACTGCAAACGCTTTGCCTACATCTGCTGGTTCTACTTATCCCAAAGCCATTCAAATCTGGCTGTTCATTGGGGTTTTTATGGTGTTTATGCAAGTTGTTATTGGCGGTGTAACCCGCTTGACGGGGTCAGGGTTGTCGATCACCAAATGGGAAATCGTGACAGGTACACTGCCGCCGCTCAATGCTGCACAATGGAATGAGGAATTTGACGCGTACAAAGCCACCCCCCAATACCAAAAAATTAACGAAGGGATGAGCATGGCGGAGTTCAAGTTCATCTACTTCTGGGAATATTTCCACCGGCTCTGGGCTCGCTCCATGGGTTTTGTTTTTTTGATCCCCTTTTTGTTTTTTTATGTCAAAGGTTGGATCGACCAGCCACTTTTGCGCCGCTTAGGCGTAGTTGTGCTCCTGGCCGCTTTAGCGGCATCCTTTGGTTGGATCATGGTAGCCAGTGGATTAGTCAATCGACCCTGGGTAAATGCCTACAAGTTAACTTTACATTTGTCCATCGCATTGGCCGTTTACGGCACCTTATTCTGGACTTGGTTGACAACTTTTGCACCTTATCCACAAGTTATCCACAGTCCCTTGTTAAAAAAGTGGGGCTTTTGGATCGCCATCTTGCTCGCTGTACAAATTGTATTAGGAGGCATTATGTCGGGTATGAAAGCAGGACTTTTTTACCCCAGCTGGCCCCAATTGAACGGGGAATGGATACCCTCTGTGGTGTTGCAAGGCAGTGAATGGAACTCCCTCAATTTCATCCATTACGACCGTGGCCCCTTCATGGCAGCCCTGGTTCAACTCATGCATAGAACACTAGCTTATGTCCTCACTATCATTGTTTTATGGTATTTTTACAAAGGTATGACAAGTGAGTCCAAAGGGCCTTTTCGCCGGGCGCTACCTTTGCTTCCGGTGATGATTTTTATACAGGTTTTGTTGGGTATTTTCACCCTCTTGGGGAGCAAAGGAACAATCCCGGTAGGCTTGGGCGTTTTTCACCAAGCAGGGGCTTTATTGTTACTTTCCATTGTACTCTACCTCAACTATCTACTGCTCAGAAAGCCGATAAAGTGAAAATGTTAATAACTTTGTGGATAACTTTTTTCATTGTTAATTATTTGTGACTATGCCCGTTTTTTGGTTGGATGACCAGACTTTACTGTTTCCTTCACCTGAACTTGCTAACCCTGAAGGTATCCTGGCAGTAGGGGGAGATCTTTCTCCTGAACGATTGCTGTTGGCTTACGCATCGGGCATTTTTCCCTGGTTCAATGAAGGGGATCCCATTTTATGGTGGTCGCCCGATCCTCGTTTTGTGCTTTTTCCCTCGGAATTGATTGTGGCCAAAAGTATGCGTCCTTATTTCAACCAAAAGAAATTTACGGTGACCTTTGATCATGATTTTGAAGGCACCATGCGCAATTGTCAACAGTCCAATCGGACCGGGCAGTCTGGAGAAACCTGGATTACTGAAGATATGATAGCAGCTTATGTGGCCATTCACAAGTTGGGCTACGCCCACTCGGTAGAAGTATGGCAAAATGAAGAATTGGTCGGTGGTTTGTACGGAATATCTTTGGGTAAAGTGTTTTTTGGGGAATCCATGTTTGCCCAGGTTAGCAATGCCTCTAAATTTGGTTTCATCACCCTGGTGCAAAAATTAACAGAAAAAGGCTTTGTTCTGATTGATTGTCAACAACAAACGCAGCACCTTGGCAGTTTAGGTGCCAGAGCAATCAGCCGTAAAATATTTCTGGACTTTCTGGAAGCCAACAAAAATGTCGAGACTTTAACAGGATCTTGGGCACAACTTCTCGAAGAATGAATTATTTTAGGGCCATCAACTCTGCTACCTGTTCAAAATGAACGGGTAGATTCCGCTCCCCATGCCCAAATGTTGCAATAGTTTTTGAAATAACCACGAACTGCTATGCTACTTCGACTGCTCTCGATTTCACTATCGGTATTGCTTTTGGCCTTTGTATTGCCAAATGATGAAAACCGTTACCCAAAAGACTTTTTTGCTGCACCGGTTAGTGGGCAACTTCGCTTGTCGGGTACATTTGGCGAACTTCGTCCAGACCACTTTCATTCGGGCATTGACATTAAAGGTGGCCTGGGGGTTCCTATTTATGCTGCCGGTGATGGAGAAGTGTATTGCATCAAGATCAACCCGGGTGGCTATGGTAGTGTCATGTACATCCGGCATCCCAATGGATACACCACGTTGTACGCACATTTAAGTGGATTTTCCCCCGAATTGGCACGGTTCATTGAAGACAAACAGTATACCGCGCAGTTGTTTGCGGTAGAATTATATCCAGAACCAGGTCGCTTTCCGGTCAAAAAAGGCCAACTGGTAGCCAAAATGGGCAATACCGGCCATTCCTTTGGACCCCACTTGCATTTTGAAATCCGGGAAACGGCTACCGACCGTTCCATCAATCCGCTGTTGTTTGGCCTACAAGTCATTGACAATACGCCCCCCCGAGTGCACGAGCTAAAATTGTATCAGTTGGGTGAAAACCAGCAACTCGCCGAAACCCGCCGGGTGCCATTGTTGATCAAAAATGGACAGTATGGCGTTACGGGCGATACGCTCAAAGTGAAAACCAAACAGGTGGGCTTGGCGATTAAGGCCTATGATCACATGGATGGGGTCAACAACTGGAACGGGATCTACACCATCGAACTTTTTGTGGATGATCGGCGGGTGTATCAATTTGCGACCGAAAAACTGGATTTTACCGAAACGCGCTACATCAATGCCCATGTGGATTACGAGGAGCGGGTATCGCGCAATTCCTATTTTCACCGTTGTTTTTTGCTTCCCGGAAACGCTTTGTCCATGTATGAACAAGTCCAGGAAAGTGGAAAAATAGTCATTGCCGATAAGCAAGTGCGCAAAATCAATATTGCCATCAAGGATGTTGCGGGCAATACGGCACGGACTCAATTTTGGCTCAAATTGGATACCGCCCTGGTCACCGCGGCCGCACGACAGTACAACTACCTATTGCCTTATAATCAGCCCAGTGTTATCAACAGCAATGACATCAAGCTCCATTTTCCGGAGGGTACTTTTTACGAAGACTGCTACATGCAGTACTCGGTTGTTCCGGAGCGTTCCGCCAATGTTTTTTCAAAAGTACATACCCTTCATCATACCCGCGTCCCCGTGCATCGTTTTTACAACATGGCCCTCAAACCCGTTAATTTACCCGATTCATTGCGGGGAAAAGCATTTGTGGCTTATTGTAGCAGCAATGGCAAGGTAACCAACTACGGAGGCAAGTGGCAACCCGATGGCTTGCTCAAAGCCGAGGTGCGCACCCTGGGAGAGTTCTGCATCAAAGTAGATACCGTGCCGCCTACGATTACGCCGGAGCGTTTTAGTCCTGTGTTGAGTAAGGTAAGTTCGGTTTCGTTTAGAATTCGCGACAATTTTGGCGCTGCCGGCACCGTGGCGGGGTTAAATTATCGGGCGGAAATCGACGGACAATGGGTGCTGATGGATTACGATCAAAAATACGACCGCATTACTTACCGCTTCACCCCGCGGGTGGTTCCAGGTCCCCATGCATTCCACCTGGAAGTATGGGACGGAATGGGCAACAAACGGGTTTGGGATAAAAATTTCACCCGTTGATGAATTAGACTTGTTGCGACGGGAGACTGCTTGGCTCAAAAATGGTCTTTTTTCCCTGCTTTTCGTTTATTTTTTCGTCCGTAGCGCTGTCCTGTCCCGATACATCGGGGTACGCACTCGAAAATAAGCCTCAATCAGGAAAAAAATCCCTTATTTTTGATCTCAAGCGCTCCCGTCGCAACAAGTCTATTGAACCCTCTGGTGGTTCAGTTGTTTCGGTAACGACACACCACCAAAAAAAAGAGCATGTTAAAAGTTGGAGATAAGGCACCTGATTTCAGCGCCACTATTCAAACGGGAGAAACGGTATCCTTGCAGGATTACCGCGGTCAAAAATTGATTTTGTTCATCTATCCGGCATCGGGCACACCCAGCTGTACGGTTGAAAATTGCAGTTTGCGCGATGGTTATGCTGAGTTGAAAGCAAAAGGTTATGCTTTGCTGGGCGTAAGCCCCGACTCGGTCAAAAAGCAGCACAATTTTATCCAGAAACAGAATCTGCCTTTTTCTTTAATTGCCGACACAGACAACCAAGTCATTAAACTTTTTGGCGCCTGGGGCGAAAAGCAGATGTATGGCAAAACCTATGATGGGGTGCTGCGCAGTACCTTTATCATCAACGAGAAAGGAGTGATTGAGCGGGTCATTGACAAGGTCGTGACCAAAGCCCACGCGCAGCAAATATTGGATGGAGAATAAAATAGATGAGCACAAGGAACACAAATTTATACTGTTCCTTGTGCTGCTTATTTTAGAACGGCAAATCATCCATGTCTTTGCTGCTCGCCGCAGTGGTACGTTCATCGCTGGTTGTCGGAAAAGACCCATCATCATCAGCAGCTGTACTGGGTGCAGCAGATTTTTCCGCCTTGGATGGGCGATCCAAACGCCAGGCATTCAAATTGGTGAAATACTTTCCTTGCCATTCCCGACCACGCAGGTCAAAATGAACCTTGATCATATCACCTTCTGAATAATCATCAATCAGGCCGCAGCGGTCTTGTACCAACTGGAACTTGACCATTTGTGGATATTGACCACTCTCTACTTCAATCACAAACTCCCGCGCTTGAAAACTTCCCGACTTGTTTTCGGCTGGAAATATCTTGTGTAGTTTCCCTTCTACTTCGAATGACATGTTGTTTCGTTTTTATCGGGCTAAAATTAAGAAAAGCTCAGCAGAGAAGATGGGTAATGGTAAAAATATCGTCGATTTTTATCCACACCTTAAATTTCTTGGCCATTGAATTCGATATCACGGGTAGAAACAGCGATCATGCTTTGGCCGTGGCGTATTGCCAAGTACATCAGTTCAAGCATGCTCAAACCTTGTAACATAAAAGGAGCAATATCCCGAGGGTGCCATACGACATCTTGAGCTGCGTAGTAAGCAGGAGAAAACCCTTGCCAGGGTTGGGTAATCAACCAGGCCGTTTTGATGGCTTTGGCTTTTGTGGAATGATGGATGATGGTTTGCTCCGAAAAAAAACATTGCGCCAGATCATCTCCCAATAAATGTGCCCCGCTGGTGCTGCGCGGATTACATTCGAGCACATACACCTCATCCTTGCACAACATCAGATCGAAACTCAATTGCCCCTCAAATTTGAGGTGTTGTCCAAATTTTAAGACAGCCTCAAAAATACCATGATGAAAATAGCGCTCAAAATAAATGCTGGAACCTTTACCTACCCGATGCACGGGTCGATAGGATGCAAAACCACCCAATTGCCCGCTTCGCCAGATGGAGTATACACAAACCTCCTCCCCAAATAATCTTTTTTGCGCAATCCAATCCTCTGGGTGTTGCTGCGGTTCTTGGCATTTCTGCTGCTTTTGTCCAATGATGACCTGGCTTCCAAAACGCGAAAAAACCGGTTTGAAGACATACGCTTCGGCGTTTTCCCAGTCCTTGAATGTGGTACAAGACTGTGTGGCGGGAAGCTGGAAAAACCCTTTCGCTAAGTCCAAAAACCGATGTTTGTGGTGCAACTGGACCATTACATCAAAATCGCTGGTCCAAACCCGACAGGGAAGTTGGTCTTTGATTTTGCTGACGTAAAAGGCCTCTTCACAGGTAGGAATGAGGTGTTCGATGTGGTGCAATTTTATCAATGCAGACAAGGCTGCGCTAAACGCTGAAAAGTGCTGGGCAGGCGCCGGAATGCGGAAATAATCAACGGCGAACGAACTCCAACGAGCCAAAGGAAACAGCGTCACATCGGCTAAAAAAACGCGATGCCCCTGTAGCGCAAAAGCCCGGCAAAGTTCAAGCGTAACTGGAGCACGAGCGCCCGTCAGCAAAATGGAAGACATAAGTGTTTTTGTTTTCTCCAATATAAACGTACTTTTACACCAAAGTTTATTGTAAAATTTACACTTAGTTTGCAGGAGATAATTTTCTTCGTGCTTTATGAATAACAACCACCTTTTATTTTCATCCAACATCCTCAACACAAAGATGGAAGCTACTGCGCACCCAATCAAAAACACAAAAATCGTAGCTACGGTAGGTCCGGCATCTAACACCTACG
Source organism: Haliscomenobacter sp. (assembly GCF_016718685.1). GTDB lineage: Bacteria > Bacteroidota > Bacteroidia > Chitinophagales > Saprospiraceae > Haliscomenobacter. The sequence goes on along the minus strand of NZ_JADKCX010000004.1, from coordinate 43,553 downwards.
AAGCTCTGCTCGAACTTGCCAAGGCAGGGGTGAATGTTTTTCGCCTCAACTTTTCTCATGGTACTCATGATGACCACTTGCAGGTAATCAACCACATCACGTATATCAACGAGAAATACGGAATGTACCTCGGTCTTTTGGCCGATTTACAAGGCCCGAAGCTTCGGGTTGGTGAAATCGAAAACAACGCACTTCAACTCAATCCGGGTGATGTCGTCACCTTTGTCAACGAGAAGTGTGTGGGCAATATGGAAAGAATCTACATGAGCTACCAGGATTTCCCTAAAGATGTAAAAGTAGGGGAAACCGTTTTGGTAGACGATGGCAAACTGGTCTTTGAAGTGGTAGAGACCAACCAAACAGACACCGTTAAGCTGAAAACCATTTACGGGGGGATTCTTTCTTCTCGCAAAGGAGTCAACTTGCCGAATACCAAGGTATCCTTGCCTTCTCTGACAGAAAAAGACCTGGCTGACCTCGATTTTATCTTGACCCAGCCCGTCAACTGGATTGCACTTTCCTTTGTACGCCGTTCTGCTGACGTGAAGCAACTGCGTGAAATCCTCAATGAAAAAAAACACCCTGCAAAGATCATCTCGAAGATCGAAAAGCCGGAAGCAATCGAACGCATTGATAAAATCATCAAAGCATCGAATGCCGTGATGGTGGCGCGGGGCGACTTGGGTATCGAATTGCCGATTGAGCAAGTACCCAACATCCAGAAGATGATCATCCAAAAATGCCTTCAGCGGGCTCGCCCGGTCATTGTGGCTACCCAGATGATGGAAAGTATGATGACCAATCCTTCTCCTACCCGCGCCGAAGCTACCGACGTAGCCAATGCGGTACTGGATGGCGCTGATGCGGTGATGCTGAGCGGTGAAACGGCATCGGGCAAACACCCGGTTAAAGTTGTAGAGTACATGACGAAGATTATCGTTGAGGCAGAAAAATATTTTGCCATTGGTGCTCGCCGTCCGATTCCTTCGCATAAATCGCGTACTTTCCTTTCCGATGCGGTTTGTCTGAACGCCGCCAAAACCGCCGAAGACATCCACGCCAAGGCGATTGTTGGGATGACCAGCTCGGGATATACGGCGTTTAAAGTATCGAGTTATCGCCCCAAAAACACCATCGAAATTTACATTTTTTCTGATCGAATGCACATGTTGGCTACCTTGAACCTGGTTTGGGGCGTGCGCTGCTACTACTATGATCAGTTTACAACGACCGATGAAACGATCAATGACGTTACTGCAATTTTGAAAAACGACGGGGTAGTCCATGAAGGGGACATCATTGTCAATACGGCGACCATGCCATTGCACCGACGGCACCGCACCAACATGTTAAAAGTGACGGTGATCGAATAATATTAACGCCTAGTTAATAGGGCTCATCGTAAGAGCAAAAGAGTCTACAGATTGTAACTTTTATGTGTTTAAATTTTAAAGTAAATTGGGGTATTTATTCACCTGGGAACTACTAGTCTGTAGACTTCAAAATTTTATGCATGAAAATTATTATCCCAATGGCTGGCCGGGGCTCGCGCCTACGTCCACATACCCTAACCACTCCAAAACCATTGTTGCCCATTGCAGGAAAACCAATTGTGCAACGCATCGTTGAGGGGTTTAGTGCGTCATTTTCAGGAGCCATTGAGGAAGTGGCATTTGTAATTGGAGATTTTGGTAAAGCGGTAGAACTGGAACTCCAAAGCATTGCCGAATTAATTGGGGCCAAGTGCTCGATTTATTATCAGGATTTACCATTGGGACCGGCACACGCCATTTATTGTGCCCGGGAAAGTTTGAATGGCCCTTGTTTGGTCGCATTTGCGGATACTCTTTTTAAAGCCGATTTTCATTTTGATTTGTCGAATGATGGACTGGTTTGGGTCAAACAAGTAGAAAACCCTGCTTCCTTTGGCGTAGTAAAAACCGATGCCGATGATGTTATTACTGATTTTGTAGAAAAATCTCCAGTTTTTATTTCTGATCAGGCCATTGTTGGGATCTATTATTTCCGGGATGGGCTCGACTTTCGCAACCAGGTTGAACACCTCATCAACAATGGCATAAAGGACAAAGGAGAATTTCAGATTACTTCGGTCCTCGAACTGATGAAAAATCGGGGAACTCAATTTCGCAAAGCACCCATCGAAGAATGGTTGGATTGTGGCAATATGGAAAGTGTATTGGAAACCCATCGCCGCATCCTCGAATTGAAAGAAAATACCGAACATTTAATCAGTTCTTCCGCTTCTTTACACAATACCCGGGTGATTCCTCCTTGTTATATTGGTGCCAATACCCAGATTCGCAATGCAATCATTGGTCCTTTCGTTTCTATTGGAAGCAACTGTATCATTGAAAATGCTGTTATTGAAAATAGCATTATTCAGAATGAGGCCATTGTGAGGCATGTTTCTTTGCAACATTCTATGATTGGCAATCACAGTGAGTATGCAGGGAGTCCAAAAGTGTTAAATATGGGCGATTTTACTACCTTTAAAGAGTAATTGCCTCAAAAAAAGTTGTTTATGAGGAGTTCAATATTGGCCGCGCTGCTCTGTGCAGTTGTGACCCTTGGTGCGCAGAATGAAACGGTAGCCAATAAAGAAGTGACCCGCGAGGCCCTTATCATTGAGGCAGGCAAAGAAAAAATGTTGGGTCGCCTGGACAAGGCCAAAGAATTGTACAAACAACTCCTGAAAGAATACCCAAATAATGAATTGGCTGCCTACGAGTTGGCGCGGATTCTGATGGTGCAAAATCAACCAGAAGAAGCAATCATTTGGGCCAATAAGGCTGCTGCCCTAAACCCTTCTAACGTTTGGTACGCCATTCTCAAGGCCGATGCAATGCAAGCCATGGGGCAATACAAAGATGCAGCAGGCGTATATGAACAACTTACCCGCCAATTCCCTACCCAATCGAACTATTTTTACAAATGGGCTTTTTACCTCGTAAAAGCCAACGAATTGAATCCTGCGCTTAGGGTATACGACGATTTGGAGCGTCGTATTGGAATGAATGAAACCTTGGTGAGATTGAAACACGGTCTCTATCATGCTCAGGGCGATGATAAAAAAGCTGCACGTGAATTGCAGCGTTTAGCCGATGCTCATCCGAACAATATCGATTACAAACACAATTTGGCTGAATTTTACACCGAAATTGGAGATAAAGAGCAGGCTCGCGCAACGTATCGAAAAATTTTGGCCCTGGATACCAATGATGCCAAAGCCAATCTGGCTCTGGCTGGTGGAGATGTAAACAAACAAAATGACGCACAATACCTTTCCTCGCTACGGCAAAGTTTCGAGAGTCGGGATGTGAGTATTGAAGTGAAACTTGGAAAAATTGAGCCTTTGCTCAACAAATACCTGAGCTCAGGAGACCCCGGTTTGGGCAAAGAACTCCTACAGCTTTCCGAAATTCTGGAACAATTGTATCCCAAAGAAGCCAAACCTTTTGCCATCAGTTCTTCCATCCTGAACAAACAGGGCAAAAAATCCGAAGCCCTCGAAAAAGCACGCCTCGCACTCAAGATCGATGATACCGATTTTGCCCAATGGGAGACCTTGTTTTTGGGCCTGGAAACCCTGGGAGATATGCCGGCTTTACTCAAGGCTTGTGAAAACGCGCTGGATGTATTTCCCAACAAACCCGAAATTTATGTATATGCGGCTACGGCAGAATTGGCGATGCACAACTTGAGCAATGCCCAGGACCTGATCAACCAGGCTTTGCCTATCGCAGCAAAATTTCCGGTGGTTCGTCAACATTTGTTGAGCCTTTTGGCGATGGTACAAACCCAACAGAATAACCCAAGTGGGGCCGATCAAAACTTTGCGGAAGCCCTTAAACTGAATGCCAATTCAGCTACAACATTGGCCTGGCAATCTTTAAGTTTTTCGTCGCGCCCTACAGGTGCTGCGCAATCCTTACAATTGGCCCAAAAAGCTTTACAAACTGAACCACAATCCCGTTTGGCCATCTATGCTTTGGCAAGGGCACAATTCCGCAACAGCAATTTAGCCGAAGCCAAAAACAAAATAGAATCTTTATTGCCCAGTGCCAATCCATTGTATTTGGAACAGTATGGCGATGTGTTGTTTAAAAGTGGAGATACCGCAGGAGCGGTACAACAATGGGGACTTGCCGTAACAAAAGGTAGTGTTTCATCGTCTTTGAAGAAAAAATTCAATGAAAAACAATTGCATGAATAAGGGGCAAAAATTGACTTTCACGATGAACAAGATCAATTTGTGGTCAAATAGCGTATCCACACCAAGTTTGCTGTTTTTACTACTTCTTGGATTTGTTTTCTCTTGCGGCACGTCAAAAAAATTAGGAAAAGACAGCAACCTCAGTTCAACTGAACTTTTGGTACGCCGGCTCGAAACCAAACAAATCAAAGCCAAAACCTTTGATGGCAGAGCTAAAATCGATTTCCGCAGTACCGATATGTCTGCTTCGGCTACGATCAGGATTCGCATGCAAAAAGACAGCTCAATTTGGGTTACCCTGAGTAAATTGGGCTTTGAGGTAGGGCGAGCGCTCATCACCAGCGATTCGGTACACATCCTCGATCGCATCAATAACGAATACACCGTGTACGCCCTGGATTACCTGAGCAAGCAGTACCAATTGCCGGGAAATTTATTGCTGATCCAGCAGGTTATTTTAGGCAACCCATTTTTCCTTTCCCGCAATTTCACCAGTACTTCTGCTGGCGATCGTTATTTATTGAACGATTCTGGGTCGGGCAAAGAAATAAAAATGTCGATCGAAACAAATGCATTGCGCTTGCGCAACTTCCAATATTTGGAGCCCAGTGCAGCACGATCCTTGACTTTGGATTTGGAAGAATACAATGCCGCCAACGACAAACAAGATTTTTCGTATCTTCGTAAATTCGTGGTGGACAGCCGTGAAACAGGAAAAGTAGAAGTAAACATTCAATTCACACAGGTAGAGCTCAATGTCCCAATATCAATGCCATTTGATGTTCCGCAGCGCTTTAAACGGGTCAAATAAAAAAATCATTGGCCGAGTGCTCTTGCTACTGGTGTTTTGCTGGTCGGTACAGCACGCCAATGCGCAAACACGCAAAGATCTTGAAGACAAACGCCGAAAACTGATCGAAGAAATTGATCAGACCAACACCCGTTTGTCGGCTACACGCAAAGATAAAAATGCGGCACTCCAGGTTTTTTTAACCCTCCAGTCTCAAGTCAAAAAACGCGAACAACTCATTGGAACCCTTCAACAAGAAATTGAGTTCAATGAAAGCAGCATCGTTCGTACCAATGAAGTGCTGATTGCACTGCAGGATGATGTCTTGCGTTTGAAACAAGAATATACCCAAACCCTGCGCATGGCGCTGCGCCAAAAACTCAACCAAAATTACCTCTTGTTTTTGCTCTCTGCCGATAACCTCAACAATGCCATCCGCCGATGGCAGTACATTCGGCAATACCAACGCTACCGCAAGCGGCAGGCCCGTTTGATTGTTGAAACCCAAGCTACTCTGCTGGAAAAGACAGTCCAGATGAAGCAGCGCATCCGTGAAAAGGAAAATCTCTTGAATGGGGTAGCGCAGCAAAAACAAACCCTTGATGTGGAGTTACAAGACAAAAACCAGGCTCTAAAAACTTTAAAGGCCGATGAGAGAGTGTTGCTAAAAGCATTGACGGATCGGCAGAAAATCCACAATAACCTCAACCGGGTTATTGAAAACGTGATTCAGCAGGAGATGCTGGCGCAACGGAAAAAAGCTCGCAGTGCCGAGGTTTTAGCCAATGCCAACAACCCCAGCCCTCCTTTGACCAGCAACATCAAACCAGAACGAAATACAAAAATTGCCACTACTGCTCCCGTGAATGCTGCTCCTTCCAGCGAAGAAGTCGCTGCAACGGGGACCTTTACCTCGCGCAAAGGTCGATTGACCTGGCCAGTAGAACAGGGAAGGATTGTACAAGGATTTGGGACCTTTCAACACCCCAAATACAAAGATGTCAAAGTCTCCAACAGTGGCCTGGACATTGGTACCTCGCCCTCAGGTAAAGTACTTGCCGTTTTTGAAGGAAAAGTAGTAGGTGCACAATTCATCAATGGCTATCAATATACCGTGATCATTCAGCATGGCACGTATTACACGGTGTACTCCAATATCGCCTCGGTAAGCATTAAGCGGGGCGATTCAGTAAGCGCTGGACAAGAAATTGGCCGCGTGGGAACTGAAAGACCAGAAATGCACTTTGAAGTTTGGCGGGACAAACAAAAACTCAATCCCGCAACTTGGTTAGAAAGAAGATAAGCTTATGGCAAACGAGTGGAACATTGGTGAACAGCGGAAGAAAGGCATTGCACAAGAAGCAGAATTTGCCTTACTGGTAGGAGTTATCCACAAAACTCAAACGGAAGAGCTCGTAGAAGAGTACCTGGATGAACTGGAGTTTTTGGCCCTTACTGCCGGAGCAGTTACGGTAAAACGGTATACCCAAAAATTGGTTGCGCCAGATCCGCGCACCTACATTGGCAAAGGAAAATTGGAAGAAATAGCCGATTACATCGAGCGCCATGAAGAGATCACTATGGTCATTTTTGACGATGACCTCACGGGCAAACAAACCAACGCCCTGGAAGAAGCGCTGAAGGTAAAAATCATCGACCGCAGTAGCCTGATCCTGGATATTTTTGCGACCCGCGCTCAAACGGCTCAAGCCAAAACCCAGGTGGAGCTGGCGCAAATGCAATACCTCCTGCCGCGCTTGCGTGGCCTCTGGACGCACCTTGAACGCCAACGTGGGGGTATCGGGATGCGTGGCCCCGGGGAAAAAGAAATTGAAACCGACCGCCGGATCATTCGCGATAAGATTGCCTTGTTGAAAGAAAAACTCAAGGTCATCGATCGCCAGGCGGTCACCCAACGCAAAAACCGGGGCGAATTGATTCGGGTATCGCTGGTGGGATATACCAACGTGGGCAAATCGACTTTGATGAATTTGCTCAGCAAATCGGATGTTTTTGCTGAAAACAAACTCTTCGCTACCCTGGATACTACCGTGCGCAAAGTAGCCTGGGATAGCGTCCCCTTCCTCTTGTCGGACACCGTCGGATTCATCCGCAAATTGCCCCACCACCTCATCGAAAGTTTTAAATCGACATTGGATGAAGTGCTTGAAAGCGATATTTTGCTGCACGTAGTCGATGTTTCGCACCCCCAACATGAAGATCAAATTCGTACGGTCAATGAGACCCTGGACGAATTGAAGGCCCTGCAAAAGCCAACCCTCTTCATCTTCAATAAAATTGACCGCTACCGCGAACAACACTACGATCCTTTTTTGGAAGAAGACGCCAAAGAAGAGATTGAAATGAGCATCCGAGGCAACCTCAAACACCTCTTTGCACACGACAACGTGTTGGTCTCTGCTTTGAGCAAGGAGGGAGTCAATGAGCTGCGCGAAAAGGTGTTGAAAATGGTGAAAGAACAATACCACATTCGGTATCCGTATCAGTCACGGCAGTGGTAGGGTGTTCATTTTAGGTGCTCACAGGGTTAAAAACTTCAAGTCCCAAAAATTTTTTTGCCCCATTTCAAAATTACGCATAGCCCATGCATCTCACGGCCTGGGCGAAAACAACAAACATGAAGCCAACACTTTTGATACTGGCTGCAGGAATGGGCAGTCGTTACGGGGGTTTAAAACAGATCGATGGCGTGGGCCCAAACGGCGAAATTTTATTAGAGTACTCCATTTATGACGCCATCCGGGCTGGTTTTGGCAAAGTAGTCTTTGTGATCCGCAAGGATATTGAGGCGGCTTTTATGGAAAAAATCGGCCATAAATTATCCAAAATTGTTGAAGTTGGTTTTGTGTACCAGGAGTACGATACCCCCATTGAAGGCCTTGCAGCCTTTCCACATCGCGAAAAACCCTGGGGCACCGGCCACGCCATTTTGGTGGCTTACCAAAGCATCAAAGAACCCTTTGCGGTGATCAATGCCGATGATTATTACGGGTGGATGGTTTTCGTCAATGGCCCGATTTTTACAAGAAACATGTAGTCCTCAGCATTTCTGCATGATTGGCTACGTCCTGGCCAATACCCTTTCTGAGAATGGCTTTGTATCCAGAGGTGTTTGTGAAGTAGACGCGCAGTACAAACTCTTGAGTGTCACTGAACGCACCAAAATTGGCCGGGAGGAAGACCAGACCATTTGTTACGAAGAACAAGGCCAGAAAGTAGCGCTACCTGACGAAACCTACGTATCCATGAATTTTTGGGGTTTCCACGCCAGTGTGTTTGAGTCTTTGCGCCAGGATTTTATCCAGTTTGTGCAAGACAATTGGTCGAACCCCAAAGCAGAATTTTACATTCCTACCGCAGTCAACAATATGATGAACCATCGTGGTTTAGAAGTTACCTTATTGCCTAGCCATGACCTCTGGTATGGGGTTACCTATCAGGAAGATCGTGGTACGGTAGCCCGAGCTTTTCAACAGTTCATCGCAGCAGGCCGCTATCCTCAAGATTTGTGGGCTCAATAAGTTGAGGAAGTTGAGAAGGTTGGGGCTGCCGCCAGCGACAAAGAGAGTGTTCAAAAGAGAATATTGATTTGTCGCTCGCGGTAGCCTCAACTCCTCAACCTCCTCAACTTCTCAACCTCCTCAACTTTTTCACCTACCTAACCATATCGCAACATGCCTTCCCCAACTGTTTTTGCCTATTTCGGGTTTACCGAGGATTTACACCTTGAGCCGCTAGGCAGCGGCAACATCAACGATACCTGGCTGGGGACTTCAGCAACGGGTGAAAAAGTAGTATTGCAACGCATCAATACCGTGGTTTTTCCTTACCCGGAACGAATCATGCACAATTACCGGATCGTATTGGCACACCTGCGCAGCAAAAACCTCAAGCTCCGTTTGCCCAATCTTTTTCCTGGAATTGATGGCCAGGGCTATTTGTTCGATGAAGAGGGCAACTGCTGGCGGGCGGTGCAATACCTGGAGAATACTTTTGCAGTAGAGCGCGCCGAAGAACCTGCCCAGGCGCGGCATGCCGGAGCGGTAGTCGGAACTTTTTTGGCGGGTTTGGCCGATTTGGATCCGGCGGAGGTGCAAGATGCCTTGCCCGGATTTCACGATAGTTTGAGCCGCTACCAACATTTTTTGCGAGCGGTAGTGGAGGACCAGGCCGGACGCTTGAGTGAAGTGCAAACAGAAGTAGACTTTGTAAAACGGGAAGCAGCAGTTTTTGAAAAAATACATCAATTGGGCTTGCCCCTGCGGGTTGTACACAATGACCCCAAAATTGCGAATGTACTTTTTGATCGTTCCAGCCACGAGGCAATTGCGCTCATCGATTGGGATACCATCCAGGCGGGTAGTTTTTTGTCAGATTTTGGCGACATGGTGCGCAGTATGACCCCCAGTTTTTCTGAGGATGAACCCGATACCAGCAAAGTACACCTGGAAGTACCCCTGTTTGAAGGATTGGTGCGTGGATTTGTCCCGACAATCCGGTCGGTTTTAAGCCCGGTAGAAAAAGAAAACCTGCTCCAGGGCGCTTTTTGGATCATTCTGGAACAAATGATGCGCTTTTTGGGCGATTACCTCAATGGCGATCAGTACTACAAGATTCAATATCCCGAGCACAACATTGTCAGGGCGCGCAACCAAATGGCGCTCTACCAATCCATCGTGGAAAAGGAGGAGGAATTGCAGCAGATTTTGGCGAAGCACCTCCAAATAAATACTAAGGCTTAGGACAGGCCAAATTGCCAAAGTAGCGCACAATACCAATCTGAATGAACACCAGATTGTCTTTGTTGCTGCTGTTGCCCCTTTGGGAACCTTCTTTGCCCAGTTGGCTGCTGTCAACCCCTGGAATCATGATCGAACGATCGGACAATGCCGCAGCTACTTCACCACGGGTGCGCAAAAGGTCTTTTTTATCGGGATAAACGGTGCTCACATCGTCGATGTAATCGGTGAATGCGGCACGGGCGCCCAACTCAAAGTTCAAACTCCAGTCTTTGCTCACGTCAATTTTAAAGCCGCCACCGTACACAAAACTACCACTCACGCCGTAGTATTCTTCGCCTTTAAACTGGCCTTCGGTGCCCAGTTCGCGCAGGTTGTAGCGCGTGCCGTCCAACTCCGCCGTGGGATTGAACGAAAAAGCCGAAAAGCCAGTGAAAACGTAGGGCGTAAAAAACTCCGAACGACTGCCGTGTACATACGGCAAAAAATTGACTTCAATCTGGCCACTCACATCGAACACCTCCGAGCGAAAACTCAAGTTTCGCGCTTTTTCAAAAGGATTATTGGAGCGGGCGTCATCACCACTCACGATGCCATAGCCACCGCCCAGCTTAAAACAGATCCGGTTGTTGAAGTTGTAACGTGCAATTACACCTCCCGCCGGACGTGGTTCACCCAAGTCGTAGCTGGTATTGAGGTCGCCAAAATAATAGGCAGTACCCAACCAAACTCCGGCTTCCCATCCTTTTTGGGCCCAGCTTTGGGTCAAAGAAAAGCTCAAAAAAACGAACTAACATTATCCTCAAAAACAGCTTTCCACTCAGAATCATACGATGCACAGGCTTGAATTTTGCATTAGAAGAACGAACGATAAAAGGAAGTGTAAAGGTACGGAGCGGTAGGCTTTTTTTAGATATGCGGTCTTTTGTTTATTTTACTGCACCCTTTCCAGCCCCTCTCTCGCCTTCCCATAATCTGGCGACAATTTCAACGCCTGCTCATAATCCGCCTTCGCCTGCGCTTTCTTTCCCAGGATCTCTGCTGCTACCCCCGGTAAAAAAATGCCTGAATGTGCACCGGCGAAGCCTTAATCGCCGCGTCGAATTTTTCGTAAGCCGAGGGAATTGAATCCATGTCCATTAGCAGCAGCCCGGCATTAAAATACCCTTCGGCGTATTCTGGATCGATGCGGTTGATTTTTCGAAAAACCGCCAGCGAAGCTTTTAGGTCGCCGATGCTTTGCAAATAATACCCTTGCGCGTGCAGCGCTTCGATGTTTTTGGGATCGATGCGGGTGGCGGTTTGGAAATAACGCTCCGCGATGGAATTGCCCAATGCGGCGTGCAATTGCCCCAGGTTGATCCAGGCATCTACCAGATCGGGATCGTTTTCTACGGCGGTTTGGAAACTGTTGATGGCGCGGGCGGTATCACCAGTTTGTTTGAAGTTCATCCCAAACATAAAAAAGGCCTCGGCGTTTTGCGGATCAATTTTGAGGACGCGGTCGATGCTGCGCATCGATTCTTCGTGCAGCTTTAAAATCATCTGGAATTCGGCGAGTTTGAGCAGGGTCGGAATGCGTTGCGGGAATCTTGACGCCGCAGTTTCCATGGTTTTTAGGGCCTTGAAACTTTTGAAATAATCGAGATAGGCATCGGCCAGGAGGTGATAGTAGTCGGCTTTGGTCGAGTCGATGCTGATGGCTTTATTGAGGTCGGCAATGGCTTCGTCGAACCCCTCCAGGTTAAAAAACTCCTCGGCACGGGCGTAGTACAACTCGGCGTTACGGGGACTTTTTTCGATTTGGGCATTGAGTTTGTCCAGCGCAGCGTTGCCCGATGGCGTGGATGGATCGGCACCAGTCTCTTTTTTCTTACAGCCGACAAAAGCAGTGAAAAGCAGAAAGATTAGGGCAAAATGGCGATATTGTACAAGATTGTGCATGGTGCAAAAGTGGTTGAAAAGTTTTGAATTGTAACGGCGAATTTATTCGCCAGCCAATTTTTCGGCGAATAAATTCGCCGCTACACAATTTTGCATATTAACGACAACAAGGCCTGATTCGTATGGTTGCTTATAATTATGTTCTTAAACTGGTGGTGGTCTTCTTGCCGCTGCTGCTACCTGGGGTAATTTTTGCCCAAAAATGGCAAAATCTCCAGACATTTGGCGGCTCCGGCAACGAAAACCCGGGTGATCTCCACTGCAACGCTGCGGGTGATTGTGTGCTTGGGTTTACCTTTCAACGCCAACTGGAACTACCGGGACGAACCCTGAGCAGCCGGGGCGGCAGCGACTTTGTGGTGATGCAACGCAAAAAAGGAGCAAGCGCTTATACTTACCTCGTACACGGCGGTGGGCCACTCGACGAAGAAATCATCGCCGTACGGCCCCGCAACAATGGAGGTGTGTTGTGCACTGGGGTGTTTTGGCGGGAACTGGTATTGCCCGATACCACCCTGCAAGCACGCGATGCGGGCAAGGCCATTTTTGTCACCGCCCACAAGGCCAATGGGGAACTGGATTGGGCAAAAATCATCGATGGTTCGGGGCTAAAAAGTGTTAGTGATCTGGTGTTGAATGAAAATGGCAACATCTGGCTGAGTGGCTATTTTGGCGACACACTTTTTGTAGAGGGTGAAAAATTGATTGCTGCCGGGCAAACCGATATGTTTCTGCTGCGCCTGGAAGAAAATGGCAAATTGCAATGGACTCGCCACCACGGCGCTTCGGGCAACACCCGTGCAGTGGGCATTGCAGAGTTGCCCGGTCGGGCCATTGTGGGGCTGGGTTATTTTGATCAAAGTGTTCGTTTTGGGGAAACGCTTTTTACGGCCAATACCACTGATCAGGATTTGTTTCTAGCCGCCTGGGGCCCTGATGGGCAATTGCTGTGGACCCAAAAGGGAGGCGGAGTATTCGATGTCACGCCGGTGGACATTACTACCGACGATAAAGGACGCATTTATTTTTGTGGGAATATTGTCGGGGTGTTGCGTTTCGACAACGGGCTCAGCGTCCAAAGCAAAGACGGCAACGCCGATTTATTTTTGGCCAGTTGTGCCTTCAATGGCCCCCCGCTCTGGGCAAGGGTGTATTCCGGCGATCAAATCCAGGAGTGCTCCAGGCTGTTGTTGGCAGAAAATAAAATTTACCTCAGCGGTTACACCTTGGGGAATTTCAGCTGGGCGGGTAGCAACATCAATCCGAGTGATGGATTTAGCTCTTATTTGGGCACGATTGACACGCTGGGGCGACCAATTTCGGTAAGTATTCTGGACGCAGATGGAGGGCTGTACGCGGGGGGGCTTGCCTTTAGTCCTGGCACACAAGTACAGTTGGCAGGCGTGTACCGAGGTCAGGGTGTTTTGGAGTCTTTGGCTTTGCCTGCAGCCAGTTCTTATGATTTTTTTACGGCAGACTTCTCTACCTTGGCTACCGGGATTCCGCATGTTTTGGTAGACGATCCTGCCTTCAAGGTATTTCCGACGCCTACCAGCGGCCAAGTAACCATCTACACGACGGAAAAAGAACCTTATACGGTGGATTTGATCGATGCTTTCGGACGGCAACTGCTGCGATTAAACGGAAGTCCTCAATCCATTGATCTATCCACACGGGCTCCGGGCATGTACTTGTTACAAATCAAAAGAAAAAATCGCTGGTCGACCTATCGGATAATTAAGGAGTAACTCCGAAACCAAAATTGCGGACTTAGGGAATTATTTGCCCAAAGACAGGGTTCAAACACAGAATGTGCATTGATTTCAAAGCTGGAAAAACCACTTTTTTTCGCGCAACTCCTGCTATAAAAAATGTGTTTTTTGCTAGCCTAAAACTTAAAACCCTAAAACCATTAATTTATGTCCCCCGCAACGGAACCCATCTTCTCCCAACGTCGCCGCATCATCGCTTCGGTATTGGTGTTGATTGCTGCGCTTTGTTTTTCGGCCAAAGCCGTTTTGGTCAAATTGGCTTATCGCTATGAGATCGACAGCATTTCCCTGCTCACCTTGCGCATGGTGTTTTCATTGCCGTTTTTTCTGGCCATTGCCATTTGGGCAAAAAACCGGGCGGTAAAAGAGAACCGCCACATCATCCTCAGCCGTCGCGACTGGTTTTACATTTTTATCCTGGGTTTATCGGGCTATTACCTGGCCAGCATGCTCGACTTCATCGGTTTGGCCTACATCACCGCCGGACTTGAGCGCCTGATTTTGTTTTTGTACCCGACTATGGTACTGGGCATGAATGTCCTTTTTTTCAAAAAAACAGTGACCCGCGTTCAGTGGATTGCGCTGGCGCTGACCTACGGCGGAGTTGCCTTGGCTTTGCTCGATCGTACGCAGTTGGGGGTAGGCAGTAATGTGCCCTTTGGCGCGACCCTGATTTTTTTTAGCGGATTTACCTATGCCATTTATTTGGTGGGTAGCGGGCAGTACATTGCCAAAGTTGGCTCTTTGCGCTATACTTGCCTGGCCATGATTGCGGCCAGTATTGGTGTGATCGCGCAGCATGGAATCATTTACCAATGGGATTTGTGGCATTATCCACGGCCAGTTTATGTCTTGTCCATCATCATGGCTATTTTTTCAACAGTCTTGCCTACGTTCATGATGAGTGAGGCGATTCGCATCATCGGCTCGGGAAATGTGGCTATCATTGGTAGTATTGGTCCAGTGGTTACCATCATTCTGGGCTACTTTCTGCTGGGCGAATCTTTTGGCATCTGGCAGTTGTTGGGCACAATTTTGGTGATTATTGGGGTGCTGCGGATCAGTTTGAAGTAGAGTTGTGGTACTTTTGCCCAACCTTAAGTATTCAGCATGGAATTGAACTATAAATCACTCGGCCAAGGCGAGCCCCTCATCATCTTACACGGACTATTTGGCACCCTCGACAACTGGCAAACCCTGGCCAAATCCTGGGCCGAGCATTACCTGGTATACCTCGTCGATTTGCGCAACCACGGGCGCTCCCCGCAGGTGGATGGACTCAGCTACCCGGCCATGGCAGAAGATTTGCACGATTTTATGGAGCAAAACTGGATCCACAAAGCCCACATCCTGGGGCATTCCATGGGCGGCAAAGTGGCGATGGAATTCGCGCTTACTTATCCAGACATGGTGGACAAACTCATTGTGGTGGATATTGCGCCCCGGCCTTATCGCCCCGGCCATGATGATATTTTTGCAGCCCTTTTTGCCGTTGACTTGAAGACCATTGAAAGCCGCCAGGCTGCCGAAGCCATTCTGGAGCAATACATCGATGAATGGGGCGTGCGGCAATTTTTGCTCAAAAACCTTTCCCGCATGAAAGAAGGAGGTTTTGAATGGAAAATGAACTTGCCCGTGATTCACCGCGATTATGCCAATATTTTGGAGCCGCCTACGCAGGATGGCCCATTTGAAGGCCCAACCTTGTTTATTCGGGGTGAAAATTCGGGGTACGTGAAGGACGAAGACATCCTGCGGATTCAGGAATTGTTTCCGCACAGTGCTTTGCGCAGCATACCCGATGCAGGCCATTGGGTTCACGCCGATCAGCCGGAAGTTTTGAAAGGGATCGTGATGGAATTTTTGGAAAAAGGGTGAAAGTTTGGGGCGCCGCTTACTTATCATTACGTTTCTCCCACATGACGCAAATTTCCGAAGAAAATCTTGCAAAAAATCGCATTCTGCTTGCACTCCAGGCTACGGGTAAAAAAAAGCCGCAGGCGGGCCACGTATCCGAAAAAGCCAAAAACGGTTAGCGCTTCTTTAAAAATAGCGCCAAGCCCATGCCCAATGCCTCCCAAAATCCAAATCATCGCAGCATGCTCCTCCATCCGTACCACACTGTCCTCCCCAATGTAGGTCAAAGCCGCCCAATAATAAGGTGTTTTTTGAAAAACAGGAATAGCGGGATTGTTGAGGTAATCCTGTTTGGCCTGATTGAGGGCAGCAGCTTTGCTCATGCCTTGGTGCAAATGGGTATAAAATGATTGGAACAAAACAGAACTTGAGGCTTCATTGACCGACCACAAGGTGGCCACCAAACCCTTGGAACCCGCGTAAGCAAAGGCACGAGCCAGGCTCATTACCCCTTCACCATCGCGCCATTCGCCCAATCCACTTTGGCAGGCACTCAAACAAATCAAATCGGCGTGCAGCGGTAAGGCGTAAATGTCTGACAAAAAAGCCCGGCGCTCAAAAAATTCTACCCCAGCTGAATTGCGCACACTGTCTGCCGAGGCATGGGTCGCCAAATGGAGGATGCTGTATTGGGGCGCTTTTTCAGCAAAATTTTGCCAGGTGGCTTGGGCATTGAAAAATGCTTTTTTGGAAATGCCCTTGATTTGTTGGATTTCGGATTTGCTGTTGCGCAGTGGCGCCAGTCCCCTTTCGGCCTGTGCAAACTCTGGCGCGATGGCCAATAAGAACGAACGCGGTGGTGGTGGCAAATCCTGTTGCGACAGCAAAACGCCCAGTGAATACCCATATTGAATATCGACCTTCCTGCACCAATAAGGCACTTGTGACCATCGGGTTGCAGTTTTTTTTCCCTCCACCAATGTTTCAAACGGCAGCGCACTGAGCCAGGCATCCGGGATCAGAACAACTGACCTCGTCTGGACAGGAATACTGCCATCAGGAAGCAGCAGCCGGAAAAGTTGTTGCGCAAATTGTTGGTACGCCTCCAGATTTCCGCCAGTTTTATCCTGAATCCAGTCCAGCATTTGACCAACTTGGGTGCGCAAGCTTGCAGAAGAGCCAATTTTCACCCACTTTAATTGGTCTGCTGCCGTCATGCTAAACAGGTAAGTTTGCTCCTCCCCCACGAAGTATTCCAGTGCCAGCGATCCTTTTTTTTGCAGCAAGCGTTGTCGGATTTTTTCTAAATCAAGTTCAGCCAATTGTTGTTTATAACGAGCATAAGCAGGATATTTTTTGGCCAACTGAATTTTTAACCCCGCCAGGTCATCCCGGGTTTGATTGGCTTGGCGTTGGAAGTTTTGTGCCAGGGTGGCATCGTTGGCATTGAACGCAGCGCCATCAAACCAGGCGATTTGTTTTTTAAGGCGCACTTCTTTTTGCAGCAAGGTATCCCCTCGATCCATGGCTTGTTTCAAGCGGTTTTCTTGCACCGCTTCAAGCAAAACGGCGGCCTTGTTTTGTTCTACCATGGCCCAGGCATCGCGGATGGTTTTTGGGTCTTGGTTTTTTTGGTACAGTTCAAAGGCAATGGCCAGGGCTGCCTCCATACGCTTGCGGCTGTAAGCCAAAAGACTGAGTTTGGAAGATTCAAATTGTAGCGTATTGCGCAGGGAAAGTTCTACTTGTTGCGCCAATTGATGGCAGGTAAAAGCGCTTGCCAAATAGTTGAGCCGATGATTTTGCTGGTACAACTGCGCCAGGGCATCGGCTTTTCCAGCCAGGGCTTCGTAAATGGTATTTTCTTCGTAGAGTTGTTTGGTGCCGGGCAAATCAGTCGCGATTTTGGGCTTAAACCCGGGAATAACCGCCTGTAACGCCGCGTCAAAATAGCGGATGGCTTGTTCAGGATGGCCTTTTTTTAAAAACAGGTAAGCATATTCGACGTTGATTTTACCGTATTCCCGGTGTCGGGGTACCGTACACATGACGGACAAGTTGTAGCGCTCGTGCGAGAGCGGCTTCGGCGGCGGCATATGCCCCGGCCTCGCGCTGCATCACTCCCTGTAGCGCATAAGCACCCGCCAAATAATCCAGCACATCGGCCTCTTTTTCGGGAATGGCTTCGAGCGTTTTTAAGGATTTTTTCAACAATTGAGCCGCGAGGTCATTTTGTCCTAATTCAAACTGGCTGCGTGCTTCACTCAGCCAAAGCAGGCCTTTTTGCTCTTCTTCCAGAGAATCAAGTTGTAGTCCTTTGGCAAAATAAGCCAGCGCTTCCTGGTTGCGCCCTTCATTCCAATAGGTAAGCCCGAGATTGTTGTACAAACCCGCCAAACTTTCCGGGCTGGCTTCTTTAAATGCTCTTTCGTACAGTACCCGGGCTTTTTCGTTTTCGCCCAAACGGGTGTAATGGGCAATCAGGGGTTTGTACAAATATTCCACCATGTCTGGAAAGGTGTAGCGGCGGTGCCAGCGCAAGGCTTCTTCATAAGCTTGCACCGATTCGAGTACTTTGCCCAGTTGGAAGAGGTTGTCAGCCCGACTGAGGTGTACCCACAACAGCTCTTCAGCTTCTGCTGCATTTTTGGGTGCACGCCAAAGGCTGCGAACAGTCTGGTCCAGAATCGCCAGGGCGATAGCGGGGGTGTCGATTTGAACTTGTTTTTCCCACCTGATTCGTAGGGTAGGCTCCAGAGTTGGTTGCGCGAGCGGGAAATGTTCTAGTGTATCCTGCCGGGGGAGGGTGGAAGGAGAGGGAAATTAAAGCCAATAAAAAGAGATGGCGTCGGAAGAACAAGGCTGTAGGGTTATGACCATTGGTTTAATGGAAAAATAAAAATCGATTATTGATCAAAATTTTATGCCAACAACTGCTCCAATTCCTCTTTCCGCGACTGGTAAATGAACTTCGGTGTTTGTTGCACCAGCTGAGTATAAATCTCCAGGGTTTGTTGGGTCCATTCGCGGTTGGAAGGATCAATGCGGTGAAGTTCGTAATACGTTGCAGCTTGCTGGTCGGCACTCAATTGGCGTTTCAGTAACATTTTTAGCACTTGCTCCGCTTCCTGAGCCAGACCATATAAGTAGAGTCGTTTGGCATTGAGTAAAGCGCCTTCGAAGTACAAATCAGGGTGATCCAGATCAAGGGCCAATTGTTGGGCTTCGGCAGTGACCTGATCCAGTTCGGCATGATTGCCTGTTTCCAATAAAACCGTTCCTTTTTCTGCCAAACTTAAACCCAACACCAGTTTGTTGCCGATGGCCCGGGTAATGTCGATGGCCCGATTGTAAAAATGTAAAGAGCGAGGATATTGTTGCAGGTTGTAAAATATATCACCAAGGGTGTTGACGGCCTTGGCCAAGCCCTTTTGGTAGCCCAGTTCTTCGCACAACATCAGCGCTTTTTGCATGTATTCAATGGCTCTGTGGAAATCGCCCTGGATATTGAGCAATTGCCCGATGAAACCCAAGGCAATGGATTCACCCTGTTTGTCGCCAAGTTCTTCGGTCAATTCCAGGTCTTTTACGTACAATTCCATGGCTTCATCGTATTTGCCCTGGCGTTCATGAATGAGGCCAATGTTGCCGATGCCTACTGCGGTTAGGTGTTTATTGCCTAGCTCATTGGCCAAATCAAGTCCCGCCTGGAAATGGAACAAAGCCTCCTGATAATCCCCTTTTTCCTGCAACACAATGCCGATGTAGGTATGAATAGTGGCCATACCCGGTTTGTCGTTGTGGGCCTGGCAATAAGCAAGTTGTTCTTGCTGTTGGCGAATGCCTTCGTCGTAGTTGCCCTGGTTCATGTAGGTGAGTCCCAGGTTGGCTACAATTTGAGAATCAACCACATAGCCGCGTATTTCCTGACCAATGGCCAGGGCACTTTGGAAGTGTTTTTTAGCATCTTCGTACTTACCTTGCCGGAAATAAAGGTTGCCCAGGTTACCGTATACTTCCGCAAAACCATATTTATCTTCTACCGATTCGAAGAGCAAAACCGATTTTTGGTAATAACGCATCGCCTCGGTGTAATCACCGCGTAGCATGACCACCCGACCCATACTGTTGTTGGCCCGGCCGAGTAAAATGACATCCCGGTGTTGTTTGGCCAACTCCAACGCGTGCTTATAAGTGTCTTCACAGGCGTCCCATTTGCCAATCAATTCCTGAATCTTGCCTTTTTTGAGCAAGGTCTTGATTTGACTCGCAATGTCCTGATCGCTGCCGAGCAGTTGGAGCAGTTTTTCGTACAACTCCAAGGCCTGTTGGTTTTGGAAGTTGCGTCGGGCGTAATCACCTGCTTTGCGCAAGTAAGAACAGGTTTTATCAAATACACCGGCTTGTTCGTAATGAAAGGCCAAATCGACAAAACGTTCGTCGATATGGTCGGCATAAAGGCGCTCGATGGCTTCGGCAATCAACTTGTGCAATTGTTGGAGGCGGGCGCGCAACTGCATGCTGTAGGCTGCTTCGCGCAAAAGGGAATGCCGGAAAATGTAGCGCAACTCATTCATGGCCCGCCAGATTTGCACTTTTTCAGCTACGCCAATTTGTTCGGTGAGCAGCCCCACGTCTTGATTGCTCCTCGAAAACTCCTCATTGTATTTCATGACCTCGGTCAACACGGGCAATTCAAACTCCCGTCCAATCACTGCCGCAGCTTTTACGGTTTCTTTCACCAATGAAGACAAGCGGTCGATGCGGGCGGTAAGAATAGAGTTGATCGAACTCGACAACTGGATGTTTTCGTCCTTGAGGTTCCAAAGACCATTGTCTTTTTGGAGCAATTGTTGTTCCGAAAAATATTCCAGGAGTTGCTCCAGGTAAAATGGATTGCTATTGGCTGCCCGTTGCAAAAGGACAAAAAACGTTTCTGAAATCGGGCCTTGAAGTTTGATTTCTGCAAACTGTCGTACGGCTTCAGGTTGCAACACATTGAGGTCAATTTCCAGTGGGCCCCGCACCTGATGGGTTTCCAGTAAGAGTGGATCCAAGAGTTGAGGCCGTTGTCCTTCTTCTCCATAGCGGGAAGTGATCAGTAAAAAGATGGGGTAGCGCCGCAAGTAGCGCACCAACTCAATGAGCAATTCCTGCGAGTTTTCATCAATCCAGTGGGCATCTTCCAGTTCAATGGCGATTGGTCGAACCAAGGATTCGGCCAAAAACAAATCAATGATGGATTGAATGGTATTTTGATAGCGCCCGCGGGCATCCAGTTGTTCCCAAAGTGAATCAAAATAAACGATACCCACTTGCGCTGCCAAAACGGATTTGGTGCGGATTAAATCATCGCGTAGCGCCTGTGCATCTGCGTTGCCTTGCAATTTATCCAGCAGTTGTTGAAAACGTGCTTCAAAACGCTGTAGGTTGCGGGCGGTATTTTTTTCGAGCGATTGGTCGAAGTAGTTTTTTAAAAAATAGATAAAAGGATTAAAGGGTTTGCGCAAGATTTGATCCAAAGGACAGGAATACCACTGTACTTTTTGGTCGCGCAAGAGTGCTTCTTTCAGTTCGTAGCTTAAGCGGCTTTTGCCAATTCCGGCTTCCCCAAAAACATACGCAATGCCCGCAGGTCGTCCTTCCAGAAGAGGCAAGGTGAAATCAATCAAACGGAACATTTCCGCATCTCGACC